>NZ_JBFBJK010000011.1:297152-318185 GCF_040686095.1 Streptomyces sp. NPDC086554
CGTGCTTGACGGTGAAGAAGACGCCCTTGAAGTTGGCGTCCACCACGCCGTCGAAGTCCTCCTCGGTGAACCCTCCCCCACCGTCAGCCGACAGAGCTGTAAGCCACAACCCCTCGCAGCAACTGATCCACAGCCTTACGGGCGTTCTTCGCCACAGTGGACCCCTCCCGAGGCGCCGCCGCCGCAATCTGCCCCAGCACATCAATCACCTGCTTGCACCACCGCACAAAGTCCCCGGCAGGCATCTCGATCTCCCGCAGCACCTCGTCGAGGCCCTTGTCCGACGCCCACATGTACGCCGCCCAGGCGAAGCCGAGGTCGGGCTCGCGCTGTCCGACCCCTTCCGTCTGGTTGATCTTGAACTCTTCCTCCAGGGCATCGAGCCGCCCCCAGATCCGCACCATCTCGCCGAGCGAGGCCTTCACCTTCCCGGAGGGCAGCTTGGGGGCGAGGGCGTCATCCGCCATCCGCGCCTCGAACACCAACGCCGAGACGCACGCGGCCAGTTCGGCCGGGCTGAGCCCCTCCCACACGCCTTCCCGCAGGCATTCGCTCGCCAGAAGGTCCAGCTCGCCGTACAGCCGGGCCAGCCGCTTGCCGTGCTCGGTGACCTCGTCACCCCGGAGGTAGTCCATCTCGGTGAGCAGCGCGACGATCCGGTCGAAGGTACGCGCGATGGTGTTCGTACGCCCCTCGATGCGCCGCTCCAGCTGAACGGTGTCCCGCCGCAGGCGGTGGTAGCGCTCAGCCCAGCGCGCGTGGTCCTCGCGCTCGTCGCAGCCGTGGCAGGGGTGCGCGCGCAGCTCCGCGCGCAGCCGGGCGATCTCCTGGTCGTCGGCGGCGGCAGCGCGCCCCTTGCGGTGCCGCTCGGGCACGATGTGCCCGGCCTTGGTGCGCAGCGCGGACGCCAGGTCGCGGCGCGACTGCGGGGAACGCGCGTTGAACGACTTCGGGATCCGCATCCGGTCGAGGGCTTCCACCGGCACCGGGAAGTCCATCGCCGCCAGCCGCTTGACCTGCCGCTCGGCGGTAAGCACCAGCGGCCGCGGACCGTCCTGGTGCTCGAAGCCCCGATGGCCGTTGACCCGTCCCGCGGGAATCCCCGGATCGAGGACGAGCGCCAGGCCCGCGTACTTCCCGGTCGGGACGTGGATGACGTCACCGGGCTTGAGCTTCTCCAGAGCGGCGGCGGCCGCCGCCCTGCGCTGGTTGGCGCCCTGCTTGGCGAGCTCGGTCTCCCGGTCCTTGAGCTCGCGGCGCAGCCGCGCATACTCGTCGAAGTCCCCCAAGTGGCAGGTCATGGAGGCCTTGTAGCCCTCAAGACCTTCCTCGTTCTTCTGCACCTGCCGCGAAATCCCCACGACCGACTTGTCGGCCTGGAACTGCGCGAAGGACGTCTCCAGGAGCTCGCGCGAGCGGTGCCGCCCGAACTGCTCGGTCAGGTTCACCGCCATGTTGTACGACGGCTTGAAGCTGGACCGCAGCGGATACGTACGGGTGCCTGCGAGCCCCGCGAGGTGCTCCGGACTCATGGCGCGCTGCCACAGCACGACCGCATGGCCCTCGATGTCGATGCCGCGCCGCCCGGCGCGGCCGGTCAACTGCGTGTACTCGCCCGGGGTGATGTCGGCGTGCTGTTCGCCGTTCCACTTGACGAGCTTCTCCAACACCACGCTGCGCGCAGGCATGTTGATGCCGAGGGCGAGCGTCTCGGTGGCGAAGACGGCGCGCACGAGCCCGCGCACGAACAGCTCCTCGACGACCTCCTTGAAGGTGGGCAGCATGCCCGCGTGGTGCGCCGCGATGCCGCGCTCCAGGCCTTCGAGCCATTCGTAGTAGCCCAGGACGTGCAGGTCCTCGTCCGGGATGGCGGCCGTGCGCTCCTCGACGATCCGGCGGACCTGCATCCGCGCCTCGTCGTCGTTCAGCCGCAGCCCCGCGTACAGACACTGCTGCACGGCGGCCTCGCAGGCCGCGCGGCTGAAGATGAACGTGATGGCGGGCAGCAGGCCCTCGGAGTCGAGCCGGTCGATGACCTCGGGGCGGCCGGGCGTCCAGATCCGCGACCGCTGTCGGCGCTCGCGCTCACGGTCGGCCTCGCGGACCATCTTGCCCTTGCGGCGGTCGCGCGGGTTGTACGAACGGCTGGCCTCCATCCGCGCCATGCGCGTGAGGTCGGGGTTGACCGTCTTCTTCTGGCCCTCGCCCTCCTCGAAGAGGTCGTACATCCGGCGCCCGGCAAGCACGTGCTGGAACAGCGGCACGGGCCGGTGCTCGGAGACGATCACCTGGGTGTCGCCGCGCACGGTGTCCAGCCAGTCGCCGAACTCCTCCGCGTTCGAGACCGTCGCCGACAGGGAGACCAGCGTGACCGATTCCTGGAGGTGGATGATCACCTCTTCCCAGACGGCGCCACGGAAGCGGTCGGAGAGGTAGTGCACCTCGTCCATCACCACATAGCCGAGGTTGAGGAGCGACTGCGAGCCCGAATACAGCATGTTGCGCAGCACTTCGGTGGTCATCACGATCACCGGAGCGTCGGAGTTGACGCTGTTGTCGCCGGTCAGCAGGCCGACCTTGTCCGCGCCGTACCGCTTCGCCAGATCGGCGTACTTCTGGTTGGAGAGCGCCTTGATCGGCGTCGTGTAGAAGCATTTCTTGCCCTGCAGCAGGGCCAGGTGCACGGCGAACTCGCCGACGATCGTCTTGCCCGAGCCCGTGGGGGCGGCCACGAGCACGCCCTTGCCCGCCTCGAGCGCCTGGCAGGCCTCGATCTGGAAGGGGTCGAGGCCGAATTCGTACATCTCGCGGAAGCCCGCGAGTGCGGTGGCCTGCTCGGCAGCGCGCTCGCGCGCCGCCGCGTACCGCTCGGCCGGTGAGAGGTCCTCTGTCATCGTGCTTTCGAGCCTACCGGCCACCACTGACAACGGACGATCATTATCTGTCTTACGGCCCCGGAGACCCTTCGGGCACCAGGATGCGCACGGCCCCCGCCACACACTCGGCCTTCAGCGGCAGGGCCCCCAGCTGCTCTCCGTCCGCGTATCCGGTCACGCCCGAGGCCGCGAGTTCGACCTTCCGCGCCCGGTGGACGGTGACCTTGGGATGGTCCAGGTGCGTGCCCTTGTAGACGCGCGGGAAGACCTTCAGGAGCGTCGTGCGGCTGCAGTCGCCGACGACGGTGACGTCGAAGAGTCCGTCGGTCATGTCGGCGCGGGCGCAGATCTTCATGCCTCCGCCGTACGAGGATCCGTTCCCGACGGCGACGAGCGTCGCCTCGACCTCGTGGACCTCCCCGTCGTCCAGAGTGATCCGGTACGGGACGATCTTGAAGGCGGCCAGCTCGGCGAGCATCGCGAGGTCGTACTTGAAGCGCCCGGTGGGCCAGCGCATGCGATTGCCCCGGTCGTTGACCCGTGAGTCGAAGCCGGATGCGAGCACGGTGCCGAACCAGGTCTTGCCGACCCGGCCCAGGTCGACGGCGCTGGTCCGTCCCGCGTCGAGCGCGTCGGCGACGACCGCCCCGGCGGCCGCAGGGTCCCGCACCGGGAGCCCGAGCGCTCGGGCGAAGTCGTTGCCGGTGCCCACGGCGATCACCCCCAGCGGGGTGTCCGTCTGGGCGACGGCCTGCAGCGCGAGGCTCGTCATGCCGTCGCCGCCGACGGCTATCAGCGCTCCCGTGCCGCCCTCGACGGCGTCCCGCGCCCGGCGCAGCGCGTCGGCGGCGTCCTCGCCGATGACCGTGCGTACGGAGAAGCCTGCTGCCCGCAACGCGGAAGCGGCCGGCTGCGCCGCGTGGGCGCCCCGGCCGCGGCCCGCGGTGGGATTGACGAAGAGGGTGATCTCGCTGGTCACGGCCGGACCCTACAAGGTCAGGTCACGTCGTCGAAACCGTTTACCCGATCCCGGTCCGTGCTGCTCTGCTGCGGCAGGGCCCTGCTGGCCGATACGGACTCGATCTCGCCGACGTCCTCGGGCGTCAGATCGAGGTCGGACGCCTCGTCGTCGTCGGGCCCTGCGGCATCGATCCTGGCCTTGCGCCGGTCGTTGAGGAGCGAGAACGCGGTGGCCGCGAAGTACAGCACCCAGATCGGCCCGGCGAGCATGATCATGGTCAGCGGGTCCGTGCTGGGCGTCGCCACGGCCGCGAAGACCGTGATGCCCATGATCATCCCGCGCCACCAGCCGAGCATCCGCTTGCCGGTGATGGCTCCGGTGAGGTTGAGCATGACCAGGAGCAGCGGCAGCTCGAAGGAGAGACCGAAAACGATCACCATACGGGTGACCAGGTCGATCAGTTCATCCAGCGGGAGCTGGTTGTCGACACCGCCGGGTGAGAAGTCGAGCAGCACCCGCGCCATGGTCGGCAGCGTCTTGTACGCGAAGAACCCACCGCACATGAACAGCGGGAAGCCGGCGCCCACGAATGCGTAGGCGTACTTCTTCTCGCTCTTGTGCAGGCCAGGGGCGACGAACGCCCACAGCTGGTACAGCCAGATCGGCGACGCGAGCACCACGCCGGCCATCAGGGAGATCTTCAGGGCAAGTGTGAACGGCGTGATCAGACCGTTCAGCACGATGCGCGCGCAGGTCTCGTCCCCGCCCTTCTTCGCCAGCTCGGCGAAGCTGGATTCGCACCCTACGGAACTCAGTATCGGGTCCGTGAAGAACTCGATGATGTCCTTGTAGAAGAAGGCAGCGACGATCGCGACGACGATGATGGCCAGCACGGCCTTCGCGAGCCGGTTGCGGAGCTCACGCAGGTGCTCCGCAAGAGGCATCCGCCCCTCGGGATCCTGTTCCTTCTTGCGGGCAGACTTGAGCAACCCACGTCCTCATCTCGTGCGGCAGGCCGGCCGTCGCCGGCCTTGGATCAGCGCTTGGTGGTGCTGTCGGTGGGCTCGGTGACCGGGCGCGAGCTGGTCACGTCGCCGGGCGCGGCCTGGATGGTGCGCGGCTGAGCGGCGGAAGGGTCGCTGGGCGGGTCGGCCGGGGCGGCTTCGTCCTTCTTGCCGTCCGTCTTCATCGCCTTGGCCTCGCTCTTGAGGATGCGCGCGGACTTGCCGAGCGACCGGGCCATGTCGGGAAGCTTCTTCGCGCCGAACAGCAGAACAATGACGACGAGAATGAGAATGATCTCGGGGGCGCCGATCTTTCCGAACATAGGTCTTTACCTTCTCACCGAGGCGGCAGGGGCGGGGCTGCCGGACAGGCCGGACTCGTCTGTCCGGCCACCGTGCTGGCAGCGATCGTAACGCTCAGGGGTGAACGCAGGGCAATCCCTGTGCGTACTCCCAGTTGCGGCCCGCGCCTCGCACTCCGGGCCGCTCAAGCAGCGTACCTGCCGCACAAGGGAAGTTGACAGGCCGCGGTGTCGATGCGCGCCTCTGCGGCCCCTGCCGGATTCACAGGATCTAAAGGACATCTCGGCCCGCGCGGGCCACGCCCGTCGCCGCCGCTTCCAGATCCTCCGCCGCGCGATTGATCCGCTGTGTGGTCTCCGTCACTTGACGGCTCAGGCGCTGCGCCTCCAGGAAGACCCGGATCGCCAGAACGCCGAGCACGGCCAGGCCGCAGAACCCCACAGCAATCGCCAGCATCGCCCAGAACATGCGCCGAGCCTAGACGGTCGAGTGCAGACGCAGTGTCCGCACCCCGCCACCGGTGAGGAGTTCGACGATGCGCTCGCCCGCGGGCTTGCGCACCGCGACGCCGCACTCGGGGCAGGTGAAGGAGTAGAAGGTGGTGCGGGCCGATGCGCCGATGGCCAACCGCAGGGCGCCCGCGGAGAGTTCGAAGCGGGCCCGGCAGTCGGGGCAGGCGGCCTTGAAGAGCACAGGGGCGATTCTCGACATTCCGGGAATCTCGGACATGATGCTTGTGTTCAACGTCCTTGCTCCTGCCTGTCGTACGGCCCGTCCGGGTGCCGGTCATAGGCCGCGAGGGCCTCACGCGCCGCCTGCCGCGCGCTGTCCGCGAGATCGGCCGGGGAGACGATGTGCCCATCCCCGCCGAGCCGCAGCGCGAGCCTGCGCAGCGAGGTGGGGTCGGGGGTGCGCAGCGTGATCCGCAGTCCGCCGTCGGGGAGTTCCTCGGCGCTGTCGTGCGGGTAGTACTCGGCGACCCAGCGGCCGCCCGGCCCGACCTCGATGACCACCTCGGGGTCCTCGGCGGCGGGCTGCACGAGCCCCTCGGAGAGATCACGCAGTTCGACCTCGGGCGGCGACGACGCCTCGTCCAGGATCCTGATCTCGGCGACCCGGTCGAGGCGGAAGGTGCGGCGTGCCTCGGACAGGTAGCACCACGCCTCCATGTACGTGTGCCCCACGGCGAAGAGCCGGATCGGGTCGACCTCGCGCTCGGTGAGCTCGTCGCGGGCCGGCGAGTAGTAGCGCAGCCAGAGCCTGCGCCGCTCGGAGATGGCGCGGTCGACGTCCGCGAAGACGCCGCCCTCGGACTCGAAGGTGACCGAAAGGCGTGCGCTGGCCCCTGCGGCCTCGCCGGCCGCGGTCTCCAGCTTGGCGGTGGCGCGCAGCAGCGCCTGCCGGTCGCTCTCGCGCAGCCCGGGCAGTGTGGACACGGCACGGGCGGCCACCAGGAGCGCGGTGGCCTCGTCGGCGGCGAGCCGCAGGGGGGCCGCCACGTCGTCCGGGTTGTGCCACCAGATGCGGTCGCCGTCGGTGTCGATGTCGAGCAGGTCGCCGCCGCGGAAGCTGGTCCCGCACAGCGGCAGCACGTCCAGGTCGGAGATCAGCTCGTCCTGGGTGATCCCGAAGGCGCGGGCGACATCGCTGACGTGGGCGCCGGGGCGCTCGCGCAGATAGGTCACCAGGGAGAGCATCCGCCGGGTCTGGTCGATGGCGTTCGAGGCCATTCTCGGTACGTCCCCTCAGCCCTTGGCCACGGCGCGCAGCCGGTCCACGACGTCGGCCCGCAGCTCCGCGGGCTCCAGGACCACCACATCGGGCCCGAACTCCACCAGCCAGGCATCGAGCCCGTGCCCGTACGGAATCTCCAACTCGTCCCACCCTTCGCCCACTTCGCGTATGTGGGCGGCCTTGGCCCGCAGCGGATAGCCCGCGCCCGTGCGCAGCCGGATGAGGGCGGAGCGGTCAGCGCTCTCCCCCGCCCAGCTCGCCACGGTCTCGCGCACCGTGACCACGTCGGGGACGTCGGCGGTGAACTTTCCGGCGCGGGCGCGCACCTTGCCCGTGATGCGGGAGAGCCGGAAGACCCGCTCGGCCCCGCGGTCGCGGTCCCAGCCCGCCAGGTACCAGTGGCCGCGCCAGCACTCGAGCGCCCACGGCTCGACGTGCCGCTGCTCGGGGCGGGCCGCGGTGGCCTTGCGGTAGTCGAAGACGACGGGGCGGCGGTCGCGGCAGGCGAGCATCAGCGGCTCGAAGGACGCCTCGTGCACGGGGATGCGCGGTTCGAGGGCGCTGTGTGCCTCGTACGGGTCGACGTCCTCGGGCAGCCCGGCGGCGCGCAGCTTCTGCAGGGCGCCGCTGGCGGCTCCGGCGAGGCGGGCCTGCTGCCAGACCTTGGCCGCGAGGCCGAGCGCGGCGGCTTCCTCGGCGTCGATGGTGATGGGCGGGAGGCGGTTGCTGTCGCGTCGGGCGAGGTAGCCGACGTCGCCGTCGAGATTCTCCACCGTCTCGATGACCAGGCCGAGTTCGCGCAGATCGTCCTTGTCGCGCTCGAACATCCGGTTGAAGGAGTCGTCGGAGCCCGCCGGTCCCCCACCGGTCCCGAAGGCCTCGACGTAGGCCTCGATGGACTCGCGCAGCTCGCGCTTGCTGAGCGGCCGCCGCGTCCCGAGCAGACACAGCGCCAGGTTCATCAGCCGCTCGGCCTTGGCAATGGCCATCGACGCCCTTTCTCAGCAATGCTTCCGACCGCGACCGTACCGCCCTGGGGTGTCCTGGCAAAAGCCGAGGGCCCATGCCAGGACAGGCATGGACCCTCGGTGGACAGGTCTGATCAGACCCTGGCCCCAGTCGTCGCTCAGACGGAGACGAGATCGCAGACGAAGATCAGCGTCTCGCCCGGGGCGATACGGCCGCCGCCGGCGCCGCGGTCGCCGTACGCGAGGTGCGCGGGGATGATCAGCTCGCGCCGGCCACCGACCTTCATGCCCTGGACGCCCTGGTCCCAGCCGGAGATGACCTGGCCGGCACCGAGCTGGAACTCCAGCGGGTTGCCGCGGTTCCAGCTCGCGTCGAACTCCTCGCCCGTGCCGAAGGCCACGCCCACGTAGTGGACCTTGACGAAGTCGCCGGCCTTCGCGACCGCGCCGTCGCCCTCCCAGATGTCCCTGATCTGCAGCTCGGCCGGCGGCTCGCCGCCCGGGAAATCGACCTCGGGCTTGTCAATGCTCACGAAAATGCTCCTGCTTGATACGGATGGTCATGCGCGGACAGTCTTACATCTTCGCCCGGCGTCACATCTTCGCGAGGATGTCCACGGAGAAGACCAGCGTGGAGTCCTTCTTGATGGTGCTGCCCTGCGGCGGCTGGTCACCGTACCCGAGCTCCGGCGGGACGACGATCAGGACACGGCTGCCGACCTTCTTGCCGGTCAGGCCCTGCGCCCAGCCCTTGACGACCTGCGCAAGCTGGAACGAGGCGAGCTGACCGCTCTTGTACGAGGAGTCGAACTCCTTGCCGTCGGCCCACAGCACGCCCTTGTACTGGCACAGCAGGCTGTCGGTCTCCTTGATCTCGTCGCCGTCGCCCTCGATGACGTAGTTCGCGACGAGCTTCTTCGGGGCGTCCTTCTTCGGGACGTCGATCGAGGGGGCCTTGCCGACCGTGTTCGTGCCGACCTTGGGGAGGTCGATGTTGGACTGCGCGACCTCGTCACCCTTGGCCGAGCTCTTGGCGTTGAAGGTGTTCACCAGGTCGACGACGAAGACCAGGGTGTCGTCGCCCTTGATGCCCGCCTGCTTGTTGCCCTCCTTGCCGTACCCCATCTTCGGGGGGATGGCGAGCTCCACTCGGCTGTCGAGCTTCTTGCCGACCAGGGCCTGGTCCCAGCCGGGGATGACCTGGCCGACGCCGATCGGGAAGACCGTGGGGTTGCCCCGGTCGTAGGAGTTGTCGAAGACCTTCGCCGTGGCCCAGATCTGGCCGAGGTAGCTGGCCTGGAGGTAGTCACCCTTCTTGACCTCGGCCCCCTTGCCCTGGATCAGGGTCTTGACCGCGAGGTCGGAGGACGGCTTGCCGTTCCCCTTCGCGACGGTCGGCTTCTGGCCGAACTTCGCCCCCTTCGTGATCTCGGGCACGGGCCCGTCCACGATCTTCGCCTTCGGCGCGGCCGAGTTCGGGTTGGAAGGGGACGGGCTGTCGCTGGACTTGGCCTTGTCGGCCTTGTCGTCACCACACCCGGCCAGCGTGAGCAGGCCGGCCGGAACGGCAAGGAGAAGTGAGCGTCGGCGCACGGTGGGGGCCTCGTATCGGTCGATCTTGTCGGTTGGCGTGCGCGCAACTCTACGCATGGAGAAGGGCGCCGTACGAGGAACGTACGGCGCCCCGCGTTGCGTTCCCGCAACGCACCACCCGTCTCAGGGGTTTACATACCGGCGATCACATACCGGCGATGAGCTTCTCCACCCGGTCGTCCACCGACCGGAAGGGGTCCTTGCACAAAACCGTGCGCTGCGCCTGGTCGTTGAGCTTCAGGTGCACCCAGTCGACCGTGAAGTCGCGGCGCTGCTCCTGGGCCCGGCGGATGAAGTCACCGCGCAGCCGCGCGCGGGTCGTCTGCGGGGGCACCGACTTGCCCTCGAAGATCTTCAAGTCGTTGCAGATACGGGCGGCTTGTCCCTTTCGCTCCAGGAGGTAGTACAGGCCACGACGGCGGTGGATGTCGTGGTACGCGAGGTCTATCTGCGCGACCCGGGGGTGCGACATGGTCATGTTGTTCTTCGCGCGGTACCGCTCGATGAGCTTGTACTTCATGACCCAGTCGATCTCGGTGCCGATCCGGTCGAGGTCCTCGGCCTCGATCGCGTCGAGCGTGCGGCCCCACAGTTCCAGGACCTGCTCGACCGTGCCCGTGCGGATGCCGCGGCGCTCCACGAAGTCCACGGCCTTGTCGTAGTACTCGCGCTGCACTTCGAGGGCCGAGGCCTCGCGGCCGCTGGCCAGGCGCACCTTGCGGCGGCCCGTGATGTCGTGGCTGACCTCGCGGATGGCCCGGATCGGGTTCTCCAGGGTCAGGTCACGCATCACCGTGCCCGCCTCGATCATGCGGAGCACCAAGTCGGTGGCGCCGACCTTGAGGAGCATGGTCGTCTCGGACATGTTCGAGTCGCCGACGATGACGTGCAGCCTGCGGTAGCGCTCGGCGTCCGCGTGCGGTTCGTCGCGGGTGTTGATGATCGGCCGGGAGCGGGTGGTCGCGGAGGAGACTCCCTCCCAGATGTGCTCGGCACGCTGGCTCACGCAGTACACGGCACCGCGCGGAGTCTGCAGCACCTTGCCCGCGCCGCACAGCAGCTGCCGCGTGACCAGGAACGGAATGAGGATGTCCGCGAGCCGCGAGAACTCCCCGTGCCGGGCCACCAGATAGTTCTCGTGGCAGCCGTAGGAGTTTCCCGCCGAGTCGGTGTTGTTCTTGAAGAGATAGACGTCGCCCGCGATTCCCTCCTCGTGCAGGCGGCGTTCGGCGTCGACGAGCAGGCCTTCCAGAATGCGCTCGCCCGCTTTGTCGTGGGTGACCAGCTCGGTCACGTTGTCACATTCCGGGGTTGCGTATTCCGGATGTGACCCCACGTCAAGATAGAGGCGGGCGCCGTTCCGCAGAAAGACGTTGCTGCTGCGGCCCCATGACACAACACGGCGGAAGAGGTAGCGCGCCACCTCGTCAGGTGACAGACGGCGCTGCCCCCTAAACGTGCACGTGACGCCGTACTCGTTCTCCAGCCCGAAAATGCGGCGGTCCATGACTGAACATTACGCCTTATGCCCTGCACTGAAACCGGGTTCGACAGCACCGTTTCGATCATTTTCCGATGAACTCGCAACGACCGCCGAATCCGCGGGCAGCGCGAGCACCCGGCCCGTGGCCAGCAGAACAAGCAGCGCGGCCACTCCCGCCAGGCCCGGCACCGCGAAGCCCCACACCGTCCCGCCCCACTCGACGACCGGGCCCGCGGCGGCCGTTCCGAGGGACGCACCGACGGTGAACGTCGTCACAAGCCAGGAGAACGCCTCAGTGACCGTGCCCCGCGGTGCGTGCCGGTCGACGATGATGAACGCACACGCGAGCGCCGGCGCCAGGAAGACGCCCGCCACAGCCGTGAGCGCCACCATGGCGACCGCTCCGGGGGTCAGCGTCAACGGCCAGTAGCAGAGCGCCAACAGGGCCACCAGGACGGTAAGACGCTTCTCCGGTACGCCGCCCCACTGCCGCGCCCCGTACACGGAACCGCCGACCAGGGCGCCGAGACCTATCGCCGCCATCATCCAGCCGTAGACCGCGTCACCCCCGTGCCCGTCGGCGTACGAGACGCCGGCCACGGTGATGGAGCCGAGCGCCATGCCAATGAAGAGGAACGCGCCGAGCAGCGTGAGCAGCCCCTTGGAGCGCAGCGCGCCGAGCCAGTGCGCCTCGCGGGGCGCCGAGCGCCACGCGCGCGAGGGCTTCGACAGCACTACGGAGAGAGCGCCCAGGACCCCGATGGCGTTCACGACGAGCAGCGCGGCCTGCTCCGACCAGAGCGCGACGCTGCCGGTGATGACCAACGGGCCGACGGTGAACATGACTTCCTGGGCGATGGCGTCCATGGCGTACGCCGTGTGCACCTGCCCCTCCTTGCCGAGGACGCTCGGCCACAGCGCGCGCAGGCCGCCCTCCAGGGGCGGCGTGAACAGTCCGGCCGCGCCCACCGCCACATAGGCCGCCGCGAGCGAGTCCGGCCCCGTGAAGGCGAAGGCCCCCATACCGAGCGCCGAGAGCACTGCGGCGGGAAGCTGGATCCGCGGCTGCCCGTAGAGGTCCACCAGGCGGCCGAGCAGCGGCTGCCCCACCGCGTTGGCGACGCCGTACACCGCGGCCAGACCACCGGCCAGGCTGTACGTCCCGCCCTCGGCGCGGATGAACAGCACGATGGCGATGGCAGCCGTCGCATTCGGCAGCCGGCCCACCAGCGTGCCGGCGAGCAGCCGCCCGGCGTATCTCGTCCGGAGGATCTCCACGTATCCGGCAGCCATGCTTCCCGCCCCTCGCCCGGCACCGACGCGCCAAGGTTTTACGTATAACGTCGAGCGTCATACGTACCATGAGCGCTCACCGCGGGTCCACCTCATGGACGTCCCGCGGCACCAACCAGGGAGGTACCAGGAGTGGCCGGGCCACAGCAGGAGACCGCGGGCACGCGCCCCACGAGCCGCGACGTCGCGCGCGCCGCCGGGGTGTCCCAGGCCACCGTCTCCCTCGTGTTCGGCGAGAAATGGCGCGGCCGGGTCGCCGAGCGCACCGCCGAGCGGGTCCGCGCCACCGCCCGCGAACTCGGCTACCGGCCCAATCTCGCGGCCCGCAACCTCCGCCTCGGCAGGACCAGGACCGCCCTCCTCGTCGTCCCCGCCCTCACCAACGAATTCTTCGCCCGCGTCTACACCGGAGCCGCCCGCGTCGCCGCCGAACACGGCTTCGGCGTCGTCCTCTACCCCTCCCCCGACGGCGTCGGCCCCGCCCGCGACCCCTTCGACTCCGCGCGCGCCTCCCTGGACGGCGTCCTCGCCTCCTCCATGGCCTCCGACGCCCTCGCCACCATCCGAGGCGACGAACTCCCCCTCGTCATGCTCGACAGCGACCCCACCGGCAGCCTCGGCACCGCCACCGTCAACCTCGACATCGCCGACGGCATGCGCCGCGTCACCGAACACCTCCTGTCCCTCGGCCACCGCGACTTCCTGCACCTCGCGGCAGGAGTCGACACCTGGACCTTCGACGTACGCGCCGACGCCCTCGCCGGAGCACTGCAGGGCACCGGAGCCGCCGTACGCACCGTGCGGGCACCCCTCACCGTCGACGACGCCCGCGCCGTCACGGAGACCGCACTCGCCACGCCAGGCCCCCGCCCCACCGCACTCGTCTGCGACGACGACATCCTCGCCGCAGGCGCCTGCAAAGCCGCCCGCAGACTGGGCCTGCGGGTGCCCGAGGACCTCTCGGTGACCGGCTTCGACGACCTCACCCTGGCCACCGCCGTGGAACCCGAGCTCACCACCGTCCGCCTGCCCGCCGAACGCTTCGGCGAACACGGCATGACCTCACTGCTCGCCGTCCTCGACGGCCGCACCCCCCGCCTCGACACCCTCCCCGTGGAACTGATCGCCCGCGGCTCGACCGCCCCCGCGCCCTAGCCACGCACTGCACACACACGAACGCCCCGCACCCCGGCCCGAAGGCCAGGCCACGGGGCGTACGCCGAACCGAACTACTCCTCGGTGGACCCGGACTCGGAAGCGGAGTCGGAACCCGCGTCCGTCTCCTCCGTGTCGGAGGCGGCATCCGTGGGCGCCGAAGCGTCCCCTTCGAGCAGCCGCGCGAGCTGCCGCCCGACGATCCGCTTGAACTTCCGCTGCTGCGGCCGCGTCCGGTCGAGCACCGCCACCTCGAGCCGCTCCGCGGGGATCTCCCGCTCACTGCCGTTGGTGTCGCGGGACAGCGACTGCACCGCCAGCTTCAGCGCCTCGGCCAGCGTCATCCCGTCCCGGTGGCGCTGATCCAGATACGTACTGATCTGCTCGGCATTGCCGCCGACCGCGACCGAGCCGTGCTCGTCCACGATCGAACCGTCATGCGGCAGCCGGTAGATCTGATCGCCCTCAGCCGTCTCCCCGACCTCGGCGACGACCAACTCCACCTCGTACGGCTTCTCCGCCTGGCTCGAGAAGATCGTGCCCAGCGTCTGGGCGTAGACGTTCGCGAGCCCACGGGCCGTCACATCGTCACGGTCGTAGGTGTATCCGCGCAGATCGGCATAGCGCACGCCACCGATCCGCAGGTTCTCGTACTCGTTGTACTTGCCGGCGGCCGCGAAGCCGATCCGGTCATAGATCTCGCTGAACTTGTGCAGCGCACGGGACGGGTTCTCGCCGACGAACACGATGCCATCGGCGAACTGCAGCACAACAAGGCTGCGACCACGGGCGATACCCTTGCGGGCGTACTCCGCCCGGTCGGCCATGGCCTGCTGGGGTGAGACATAGAACGGCGTCGACACCGGCTATCCGTCCCTTTCTGTCAGTGACTCAGTCAGTGGCGAATACGGATCGATCAGAGCAGCGAGGCCCGCGGACCGTCGGGCTGCTCCAGACGCCGCTCAAGGATCGAGCGGGCGATCTCGGACGACTCCTCGTCCCCCAGCCTCCGGAAACCCTCATCGGAGATCACAGTGACGATCGGATAGATCCGACGGGCGACATCCGGACCACCCGTCGCCGAGTCGTCGTCCGCCGCGTCGTACAACGCCTGCACGACGAGCGTCGTCGCCTCCTGCTCCGTCAGATCGTTGCGGTAGAGCTTCTTCATCGCACCACGCGCGAACACCGAACCGGAACCGGTGGCCGCGAAGCCGTGCTCCTCGGAACGCCCGCCCGTGACGTCGTACGAGAAAATGCGCCCCTTCTCACGGTCCACGTCGTACCCCGCGAAGAGCGGAACGACGGCCAGACCCTGCATGGCCATGCCGAGATTGCTGCGGATCATCGTGGAGAGCCGATTCGCCTTGCCCTCCAGGGAGAGCGTGGCGCCCTCGACCTTCTCGAAGTGCTCAAGCTCCAACTGGAAGAGCTTGACCATCTCCACGGCGAGACCGGCGGTGCCAGCGATGCCGACGGCCGAGTACTCGTCGGCCGGGAAGACCTTCTCGATGTCGCGCTGAGCGATGACATTGCCCATGGTCGCCCGCCGGTCACCGGCGAGCACCACGCCGCCGGGGAACGTCGTCGCCACGATCGTCGTGCCGTGCGGCGCCTCGATGACGCCCTGCGTGGGCGGCAACTGCCGGTTGCCCGGCAGGATCTCGGGCTGATGCTCCGACAGAAAGTCCATGAAGGACGAAGAACCAGGCGTCAGGAAGGCAGCTGGTAGACGCCCGGTGCTACGAGTGTTGGCTTCCACGCGTTTCCTTCCAGGTATGCGGCCGCACGGCGGACGGTGCCGGGATCGTCTCCCAACTTGCCGATGGCCGAATTGCAGTTGAAGCACAGTACGCCACGGACACTACCCGTCTCGTGGCAGTGATCCACATGTACGGCTGGGGCGTTGAGGCAGATCACACAGATCCCCATCTGGGAGGCGATCATCTCGTCGCGCTCGGCTTCGGTCATGCCGTACTGGCGCTTGAGATGGTCGACTCGCCCCCGCTCTGCGCGGCACGCCTTACAGCGGGTCGACAGGCCGTCAGATGCAGTGGCATTGCGATGCCACTCACCGTGCGGCTTGATCTCGCCGCAAGTGCGGCACAACTTGTGACCGGACGGAACGTCCACCTTTTCGCGCACAGTCTTCCCCAGCGCCTCCTGGCGACGCCGGTAGTGCGCAGCGCTGTATTCCGCCACACACTTCCGACAATGCGCCTGAAGGCCGTCCGGTCGATTCCTGTCAGCGGCAAACGAGGACAGCGACAGCGTTCGGGAACACTTGGGGCACCGCTTCCGCTCGACGCCCGCCATGTCCGTTATTGCCCACCTTTCTGCACAAATGAGCGCACGAAGTCCTCGGCATTTTCCTCGAGTACGTCGTCGATTTCGTCCAAAACCGAGTCCACGTCGTCGCTCAACTTCTCCTGCCGCTCCTTGAGGTCCTCGGAGCCCTGCGCTTCCTGCGCCTGCTCCTCGGTCTCCTCGGTGGAACGTGTCGCCTTCTGCTGTCCGCCGCCGGTGTCCTTGGTCGCCATGTACCTCACCCCGCTCATTTCGGTTCGATGTACGTGATCAGACCCTATAAGCCAGGTCTGACATCGGCCCCGTAGTTACTGCAACGTCCGGGGACCACCTCGATGATTCCCATACGCCGGGTCTTTCAGCCGCCGGAGAGCACCCGAACCAGGTCCTCTGCCGTGCGGCAGCGGTCCAGGAGCTCCTTGACGTGGTTCCGCGTCCCGCGCAGCGGCTCCAGTGTGGGCACCCGCTGCAGCGAGTCGCGACCGGGCAGGTCGAAGATGACCGAATCCCACGACGCGGCCGCCACGTCGTCCGCGTACTGCTCCAGGCAGCGGCCGCGGAAGTACGCGCGGGTGTCCTCAGGAGGCTTCGTCTGGGCGCGCTCGACCGCCGGCTCGTCCAGGAGGCGCTTCATCTTGCCGCGGGCCGCCAGGCGGTTGTAGAGGCCCTTGTCGGGGCGTACGTCCGCGTACTGGAGGTCGACCAGGTGGAGCCTCGCGGCGTCCCAGTCGAGGCTGTCCCTGCGGCGGTAGCCCTCCATGAGCTCCCGTTTGGCGACCCAGTCGAGCTCCCCGGAGAGGCTCATGGGATCGCTCTCCAGGCGGCCCAGGACGTCTTCCCAGCGGGTGAGGACGTCCTTGGTCTGTTCGTCGGCCTCGGAGCCGTACCGCTCCTCCACGTATTTGCGGGCCAGCTCGAAGTACTCCATCTGGAGCTGGACTGCGGTGAGTGTGCGGCCGCTGCGGAGAGTGATCAGGCGCTTGAGGGTGGGGTCGTGGGAGACCTGGTGCAGGGTGCGCACGGGCTGGTCGACGGCGAGGTCCACCGCGATGAAGCCGTCCTCGATCATGGCGAGGACCAGGGATGTGGTGCCGAGCTTGAGGTACGTCGAGATCTCGGAGAGGTTCGCGTCGCCGATGATCACGTGCAGGCGGCGGTATTTCTCCGCGTCGGAGTGCGGCTCGTCCCGGGTGTTGATGATGGGCCGCTTCAGGGTGGTCTCCAGGCCCACCTCGACCTCGAAGTAGTCGGCGCGCTGGCTGAGCTGGAAGCCGTGCTCGTGGCCGTCCTGGCCGATGCCGACGCGTCCCGCGCCGGTGACGACCTGTCGGGAGACGAAGAACGGCGTGAGGTGGCGCACGATGTCCGAGAAGGGGGTCTCCCGCTTCATCAGGTAGTTCTCGTGCGTGCCGTAGGAGGCGCCCTTGTTGTCGGTGTTGTTCTTGTAGAGGTGGATCGGCTGGGCGCCGGGGAGCTGGGCCGCGCGCTCGGCGGCCTCCGCCATGATGCGCTCGCCGGCCTTGTCCCACAGGACGGCGTCCCAGGGGTTGGTGACCTCGGGTGAGCTGTATTCGGGGTGTGCGTGGTCTACGTAGAGCCGTGCCCCATTGGTGAGGATGACGTTGGCGAGGCCGATGTCCTCGTCGGTGAGCTGGCTGGCGTCGGCGGACTCGCGTGCGAGGTCGAAGCCCCGCGCGTCCCGCAGGGGGTTCTCCTCTTCGAAGTCCCAGCGGGCGCGTCGCGCCCGGTGCATCGCCGCGGCGTAGGCGTTGACGATCTGGGACGAGGTGAGCATGGCATTGGCGTTGGGGTGCCCGGGGACGGAGATGCCGTACTCCGTCTCGATGCCCATTACTCGCCGTACGGTCATGCGGCCCTCCTTGCCCGGCGGCGCTCCCCTTCGGGAACGGCGCTCAAGTACCGCTGGTTCTCCGGTGCGTGTGCGGTGCCCGTCCCCGCACTGCGCGACTCGGCGGTACCGAAGAGCCTAGAGCGCCTTTGCGCTGGTGGGGAGATCATTGTCTTCATTGAAAAACAGACAGCTGCGGGTACCCGTGAAGGACACCCGCAGCCGCCCTGTCTTCTACAGGTACTGACCGGTGTTCGCCACCGTGTCGATGGAGCGTCCGGTGTCCGCGCCCTGCTTTCCGGTGACGAGCGTACGGATGTACACGATCCGTTCGCCCTTCTTGCCGGAGATGCGGGCCCAGTCGTCCGGGTTGGTGGTGTTGGGCAGGTCTTCGTTCTCCTTGAACTCGTCGATGCAAGCCTGGAGGAGGTGGGAGACCCTGAGGCCCTTCTGGTTGGCTTCGAGGAAGGCCTTGATGGCCATCTTCTTGGCGCGGCCGACGATGTTCTCGATCATGGCGCCGGAGTTGAAGTCCTTGAAGTAGAGGACTTCCTTGTCGCCGTTGGCGTACGTCACCTCGAGGAACCGGTTCTCCTCGGACTCTGCGTACATCTGCTCCACGACGGACTGGATCATGCCGTGCACCGTGGCGCGCCGGTCGGCGCTGTGCTCGGCGAGGTCGTCCGCGTGCAGCGGGAGCCGCTCGGTGAGGTACTTGGCGAAGATGTCCTTCGCCGCCTCGGCGTCCGGACGCTCGATCTTGATCTTCACGTCGAGTCGTCCGGGGCGCAGGATCGCGGGGTCGATCATGTCCTCGCGGTTGGAGGCGCCGATGACGATGACGTTCTCCAGGCCTTCCACGCCGTCGATCTCGGCGAGCAGCTGGGGGACGATGGTGTTTTCCACGTCCGAGCTGACTCCGGATCCGCGGGTGCGGAAGAGGGACTCCATCTCGTCGAAGAAGACGATGACGGGGGTGCCCTCGCTCGCCTTCTCCCTGGCACGCTGGAAGACCAGGCGGATGTGGCGCTCGGTCTCGCCGACATACTTGTTGAGGAGTTCGGGTCCCTTGATGTTGAGGAAGAAGCTCTTCCCCGCGGCCTGTCCGGTCACCTCGGCGACCTTCTTGGCAAGGGAGTTGGCGACGGCCTTTGCGATGAGCGTCTTGCCGCAGCCGGGGGGCCCGTAGAGCAGCACGCCCTTGGGCGGCCGCAGTTCGTGCTCCTTGAAGAGGTCCGGGTAGAGGTAGGGCAGTTCGACCGCGTCGCGGATCAGCTCGATCTGGTTGCCCAGGCCGCCGATCTGTTCGTAGCCGATGTCCGGAACCTCTTCGAGGACGAGCTCTTCGACCTCGCTCTTGGGAACCACTTCGTAGACGTAGCCGGAGCGTGGTTCGAGCAGGAGTGCGTCGCCGGGCCTGATGGTGACGTCGAGGAGTGGTTCGGCGAGCCTGACCACCCTCTCTTCGTCGGTGTGTCCGATCACCAGGGCTCGCTCGCCGTCCTCGAGGATCTCCTTGAGGGTGACGATGTCTCCGACGCTCTCGTACTCCATGGCCTCGACCACGTTGAGCGCTTCGTTGAGCATGACTTCCTGGCCGCGCCTGAGCTCTTCGAGCTCCACGCTGGGGCTGACGTTCACCCGGAGCTTGCGGCCCCCGGTGAAGATGTCCGCCGTGCCGTCCTCGTTCGCCATGAGGAAGACTCCGAAGCCGGCCGGTGGCTGTGCGAGCCGGTCGACCTCTTCCTTGAGGGCCACGATCTGGTCTCGGGCCTCACGGAGCGTGTTGGCGAGCCGCTCGTTCTGTGCGGATACGCCGGCCAGGTTGGTCTGCAGCTCGACGATCCGCTCTTCGAGAATCCTCGTATGACGCGGAGAGTCGGCGAGCTTGCGTCGCAGGACGGCGATTTCCTGCTCGAGATAGGCAACCTGACCGGCGGGGTCTTCAGACCCTCGCCCCGGCCGGATGCCGCGGTTGATGTCGTCGTCGTGGGCTGCCACGGTCCTCACCTCCTCCAAGGGGAGCTGGACGCTTCCAGACCCTACCTGGGTGGGTGTCGATTGAAACCCCTAGATCACAAAGACGGTCGGGGTGTGTCCGATCTTCACCCTTGCGCTCTCCCTCACGCCAGGTGAATACCCACCCAACAACATCGGAAAGCGGGCGGTTGTATCGTCGAAGCGTTCAACACCCGTCAGGGCTGGCCCGACTTACCGCAAAGTCGGTTGGCTCGACGTAGCGATCGGCAGGAGAGATGACCGTGCAGAACGAGGCTGGGACCGGCCCTGAGGGCGATCCCCTGGAGGTCTGGATCGACCAGGACCTCTGTACCGGCGACGGCATCTGCGCGCAGTACGCGCCCGAGGTCTTCGAGCTGGACATCGACGGTCTCGCGTACGTGAAGAGCTCCGACGACGAGCTGTTGCAGGCGCCCGGCGCCACAACGCCCGTTCCGCTGACGCTTCTGCGGGACGTGGTGGACTCGGCGAAGGAGTGTCCGGGCGACTGCATTCATGTGCGTCGTGTTTCGGACAGCGTCGAGGTCTACGGTCCCGACGCGGCCTGAGGCCGCCGCGAACTCACGTATGAGCAAGGGGTCTGTGCCCGCCGGTGACCGGCGGGCACAGACCCCTTGCTCGTGTCGGTTCCGTCACACGCTGTGTGCGGCGGCCGGTGTGGACCGGGCGAACGTGCCGTCCTTCCACTGCCACTTGGCGTCGTCCTGCTGATCGGGGCAGCAGCGGGGCACGTCGGTCGAGGAGTAGCCGAGGAGGGTGGCGGTGATCGCTCCGTCACGTACGGCGAAGTCGCTGACGTTCTGCCGGTCCTGTGGGTCGACGAGGGTGGCGACGACGCGGGGCTTGCCCTCCGTGGCGCGGGTGATCACGTAGATGCCGTCGGGTGGGGTGCCGGATCCGGCGGCGCAGTGCACCACGGCGACGGTCTCGGGTCTGCCGTCGCCGTCGAGGTCGCCGGAGGCCTTCTTCTTGACGACTGGTTTCGCGTTTCCGCAGGTGATGGGGTACGTGACGGTGTCGGCGTCAGGGGCGGGCGCGGGGGCGGCCGCGCTCTTGCCGGAGGGCTCGGAGCCGGGCTGTGCGGCGTTCGCCGGGTCGGGTTGCAGGAAGGAGGAGCCCGCGATGACGGCGGCGAGTGCGGCCGCGGTGGCCAGCCAGTGGATGGGGCGGGTGGTGGTGTGTGCCAGTTCCGGGACGGCGGGGTTCTGCACTAGGAGGGTCTCCTGTGAGGGCTGTGCCGGTGGGGGAGGTGGCCAGCATCGTGCCATACCTCACAGTGAGGTGGAACACCGGGGTCCGGTGGGTTGCGCCGTTCTTCTGGTGCGCCGATGTTTTTCTGGTACGCGTCTGGTGTTTCTGTACGCGTCTGGTGTTCTGTCAACGAAAAGGCGCCGCCGCCGAGTTCCCCGGTCGGTCGGGGGACAAGGCGGCGGCCGCGGCGGGTTGGTCGGGGCGCGCCGCCCCGGGCAGCCCGGGGGGCCGCCCGGC
>NZ_JBFBJK010000012.1:0-81191 GCF_040686095.1 Streptomyces sp. NPDC086554
CGCGCCGCGGGGGGCGCGGTCCGGGGGGGGGGCGGCGGGGGGGGGCCGCGCGGGCCGGCGGGGGGGGGGGGGGGGGCCCCCCGCGGCTGGGGGTCGAACTGGCTGGCTAGTCCGCGAAGTTGGAGCCCAGGTGCGGGGTGCCCGTGGCGGAGATGCCGACCGTGGACGTGTAGATGCCCGCGGAGGAGGTGAGGCTGCCGTCGGCGTTGGAGTTCAGGACGTAGAAGGCGCCGTTGGCGCCGTTCTCACCGAGCGCGCCGATGGCGACCTCGCCGCGGCCGTCCGCGTTCAGGTCGTCGATGTGGACGTCCGAGCCGAAGTGGTCGTTCGTCTCATTGGAGTTGGGGACGCCCGGGGTGTCCTGGCTGAGCAGGACCGCGCCCTGCGTGGAGAGGCCCGAGCCGTCCGCCGCGCCGTAGATGAGGGTCGCAGAGCCCGCGTCGGCGACGCCGTCCAGGTCCTCGCCGGGGGAGCTGACGACCAGGTCGAGGTGGCCGTCGCCGTTGATGTCGCCGAGGTCGAGTTCGGCGCCGAAGTTGTCGCCGTTCTCGCTGCCGCCGGGGACGCCGGTCGTGTCCTGGGTGATGGCCTGGCTGGGGCCGTACGGCCCGTTGGCGTTGCCCTCGATGACGTACACCGTGCCGCCCTTGTTGGCGCCCGCGATGCCCTCGTCCCAGGTCAGGCCGATGATGATGTCGCCGTAGCCGTCGCCGTTCGTGTCGCCGACATCCGTGATGTAGCCGGCGGGCAGCCGCTGGACGCCGGTCGTGGTGATGCCGTTCGCGCTGCCGGGGAGCCAGAGGTTGGCGTTGTAGTCGTCGGCGGTGGAGTAGCCGTCGACGATCAAGTCGTCGCGGCCGTCTCCGTTGACGTCGCCGGAGTGCAGGTTGAAGGGGCCCGCGCCTTCGCCGCTGTGGATGGGCGGCAGGACCGTGTAGTGGTTGCCGGGGGTGCCGGTGCGGGTGATGCCGCCGTCGAAGAGGTCGATGGTGGCGGCGCCCGAACTTGCCCCCACGGCCAGGTCGTCCGTGCCGTCGCCGTCGAAGTCGCCCGCCTGGAGGGGGCCGCCGAACCGATCGTGCTGGGTGGGGCGCGGGTCCGTGAGCGTGCTGCCGCCGGACAGGCCGGCCGCCGAGCCCCACAGGATCTGTACGGTGCCGCCGTCCACGTCCGTGCCGACGTCCTCGCCGATCGCCGCCACCGCGAGGTCGTCGTAGCCGTCGCGGTCGAAGTCGCCGTACGCGGTGTCCGCGCCGAAGGCGTCGCCGGCCTCCGCGGTGCCGGGGACGCCCGCGCTGTTCTGGCTGTAGGTGGTGTGCCGCTGCTCGGTACCACCGGCGCCGCCGCCGTACGTGACGACCACCTGGCCCGCCTTGTCCTTGCCGCCGATGTTCGCGTGCGGGGCGGAGGTGGCGATGTCGGCCGCGCCGTCGCCGTTGAAGTCGGCGTCGTCCGCCTTGCTTGCCGCGGGGGCCGCGGGGGCGGCGGTGGCGGTGGTTGCGGTGAGGGTGAGGAGGCCGCCTGTGAGTGCCGCGGCGGCAGCGGTGGCCGCGGCGAGGCGGCCGGGTCTGTGGGTGCGGGGCACTGAGCGCTTGTGCTTGGGCATGGGGTTCTGGGCTCCTGTTTTTCCGTGGGTGTTCGCCAAGGGGGGGTGGGGTTCAAGCGGCTTTCATTTCCCCAATCCCGCCCCTTCCCGGCTGTGACATTTGCGGCTCCGCCGCGTGGTCCGGCTTCGCTGGCCTTGGCGGGAAAGGGCGGCTACCGGGTCAGTACAGCTCCGTACCCGGTGGCGCCCGTCAGCCCCAGCTTGGTCGGCGTCACCGAGACCACCCCCGGGTTAGGCCCGTCCTTCGGGGTAGCCGCGTACCAGACGCCGCCCGAAGCCGCGTCCTCTCCCGGCGCGCCCACGGCGACATCCGGGTACGAGTCACCGTTGTAGTCGCCTGCGGCGACCCCGGCGCCGAGGCGGTCCCCCGCCTCGGCCGTGCCCGCGACGCCCGCCGAGTTCTGGCTGAAGGCGGGCCCCACGAGGGGCTTGCCCGTGCCGGCCGAGGCGAGGATCCAGTACGTGCCCGCGTTCGCCGCGGTGCCGACCGCCTCCGCGTCACCGCCGACGACCAACTCGTCGATCCCGTCCCGGTCGAGGTTGGCCACCGCCAGAGACGCGCCGAAGTTGTCGCCGGACTCCGGGCTGCCGCCGACCTCGGGCGAGGCCTGCGTGGTGCAGGCGTACCCGCCGCCGAGCGCGGTGCCCTGCTTGCCGTACACGGTGAGGACCGCGCCGCCGATCCGGTCCTCGCAGTTCGTGGTCTCCACCTCCGGGTTCGCCGTGACGCCGCCGAGCGCGAGGTCGGCCGTGCCGTCCCCGTCGAAGTCGCCGGCGGCGACCGATGTGCCGTAGTCGCCGGTGCTCCAGAGGCTCTTCCACTCGCCGGACGCCTTGGCGACGACGCGCGTGCCGGAGCTCTCCATGCCCTTGTACGTCACCGCGAGGTCGTCCCTGCCGTCCCCGTCGAAGTCGCCGGAGGCGTACGCGCGGGGACCGCCGAACTGGTGGTTCGCGACTATCGCGGGCCTGGTGTTCGTCGCCGACGTGATGGGCCCGGGGCGCATCATCGTCGCCGTGCCCTCCTCACCGGCGATGGGGAAGACGAGGTCCTGCGTGCCGTCGCCGTCGTAGTCGCCGGTGCTGAGCACGCCACCGATCCTGGAGTCCTCGGAACCGCCCTTGGCGGCCGTGATGCCACCCTTGGCGAAGCCGCCCGCGGAGCCCCACACCACGGAGATGGTGCCCACGTCCGGGGTGGTGTCGATGGCCTCGCCGGGCGCCGACGCGATCAGATCGCTGTAGCCGTCGCCGTTCAGATCGGCAGACTGGACCGCCGTGCCGAACCGGTCGTCGGCCTCCACTGTGCCGGGCACACCGGCCGTGGACTGGTTCACCGTGGTCGAGCCGTGCTTCCCGAGCCCGGACGCCCCGCCCCACACCACATTCACGTACCCGGCCTTGGTCTTGCCACCGACCGTCGCGCCCGGCACGCCGACCGCGAGGTCCACATAGCCGTCGCCGTTGTAGTCCGCCTTGAGCTTCGACGGCTCGGCGGCCGACGCGCCGCCCGCCGTCAGGCCCGCGACGCCGAGCACGGTGGCGGCGCAGAGCGCGCCCGCCGCCAGGATCTTGTTCCGCGCGGGTCGCCGCGCATGGTCAGCCGTAGAGGCCACTGGGATGTCTCCAACTCACGTATGAACAAAGGGTGTTGAGGGAAAAGGTGCGTGCTACCGGATCGTCCGGCCGAAGCCCGCGCCGGTCCCGCCGACCCCGAAGTCCGAGCCGTTGAAGGACGCCGCGTACGACGACGTCAGGCCCGTCGCCGTGCCGCGCAGCACCCACGCCGCGCCGACGTCCCGCGTCGTGCCGATGTCCTCGCCGGTCGCGCCGGTGGCCAGGTCCGCCTTGCCGTTCTTGTTGATGTCCTTGAGGCGTACGGAGGTGCCGAAGCCGTCACCCGGCTCGGCGACGCCGGGTACGCCGGCGGTCTCCTGGTGCCAGGCCCGGCCCGAAGTGAAGGCGCCTGCCGATGACTTGAGGAGGGTGACGCTGCCGGTACCGGCCACCGTGCCGACCGTCTCGCCGGGCGCGCCCACCGCGAGGTCCGGCAGTCCGTCGCCGGTGACGTCGCCCGCGGAGACGGCGGCGCCGAAGCCGTCGCCCGCCTCGTCGGCACCGGGAACGCCCGCGCTGTCCTGGTCGTACGTCACCGGGGCCCCGAACGCGCGGTCGCCACCGAACCGCACGGTGACCGAACCACCCTCCCCCGCACGGGAGTTGCCGGTGACGAGATCGTCGTAACCATCGCCGTTGACATCACCGGCGGTGGCCGCGTCGCGCGTCGCGGTCGGGTCGTCGCCCTGGCCGAGGACCTCGGCCTGGTAGCCGTAGTCGCCGAAGCCGCCGTTCATGTGCGCCGTGTAGGCGCCGCCGTCCGCGCGCTCGCCGTACAGGACGAGGCCGTTGCCGTCCTTCACCTTGAACTTGCCCGCGATCATGCCGTCGAGGCGGGCGCCCTCGGGGATGAAGTCGACCTCCAGGCCGTGTACGCGGCCGTCCTCGCCCGCGCCGGAGTAGTACCACCAGTTGTCGCCGCTGATCACGCTCAGCTGGGGCGAGCCGTCGCCGTCGAAGTCGGTCCAGACGGTGGCCTCGCCGTAGCGACCCGTGGTGTCGGCGGGGGAGTTCAGGACCCGGCCGCCGGAGGTGAAGCCGCCCTGGCCGCCCCACAGGATGGTGACGGATCCGGACGGCTTGCCTTCCACTTTCTCGCCGGGGGCGCCGACGATCAGGTCGGCGTAGCCGTCGCCGTTCACGTCACCGCTGGTGATGTTCTCGCCGAACTCGTCCTCGGCCTCGGTGACTCCGGGCACCTGGGTCGAGTTCTGGCTGAGGGTGACCGCACGGTTGGCCGCGACGCCGGATGCCGAACCGAACGTCACCGTCACGGAGTTGCTGCCCGGCGTGCCGATCGCGAGGTCGCGGTAGCCGTCGCCATTGTAGTCGTCCTTGAGGGTGGACGCGGCGCTCGCCGTCCCCGCGAACGGCAGGCTCAGGCCCGCGGCGGCGAGGGCCGCGACGCTCGCGGCGATGGCCAGGTTTCGTACGCGCACGTGGAACTCCCAGGAGTGGGGCGATACTTCCGGGGGTGTGACCTGTGAGACGTGCGAATGGTTGTGCGACGGGGGATAGAACGTGGCGGCAAGGTGAACGTGCCCCGTAGGGGCGCGGGGAACTGCGCGCCCAGCCCCATCGGACCCGCAGGTGGACTACGAACCATCCCCCATGCCAAGAAACTCCCGCGTAGAGAACGTGAGTCGAGGCTTACGCACCACAAGGTCCCCCTTCACCCCGGGATAGATCCCCACCGCGTCCGCCCCATCCCCCCGAGCCGTCCGCAGGACAAGATCACCGCGCCCGTCCCCGTCGAAGTCGGCGACACCAAGAACCTGCGTGGTCCCCTCCGCAGAGGGATCGACAATCGCCGACGCATTGGCGTCGAGCCCACCCGCACGGCCCCGGAAGACGCGAACATCCCCCACACCGCCGCCACTCCCGCTACTGCCCCCACTCATGACCAGCTCGCTCAGCCCGTCACCGTCGAGATCACCGGCGTCCACGGAGACCCGCCGCGCCTCCAGCGAGGCACGCCCAGCCCCCGGCACGTCATAGCGCAGAGCCACGCCCCCCGGCCCCGCGACGGCGGCGTCCATCCCCTTCCCCTTGCCGAACCGCCCGAACGCGACGTCCGTACCGGAGGGAAAGAGCACCCCGGTCTCGGCGGGACCCCGAACACCGCCGAGGACGAGCGCACTGCTCGCGGCGCCCGAGGCGTTCGCTGCCTTGCGGACGAGGAGGTCGTCGTAACCGTCGCGGTCCACATCGGTGGCCTCGCCGGTGACGAGGTCGTTGCCGGGCGCGGCCAGCGGCTTCCCGGCGGCGCGCGCGGCGCCGGTCCGCTTGAACGGGCCGCGCAGGAAGGTCAGCCGGGCGCCGCTCGCGTGCAGCACGAGGTCGCTCGCGCCGTCCCCGTCGAAGTCGCCGCAGACCGGCTGGTCGGACCAGTCGTTGCCGATCCGGGCCTGCGCGGGCACCCGCACCTTCACAGCCTTGCCGGTCAGGCCCTTGGGCGAGCCGAAGAGGATCTGCAGCGGCACGGGCGGCTGGCCGAGGCCGTCGTACGGCGGGTCGGTGGAGACCAGCAGATCGGTGAAGCCGTCCTTGTCGAGGTCGCAGGAGGCCTCCGACTCGAAGGCGGCGGGCAACTCGCCCTTGGTCCGCGCCCCGTTGGCCCGCGCGCTCAGCAACTGCCGCGCGCCGGGCCGCAGTCCGCTCCGCGAGCCGTAGACGACACCGATGCCCGCGTCGTCGCCGTGGCCGCGGTGCACGAGATCGTCGAGTACGAGATCGGGGGCGCCGTCACCGTTGAAGTCGTCGTCGGCCTTGCTGCCGTCGCCCCGGGGGACGGGCAGCGGCGCGGACGCCTTGCCCTGGTCGGCCATGCCGACGGGGCGGTGCTCGGCGGACGCGTCGTCGGCGTCACCGCCGCTGCCGCAGCCCGCGAGCAGCAGGGCGCAGCCGAGCGTGGCCGCGGTCAGCCGTATCCGGGCGCGGCGTCCACGGCGTACGCGGATGGCACCACGTACGCCGTCAGGTCTGTCGCTACGTCTGCCGCCGCGTCTGTCGCTCCGTATGCCCACCATCAACCCTGACCTCGACCGCCCCTTGAGACAACAACCCGCACAACAACCAGCACATGATGCTCCCGTTCCGCCACGACGCAACAGGCCGGTCCCGCCTGCAAGGGCGGAACCGGCCTGAAACGTTGGCAGCGGGACTTACTTCACCGGCTCGGGCTCCGGCTCGTCCGCCGTCTCCTGCGAACCCTCCGGGTCCACCGGCGTCTTCACGGACTCGAGGAGCAGCTGCGCGACGTCCACGACCGTGATCGACTCCTTGGCCTTGCCATCGTTCTTCTTGCCGTTGACCGAGTCGGTCAGCATGACGAGGCAGAACGGGCAGGCGGTGGAGACGATGTCCGGGTTGAGCGAGAGCGCCTCATCGACACGCTCATCGTTGATGCGCTTGCCGATCCGCTCCTCCATCCACATCCGGGCACCACCGGCGCCACAGCAGAAGCCGCGCTCCTTGTGGCGGTGCATCTCCTCGTTGCGGAGGCCGGGCACCTTGCCGATGATCTCGCGCGGAGGCGTGTAGATCTTGTTGTGGCGGCCCAGGTAGCAGGGGTCGTGGTACGTGATGATGCCCTCGACCGGGGTGACCGGGACCAGCTTGCCCTCGTCGACGAGGTGCTGGAGCAGCTGCGTGTGGTGGATGACTTCGTAGTCGCCGCCGAGCTGCGGGTACTCGTTGCCGATCGTGTTGAGGCAGTGCGGGCAGGTCGCGACGATCTTCTTCGCCGTCTTCGGCTTGGCCGACTCGGGCGTGACCTTGCCGTCGTCGTCGAGCTCCTCGCCGAACGCCATGTTCAGCGCCATCACGTTCTCCTGGCCGAGCTGCTGGAACAGCGGCTCGTTGCCCAGGCGGCGTGCGGAGTCACCGGTGCACTTCTCGTCGCCGCCCATGATCGCGAACTTGACGCCCGCGATGTTGAGGAGCTCCGCGAAGGCCTTCGTCGTTTTCTTCGCGCGGTCTTCCAACGCACCCGCGCAACCGACCCAGTAGAGGTACTCGACCTCGGTGAGGTCCTCGATGTCCTTGCCGACGACCGGCACCTCGAAGTCGAGCTCCTTGAGCCACTCCAGGCGCTGCTTCTTGGCGAGGCCCCAGGGGTTGCCCTTCTTCTCCAGGTTCTTGAGCATCGTGCCCGCCTCGGACGGGAACGCGGACTCGATCATCACCTGGTAGCGGCGCATGTCGACGATGTGGTCGATGTGCTCGATGTCCACCGGGCACTGCTCGACGCAGGCGCCGCAGGAGGTGCAGGACCACAGGACGTCGGGGTCGATGACGCCGTTCTCCTCGGCGGTGCCGATGAGGGGGCGCTCTGCCTCCGCGATGGCGGCCGCGGGCACGTCCTTGAGCTGCTCCTCGGTGGCCTTCTCATTGCCCTCCATGTCCTTGCCGCCGCCGGCGAGCAAGTAGGGGGCCTTGGCGTGCGCGTGGTCGCGCAGCGACATGATCAGGAGCTTCGGGGAGAGCGGCTTTCCGGTGTTCCAGGCGGGGCACTGCGACTGGCAGCGGCCGCACTCGGTGCACGTACTGAAGTCGAGCAGGCCCTTCCAGGAGAACTGCTCGACCTGGCTGACGCCGAACACGGCGTCCTCGGCCGGGTCCTCCCAGTCGATCGGCTTGCCGCCGGACGTCATGGGCTGCAGCTCACCGAGGGTGGTGGAGCCGTCGGCCTCGCGCTTGAACCAGATGTTCGGGAAGGCGAGGAAGCGGTGCCAGGCGACACCCATGTTGGTGTTGAGCGCGACGACGATCATCCAGATGAAGGACGTCGCGATCTTCAGGCCCGCGAAGAAGTACGTGAGGTTCTGCAGCGTCGAGACATCGAGGTTCTCGAACGCCGAGACCACCGGGTACGAGATGAAGAACGACGCCTCGTAGCTGTCCACGTGGTGCTGGGCGCCCTCAAGGGCGTGCAGCATGAAGATGCAGACGCCGACGATGAGGATGACGGCCTCGACGAAGTACGCCTGGCCCGTCTTGGAGCCCGCGAAGCGGGACTTGCGGCCCGGCTTGCCCGGCTTGCTCAGCTGCCGGATGACGATCAGCGTCAGGATGCCGACCACCGTCATCGTGCCGATGAACTCGACGAACATGTTGTACGGCGCCCACTCGCCGATGATCGGCAGCATCCAGTCGGCCTTGAAGAGCTGGCCGATGGCGTTGACGATCGTCAGGAGCAGCGAGAAGAAGCCCACCGCCACGAACCAGTGCGCGACACCGACGATGCCCCAGCGGTTCATTCGGGTGTGGCCGAGGAACTCCTTGGCCACCGTGATGGTGCGCTGCACGGGCTGGTCGGTGCGGGTGCCGGCGGGCACGTTCTGACCGAGCCGCATGAACTGGTAGATCTGCACGATGGCACGGCCGAACAGCGCGACGCCGACCGCGATTAGGACCAGCGACACGATGATCGCGGCGAGTTGCATTTGGGGGCTCCTCGGGCCTGCGAGGCGAACTATTACTAAGCGGTAACTTATGCAGTCCGTCTGAGACTACCCACTTACTCCGCCGCACTGTAGCCAGCCCGGCGGTGATCTGCGTCGCTCAGGCAACCCTGAGCGCGCCTCCTTGGGGCGACGCCGTCTGCGGGTCTGTTGTGGCTGGTCGCGCCCACGCGGCGGAGCCGCACATGTCACAGCCCCGCGCCCCTTACGGGGCCCAGTTGCGCGTAAGCCCTAGATAAGAGTTGAGTGGCCTCGACTCAGCTCTGTTGACTCCAGTGAAGCGCTCGTGCATCCTTGAGCCAGATCCACTCAAGTAGTACCTCTGGAGGAATCGAAATGGCACGTGCGGTCGGCATCGACCTGGGCACGACTAACTCTGTCGTCAGCGTTCTTGAAGGCGGCGAGCCCACCGTCATCACCAACGCCGAGGGCGCCAGGACCACGCCGTCCGTCGTCGCCTTCGCGAAGAACGGCGAGGTGCTGGTCGGCGAGGTCGCCAAGCGCCAGGCGGTCACCAACGTCGACAGGACCATCCGGTCGGTCAAGCGCCACATGGGCACCGACTGGAAGGTGGACATCGACGACAAGGGCTTCAACCCCCAGCAGATCTCGGCGTTCATCCTGCAGAAGCTGAAGCGCGACGCGGAGGCGTACCTGGGCGAGAAGGTGGCCGACGCGGTCATCACCGTCCCGGCGTACTTCAACGACTCGGAGCGCCAGGCCACGAAGGAGGCCGGCGAGATCGCGGGCCTGAACGTCCTGCGCATCGTCAACGAGCCGACGGCCGCCGCCCTGGCGTACGGCCTCGACAAGGACGACCAGACCATTCTGGTCTTCGACCTCGGTGGCGGCACCTTCGACGTCTCCCTCCTGGAGATCGGCGACGGCGTCGTCGAGGTGAAGGCCACGAACGGCGACAACCACCTCGGTGGTGACGACTGGGACCAGCGCGTCGTCGACTACCTGGTCAAGCAGTTCAACAACGGCCACGGCGTGGACCTCTCCAAGGACAAGATGGCGCTCCAGCGCCTGCGCGAGGCGGCCGAGAAGGCCAAGATCGAGCTGTCCTCCTCCACGGAGACCACGATCAACCTGCCCTACATCACGGCGTCCGCCGAGGGCCCGCTGCACCTGGACGAGAAGCTCACGCGCGCCCAGTTCCAGCAGCTCACGTCCGACCTTCTGGAGCGCTGCAAGACGCCGTTCCACAACGTCATCAAGGACGCGGGCATCCAGCTCTCCGAGATCGACCACGTCGTTCTCGTCGGTGGCTCGACCCGTATGCCCGCCGTCGCGGAGCTCGTCAAGGAGCTGACCGGCGGCCAGGACGCCAACAAGGGCGTGAACCCGGACGAGGTCGTCGCCATCGGCGCCGCCCTGCAGGCCGGTGTCCTCAAGGGCGAGGTCAAGGACGTACTGCTCCTCGACGTGACCCCGCTGTCCCTCGGCATCGAGACCAAGGGAGGGATCATGACCAAGCTCATCGAGCGCAACACCACGATCCCGACCAAGCGGTCCGAGATCTTCACGACGGCCGAGGACAACCAGCCGTCCGTCCAGATCCAGGTGTACCAGGGCGAGCGCGAGATCGCCGCGTACAACAAGAAGCTCGGAATGTTCGAGCTCACGGGCCTTCCGCCGGCCCCGCGCGGTGTCCCGCAGATCGAGGTCGCCTTCGACATCGACGCCAACGGCATCATGCACGTGACCGCGAAGGACCTCGGCACGGGCAAGGAGCAGAAGATGACCGTCACCGGCGGCTCCTCGCTGCCGAAGGACGAGGTCGACCGCATGCGCCAGGAGGCCGAGCAGTACGCGGACGAGGACCACAAGCGCCGCGAGGCCGCCGAGTCCCGCAACCAGGGCGAGCAGCTCGTCTACCAGACGGAGAAGTTCCTCGCGGACAACGCGGACAAGGTCCCCGGTGACGTGAAGACCGAGGTCGAGTCCGCCGTCGAAGAGCTGAAGGAAAAGCTCAAGGGCGAGGACACGGCGGAGATCCGCACGGCGACCGAGAAGGTCGCGGCGGTCTCGCAGAAGCTCGGCCAGGCCATGTACGCGGATGCCCAGGCGGCCCAGGGTGCCGAGGGCGCTGCCCCCGGTGCCGAGGGCGGCGAGGCCCCGAACATGTCCAAGGAGGACGACGTGGTCGACGCCGAGATCGTCGACGACGAGAAGCCCGGTGACGCGAAGGGTGGCGCTGCCTGATGACCGAGGAGACCCCGGGCTTCGGCGAGAACGCCGAGACGTCCGACGTCCCCTCTGGCGCCACCCCTGATGACGCGGCGCCGCAGGCCGCCGAGCCCTCCATCGCGGAGGGCCCGGCGGCCCCGGCCGGGGACGCAGCAAGCAAGACGTCCGTACAGGACTCGGGCCTGACTGGCCTGACCGCCCAGCTGGACCAGGTGCGCACCGCGCTCAACGAGCGCACGGCGGACCTCCAGCGGCTGCAGGCCGAGTATCAGAACTACCGCCGTCGGGTGGAGCGGGACAAGATCACCGTCAAGGAGATCGCCGCGGCGAACCTCCTGGGTGAGCTGCTCCCGACCCTCGACGACGTCGGCCGCGCCCGTGAGCACGGCGAGCTGGTGGGCGGGTTCAAGTCGGTGGCGGAGTCTCTCGAGACGGTCGTCGCCAAGCTGGGCCTGCAGCAGTTCGGCAAGGAGGGCGAGCCCTTCGACCCGACGATCCACGAGGCCCTGATGCACTCGTACGCGCCGGACGTCACCGAGACGACCTGCGTAGCGATCCTGCAGCCGGGCTACCGCATCGGCGAGCGCACCATCCGCCCCGCGCGGGTGGCCGTCGCCGAGCCGCAGCCGGGCGCACAGCCGGCCAAGGGGGCCGCAGAGGACGCTGCGGCAGCAGCATCCGCGGACTCCGCCGACACGGCGGAGGACAAGGAGACCGGTGGCCCGGACGAGGGCTGACCTGACCGTGTTGGTGAAGCGAGAGGAGGGACGTCGGGGATGAGCACGAAGGACTTCATCGAGAAGGACTACTACAAGGTCCTCGGCGTCCCCAAGGACGCCACCGAGGCCGAGATCAAGAAGGCGTACCGGAAACTCGCCCGCGAGAACCACCCGGACGCCAACACCGGCAACGTCAAGGCGGAGGAGCGCTTCAAGGAGATCTCCGAGGCGAACGACATCCTCGGGGACCCCAAGAAGCGCAAGGAGTACGACGAAGCGCGTGCTCTCTTCGGCAACGGCGGCTTCAGGGCCGGTCCCGGAGCGGGCGGCGGCGGCTCGTTCAACTTCGACCTGGGCGACCTCTTCGGAGGCGGCGCCCCGGGCGGCGGTGGAGCGGGCGGTGCCGGCGGCGGCTTCGGCGGCGGTCTCGGTGACGTCTTCGGGGGCCTGTTCAACCGGGGCGGTGCGGGTGCCGGGACCGGCACGCGTACGCAGCCCAGGCGCGGCCAGGACATCGAGTCCGAGGTCACGCTGAGCTTCACGGAGGCGGTGGACGGGGCCACGGTCCCGCTCCGGATGTCCTCCCAGGCGCCCTGCAAGGCCTGTTCCGGCACGGGCGACAAGAACGGCACACCGCGCGTGTGCCCGACCTGTGTCGGCACGGGCCAGGTCTCGCGAGGCGGCGGCGGAGGCTTCTCGCTGACCGACCCCTGCGTGGACTGCAAGGGCCGCGGCCTGATCGCGGAGACCCCCTGTGAGGTCTGCAAGGGCTCGGGCAGGGCGAAGTCATCGCGCACGATGCAGGTGCGTATCCCGGCCGGCGTCAGCGACGGCCAGCGCATCCGCCTGCGCGGCAAGGGCGGACCCGGTGAACGGGGCGGTCCAGGGGGCGACTTGTACGTCGTCGTCCATGTCGACGCCCACCCGGTCTTCGGCCGCAAGGGCGACAACCTGACGGTGACGGTTCCGGTGACGTATCCGGAGGCGGCACTGGGCGGCGAGGTCAAGGTACCGACGCTGGGCGGGCCTCCGGTGACTTTGAAGTTGCCGCCGGGGACCCCCAACGGCCGTACGATGCGGGCGCGCGGAAAGGGCGCGGTCCGCAAGGACGGCTCGCGTGGCGACTTGCTCGTGACGGTGGAGGTCTCCGTACCGACATCATTGAGCGAGTCGGCGAAGGAAGCCCTGGAGTCCTACCGCAAGGCGACTGCGGGCGACGATCCGCGGGCAGAACTGTTCCAGGCCGCGAAGGGAGCATGAGATGGACGGCCGCCGTCGAAATCCCTACCAGTTGACCGATGAGACGCCGGTATACGTCATCTCGGTCGCGGCACAGCTGAGCGGTCTTCACCCGCAGACGCTGCGCCAGTACGACCGCCTCGGCCTGGTCTCGCCCGACCGCACGGCGGGCCGGGGCCGGCGCTACTCCGCCCGCGACATCGAACTGCTGCGTACCGTCCAGCAGTTGTCGCAGGAGGAGGGCATCAACCTCGCCGGCATCAAGCGCATCATCGAGCTGGAGAACCAGGTGGCGGCCCTTCAGTCCCGCGTCGCGGAGCTCTCCGCGGCCGTGGAGGGAGCCGCCGTCGCCATGCAGCAACGTGAAGCGGCGGTGCACGCCTCGTACCGTCGCGATCTCGTCCCCTACCAGGATGTGCAGCAGGCGAGCGCGTTGGTGGTGTGGCGGCCCAAGCGGTCGCCGGAGCAGTAGCCTTTTGGGCAGTAGCCTTTTGAGCAGTGACCGTTGGGGCCGGGAGGTGGGAACCTCCCGGCCCCTTCGTGCGTTGCGCTGGTCGACCTGAAGTGTGCTGGTAGCGGGGGAAGTGGGGTTCGCCATGTCCATGGTGGGACTGTTCTGGATCGCCGAGGGCGATGTGTACGTGGGCGCGAAGCCGTCGGGCCTTGCGCCCGGGGTGCGCCTGACGCCGGAGGGCGTGCTGGCCCTCGGCGACAAACAATCAGGCCTCTGGCCCTGGGAGGACGTCGCGGCCCTGACGGCGGCGGACGTCCCGGTGAAGTCGCTGAAACGGAACGTGGGCGTGCTGGTGGACATGGCGCTGACGGTGGGCCTGGGCGGCGCGGACGAGGCCGCGACGATGACGCTGCGTGTCACGGACGCCGAGGGCGAGACGACGGACCTGACGGTGTACACGGCAGCGGCGACGGGCTACTCCCAGACGGAGTACGACCTCTCCCGCGAGCTGCTGTCCCGCCTGAGCGAGGGTGCGGGGACCCTGCTGACGACGCTGGCGGCGATGGCGGAGTGGGGGCGGTCGCGGGAGGGCGGGTCGCCTCGGGCGGCGGAGCGGGAAGGGTTGTTGCGGGAGTGGGCCGAGGGGTGAGCCCATCAGGCCGCGTTTCACGACGCGTCCGGATGATCGACCTCAAGCGGTAGCTGCTCCCGCTCGACGCGACCGACGCCGCTTGATGTGGTCCAGCAGGGCGGTCAGTTGGGCGGGGGCGGTGGTCAGGATCTCGTCCGGGGCGTCGCTCTCGCGGAGGTGGATCGTTCCGTCCGACTCGGCGGCGACGTAGAGGCAGTTACTCTCCGGGCCGCCGCTGAATGAGGACTTCTGCCAGTTCAGGCGGGGCATTTCTGGGCTCCTAGAGTGCGTAGAGCAGATGCTGGATCAGGGCCAGCGAGTCCTTGGCCGCGAGTGTGGCGTGTGTACGCACGCCGATCGGCGCGAGGGCACACCCGGTTAGACGATCGAACACGCTGGCGTACAGCGCAAGGTGCTCGTCGTCACTCAGATACAGCGGGCCCGAGGGGTGGTCGAGTACGACCGTGCTCAGCTCGCGAACCGGTGTGACGCTGTGGAGGAAGGCTCCGCTGAGCGCCGCATCGACATCCGCCTCGAACGGGACAACCTGAACGGTCACGTTGGGGAGCTGGGCCACCTCGACGAGGTGCAGAAGCTGGCCGCGCAGGACGGCAGCACCGCCGAACCGCATGTGCAGCGCCGCTTCGTGAATCACGGCATGGAACTCCGGGGGGTTCTCGGAGGTGAGCACTGTCTGCCGCTCCATGCGGAAAGCCGTGGCTTCGTCGATGTCGCGCACGTCCAACTTGGGGTTGGCGAAGATGGCGCGCATGTACTCCTCGGTCTGCAACAGGCCGGGGACGAACAGAGACTCGTGACTCCGCAGCGCGGTCGCGCCGGCCTCAAGCTCAGCCAGATTCATGGCCGCGGAGCCGACGTTGCCCTTGTAGGCGCTCCACCACCCTTTGCCCGTTGCCTCGGACATGGCGACGAGGCCCTCGATATAGGGCACGCTTTCGCATCCAAGCGCTCCGCAGAGATCCCGGAGGCGGTCCGACAGGATCGAGGTGCGCCCCGCTTCGATATGACTCAGCTGTCCGCGGCCCATGTCGATGCGCTCGGCAGCCTCTCCGGCGGACAACCCAGCTTGTTCGCGCAGCTTCTTGAGCTCCTGGCCGAGTCGGCGCTGGCGTTCGGTGATGGCGGTACGCATTCCCAAGGGGGTATCTCCTCAATGCTCTCGGCGAAGTCTCCCCTCGTTAGAGGGAGTTGGTCCACAAGTTCCACGATTCAGGTTGCGAATGCGTGCCCTGCATCTCTACCTTAAGTGTGGCACCGGTAACGCACCGGAGTTTCTCAACTCCCCCTGCCCACAAGCCGATCAAGCCGAAAGGCACCCGAGGTTCCCACCAGGACCCACGGGCAACGCCATCGCCCGGCAAGGGCCCCTCACCCTCCCGACGGGAGAATCCGCCATGCCCCCTGCCCCGACCCGCGCAGCTCAACTGACTCACAACTACAGCCTCTTCAGCCCAGCAGATGCGACATCCCCCAAGATCTGCCGGGACTTCGTAAGCACAGTGCTCCGCACCCTGGACCGCGAGCCCCTGGTGATGCCGGCAACCATCTGCACCTCGGAACTCATCACGAACGTGCACCTGCACACCAAGGGCTCGGCGATGCTCCGCATCCTGCTGACCCTGACCCGCCTACGGGTAACGGTCTTCGACGAGAGCCCGGACCCACCGGTGGTGACCCACCCGGCAGCGGGCGCGGCCGCCTGCTGGGGCCGGGGCATGGCCCTGGTCGTGGAACTCGCCGATGCGTGGGGCGTGGCGGACGACAGGGCGGGGCGGTTTGCGAAGGGGGTGTGGTTCGAGCTGGGGGGGGAGCGGGGCGGGGAACCGTTCCGCCCTCACCACATCGGGTGACCAGGGGTCGTTTCCCCCGTCCGGCCCGTGAACGTTCCTACCGTGATCGCGTTGCTTGTGCCGCGAGGACGCCAAGCCCACACTGGAAAGGAGGTGCGCCACCATGACCGCTCTTGCAGCTGAGAGGCCCAAGACCATGTCTGACACAGGGACCGAGTCCGCCCCGTCCGCCGCCGAGCTGGACGAGGTGCTGTGGCAGGCATGGAAGGCCATGGAACTCCCCGAGGGCTACCGCGCTGAAATCATCGAGGGAGTCATCGAGGTGTCGCCCACCGGTCGCCTTACCCACGCCCAGGTCGCCAATCGTGTGCGACGGGCGTTGGACAAGTTCCTGGATGGCGGCGAATACGCGTGCCACCAGGACGCAAACCTGATCCACAAGCGCAGGACATGGATCCCGGATGCTTTCGTAGGGCCGGAAGACCTGGGCCCGTACGCCGATGAGGACGGCCTCGGCGTCAAGGCGAAGGCAGTGGACCTCGTCATCGAGGTCGTCTCCCCCGGAAAGCGGAACCAGGACCGCGACCGCGTGAAGAAGCGCCGCGAGTACGCCCGCGCCGGGATCCCCGTCTACGTGATCATCGATGACTACGACGCCGAGGGAACCGTCACCGTCCTGACCGAGCCGCAGCCGGAGAAGGCGGACTGGGTCGGCGTCCACCGTGTCCCGTACGGGACGGAGGTCGTGATCCCCGAGGGGCCCGCCAAGGGGTTTGCCATCACCGAGGCGATCACCGGGGCGCGGCGAGGGTGAGGGGGCGCGTCCCCGGTATGTCAGTCACCGCGCGGGCGCCACTGCCTGGCCTGGGTTCCGGCGACCGAGGACGACCACAGCCACATGACGAGGCTGACGGCCACCACCACGGCCGCGCTCGCGATCAGCAGGCCGCCAGAAATGTAGGACTCCCCGTCACTTGAGACGGGCGCCGCCAGCATGGCAGCCACGACGGTTCCGGCGAGTCCGGCAAGGGCCAGCGGCGCAAGTACCGACCAGGCCGCGCTGGTACGGAAGACCCGGTAGCCACCGGTCAGGACCGAGAGCGGGGCGAGTGCTCGGCCGTGCCGGAGGAATTCCGCCATACCGCTCAGTCCGGCCGTCAGGGTGAGTACACCGATGCCCGTCACGCCGAAGAGGGCACTCCACCGGCCTTGGTCGCGGTTGGGGATACCGGCCGTCAGTTCCCCCTCTCCGGGGGCTCGGACCGCAGCTCCCCGGGGGAAGATCTCGTAGGAGAGCTGCTTCAGGGCAGGTACGGAGAGGCTGTCCCCATCAGGGCGCACCACCGCAAGGGAGGAGCCGTTCTCGCCGCCTGCCGCTGCCCGTGCGGCGAACCTCGTACGTGAGTCGATGCGAGCGACCTTCAGCCGCGTCGCGCCGACGCCGTGCGGCGTCCACTTGATCAGCTCTTGGAGTCGAGGGTCCTCGACCAACCGATCGAGGCGGGTGTGTCCGGCGGCGGGGCAGGCCACGTGCAGGCTAATCAGCGCGGGGCAGTCGCCGTGCAGCGTCACCGGGCCGTTGACACTGTCGCGGGAGGAGGCGAGGAGTACGGCCCTGGTGCCCTCCGGAAGCCGTTGGACGAAGGAGTCCATCGCGGTGGCGCTCACCTCGCCGTGCGTACCGACGGTGAGAGCGCTGCGGCCGATCCGGTCCAACGTGGCCTGGGCCTGATCGCTCTGCGCCCCGAAAAGACCCTGCCAGGCGACGGCCTGCATCAGCACGATGAGCGCCACGGTCACGCCCGTGACCAGGCGGGCGGTGGCACCCGGATGCACGCTGGTCCGGCGCCCTGCGACCAACGTACCCGCACGGCCCCGTGCCCGCGCCCAGCGCGTGAGCAGGCGCCCGAGCGCGGCGGTGCCGGTGGCCACTGCGGCGGGGAGCGTGAGCACCGTGCCCGCGATGCCGATCCAACTCAGCAGTACGCGCAGTGCGGAATCGGGGCTCGCGAGATCGGGTCCGCGAACGGCCAGCAGGATCATCAGTGGGCAGAGGGGAGCGAGGCGGGGAAGCCAGCGGCTTCGGCGGTCGCCGAGCGGCCTCGTCCCCTTGTCGCTCTTGCCCGGAAGCTGGCCCGCGAGGATCACCACGGCGAGAACCACGGCGGCCGCGGCCACCGGTGCGACAGCTGTCACCGGGCCGTACTGCCGCAGGTAGGCCGACGAGAGCTGAAAGCCGGTGTGCGGGACGCGCCAGTCGTGCAGCATGGCGGCTGCGATGAGGCCGCCGGAGGCGATGGCCCCGAGGAGAACCGGCCGGTACGCCTCCCCGACGGCGATCAACGCACGATCTGTACGTCGTCCGCCGAGCGCGGCGACCAGCGCGGTTCTGCGGTCGCGGGCCTGCGCTCCCGCGCGGGCGGCGACGAGGAGGAGCGCGATGCCGGGGATGAGGAGCATCCCGATGACCAGGGCCTGGAACATCCACTCCGACTTGTCGTCGTCGCGGCTCGATCCGGGTTCGAGCCCTGGAGCGGGTCTGCCGCTCGCGTCCGGGCCGAACCCGACGACCGTCTCGACGGGAACCTTGGGCGCGAGGTCCTTGGGCGGCCGCACATACGCGAGCCACTCGGAGGGTTCCTCCAGGCCTTCCTGCCCGATGGTGCCGGCCAGGCGTCCGTAGCGCCGGTCGATGCCCTCGGCGGCACCGGCCTTGCGGAGTCCGGGCGAGAGAACGGCTTCGCCCGGACCCGGCCAACGAACGACGCCTGGCGGCAGCGGGGCATCCTTGGTGCGGGGCGAGAGGTACACGACGCTGAAGCGCCGCTCGCCTTGCAGGGAATCGGACCCCCAGAGCCACAGGGTGGACTTCTCGGCAGGGGTACCAACCGCCGGGCGGCCGGGCGTGACAGGCGTTCGGGCCTCCCGCTTCACCTGCTTCCCCTCGTACGCCGCGTGCACTGCCGCGAGGCTGCCGAGGCCGATCGCCACGACGAGAGTGGCGACGAGCAGTGCGGTGAACCGGATGCCCCCGGCTTCCGCACGGCGTCCGGCAGCACTGCCGATGCCGAGCAGCCGCCTCGGGAGCCCGGCGCGGTCCTGGCCCTTGACCTCACTCATCAGACACCCGTCCCGTCCACCGACGCGGGGACGAGCGCGCCGTCCTTGAGCCGCAGGACACGGCCCGCGCGGGCAGCCACCGTCAGATCATGGGTCACCACGAGGAGCCCACAGGAGTGCCGCTGGGGCAGAGAGAAGAGCAGCTCGGCGGTCAGGTCCCGGGTCTCGGCGTCGAGTGCCCCAGTGGGCTCGTCGGCAAGGAGTAACCGCGGCTCGTTGATCAATGCCCGTGCCACGGCAGTGCGTTGCCGCTCTCCACCGGAAAGCTCATCGCTGGTCGCAGCTTGCGGAACGCCGAGCTCGTCGAGCAGTTCCTGGGCCCGCTGACGCGCATCACGGTGGCTGCGGCCGCGGCGGTGGCCGCGGGCGAGCAGGGCGGCCAAGGCCACGTTGTCCACCGGGCTAAGTTCGGGCAGCAACTCTCCGAACTGGAAGACCATGCCGATGGATTGGCTGCGCAGGGAGGCGAGTTGGGCATGGCGGAGCGTGGTGATCTCCGTACCGTCGACGCTGACAGACCCGGCGGTGGGCTTCAGCAGGCCGAGTACGCAGGAGAGAAGGGTGCTCTTGCCGGAACCGCTGGGCCCGATCACCGCGACCGATTCACCGGCGTCAAGGGTGAGGCGCAACTCCGAGAACAGCTTGCGTCGGCGGACAGTGAACTCCAACCCGGTTACGTCCAGGACGGGTTCACGCGAACTGCCCGCACTTTTGGTGCCGGGCTCGACGCCACGGGTGGTCACAGATGCTGCCCTCGCTGTCCTGAGCTGCGCGGTTCGGCCATCAGGTGCACAATGTGTGCCGCGGGGGCGGGCGAGGTCGATTCGTCCGCCCCCGCGTTCGAAATCAGCGTCCGTCGCCCGGACGGTCGTCGGAGCCGCACCGGTCAGGGCTCAACTGAACGTTGACACAGGCTGTCACCTTGGTCACGTAGTTGCGGGAGTCATCGCCGCTCTTCGCGGTCTCACCGTTGCCCTTGTGGTTGTCCAGGCGCTTTCCGGTGCTGGTGCGCCGGTCGTACAGCGAGTAGACAGGGTGGCTGTCGGGCTCGGTGTCCATGACTTTCACGTTCTTGTTGCCGATGTTCTCGTGGCTCCACGTCTTGGAGCCGACGGTCGAGGAATCGAGATTCTCGCCCGCGTCGCCGAATGCCTGGCCTGCGCCCATTAAGGCCATCACGGCAGCGGCGGTGGCGATGACATTCGCGGCCGCTCTTCGTCTGGACATGGTGTCTCCTCGCGATGTGTGAGTGCACTGAGAGAGCGCCTCGGCCGGCCACGGGGGCGGCCGGCCGAGGCTGCTCGGGGGAAATCGGCCCTGCGGCTGGAGTACTCGCAGAGCCTTGCATCAGCGGAATCTGCCCCGGCAGAGGCGCGGTGTTTCCTTCCACTGGGATCCACCATGCGGGGTGCGAGCGGGGCGCCGCCAGCCTCATCTTGCTGCTGTGCAGGAGGCGGAGGAAGGGGCAAAAGCCGTCAAAGCTGCGGGGTTTGCTGGTCGAGGATTCCTGACTGTCCGATGAGATAGCCGAGTTGGGCGCGGCTGTGACTGCCGAGGGTGGCGGCGAGTTTGGCGATGTGGACTCGGGCGGTGCGGACGTTCATGCCGAGTCGGGCGGCGATTTCGGCGTCGGTTAGGCCCTCGACGAGGAGGGTGGCTATGGCGCGCTGGCGAGGCGTGATGCCGTTCTCGGAGGGCTGAGGGGCGGCCTGGGGCCACATGGGTGTGGCCAGGCGCCACAGCCGCCAGAAAATGGTGGCGAAGTAATCGACGAGCGCCGGGTGGCGGAGTTCGAGGGCAAGGCTGCGGTCCTTGCTTGCAGGGATGAACGCCACGGTGCGGTCGAAGATGAAGAGCCGGTCGGTGACCTCGTCCAGGGTGCGGGCCTTGGCGTCGCCGTCGAGCTGCTCGAAGTAGGCGAGCACGGGCAGGGAATGGCGTGTCGTGTGCTGGTAGAGGGTCCGCATTCGGCATCCCCGGCTCAGGATCGCCTGGTCCCGGGGAAAGGCTTCGGCCAGCGTCTCGGGCGGCCGGGTACCGCCGGGCTGGACGGCGAGGAACTGCTCCGAGACGTCCTTCATGGCGCGATCTATGGCCGAGTTGATGCGTTCGAGGCCGTCGAGGACGGTGATGGCGGGGACTACGGCGCCGGAGCTGAGCTGCGTGTGGCGGGCTATGAGTGGCTCGAACGCCGCGGTGAGCTGGGCCTCTTGGCGGCGTTGCTCCTCGACCTGGTCCTCCATGCCTCGTATGAGGCGGGGTAGGGCGACGGCGGGGGCGGTGGGGAGCAGCCACCGCAGGTCGCCGAGGTCGGGGTGGAGAAGGCCGAAGTCGACGAGGCAGGGCGTCTGCGCGGCGTCCTCATCGCGGACCCGGCCGTCGCGCAGGGCACGGGCGTAGACGGACAGCCCCGCTTCGCAGAGCTCTTCAACCGTGTGTGGCACGTGCTTCGTGTCCATGGGAGCTCCCTCCTGCCTGGTTGAATCGACGCAACTCTATGCAAGGGGGCACGGGAAGCATCAGCTCCAACCGCCTCAGCCAAGAATTCCCGACTGGCCGATGAGGTAGCCGAGTTGGGCTCGGCTGTTGCTGCCGAGGGTGGCGGCGAGTTTGGAGATGTGGACGCGGGCGGTGCGGATGTTCATACCGAGACGTTCGGCGATCTCCGCGTCGGTGAGGCCTTCGGTCAGGAGCGTGGCGATGGCTCGTTGGCGAGTTGTGATGCCGTTGTTCGTGGGCTGCGGGGCGGTGTGCGGGAACATGGGGGTCGCCAAGCGCCACATGCGGTAAAAGGCCGTGACGAGGAAATCGATGAGAGCGGGGTTACGCAACTCCAGGGCAACGGCAACGGAGCGGTTGCTGCTGGCGGGGATGAACGCAACGGTGCGGTCAAATATCAGCAGCCTCTCTGTTACCTCGTCGAGGGTGCGGACTTCGACATCGCCGTCGAGTCGTTCGTAGTGGGCGAGAGTCGGCAGGGAGTGGCGCGTTGTGTGCTGGTAGAGGGTCCGCATCTGGGTACCACGGGACAGCATCGATTGCTCTTGTGGGATGGCTTCCATCAGCTTTGCGGCGGGTCGGGCACCGCCTGGCTGGATGGTGAGCAGTTCTTCAGAGGTAAGGTCCACGGCCTTGTCGATGGCTTCGTTGATATGAGGAAGCCCTGTCAGGACAGTGACGGCAGGGGTGCTCGCGGCTGGGGTCTCGCCGGTAGTGAGAGTCATGAGCGGCTCGAATACTGAGGCCAGTCGAGCCTCGCGCCGACGTTGATCCGCGATTCGCTGCGCGACCGAATCGAGGAGTTGAGGCAGAGCGACGGAAGGGGCTACCGGCCATAGCCACTGTGGCTCCTCCGCAGAGGGGCGGAGGAGTCCGAAGTCGACCAAACACGGGGCTTGTCTGGCCTCCTGGCGCGGCACCCGGCCCTCGCCCAGTGCGCGGGCGTACAGCTCCGTTCCTACCTCGCACAACTCAGCAGGGCCGTGGGAGTGCTGCTCGACGGTCATCTCACCCGATCCTGATCCAGGATTCCGGACTGGGCGATCAGGAAACCGAGTTGAGCGCGGCTCCCGCTGCCCAGGGCGGCGGCGATCTTGGCGATGTGGGCGCGGCAGGTGCGGACGTTCATGCCCAGACGGCGGGCGATTGCCTCGTCGACGTAACCGTCCACCAGCAGTTTGGCGATGGTGCGTTGGACTCCGGTGATGCCGTCGGTGGAGGGAGGGTACGGGACCTCGTCGATCAGTGGGGTCGCACGGCTCCATTGCTGTTCGAAGACCTTGGCGAGGTACTCGACCAGGCCGGGGTGACGCAGCTCCAGGGCGACTTGCTGGTCGGCGCGCGCGGGGATGAGTGCGACGGTGCGATCAAAGATCATCAGCCGATCGATCACCTCCTCCAAGGTCCGTATTTCTACGTTGCCTTGAGCCATGTGTGCCGCGTAGGCGAGGGTCCCCTGGCTGTGCCTGACGGTGTGTTGGTAGAGCGTGCGCATCTTGATGCCGCGGTCCAGGACGGTCTGCCCGCGTTGCAACGCCACTGTCAGCGTGTTCTCGCTGCGGCCGCCTCCCGGCTGGACGGTGAGCACTTCGGAACGGCACTCCGCCGTGGCCCGCTCGATGGCCGCGTGGATACGGGCGTCCCCCTCCAGCACGGTGACCGCGTGAGTCGCCGGTTCAGCCCGTGCGGTGATCGCCATGAATGGCTCAAAGGCATCGGCGAGCTGTACGGCAAGTCTCCGCCGATCCTGGATTTCCCGTTCGATGGGGTGGAGACGCTGGGCCAGTGCCGTGGACGGGGAAACCGGTCGTAGCCAGTCGGCGTCATCCGGGTCCGGGTGCAGCAGAGCGGATTCCAGTAGGCAGGGTGCGTTCTCAGCCTCCGCGCGTGCCAGGCGACCGTTGCCCAGAGCTGTCGCGTAGAGGCGCGAACCCTCGTCGCAAAGTGGGGTCGAGGGGTGAGGATGTGTCGGTTTTATGTGGCTTGTAAGCAAATCTCCACCCCCCAGGGTCCTGAACGTGCAGGAACATGATGCATCGACCCTGTGGCTTTGACGTGCTCGATTGAGACATCGTCTTGTTGAGCCGGGGGAGAGGAACCTACCAAGTGAGGACGAAGCCGACCATGTTTAAGCGCATGCTTCGCTCGGTGCTTGTCACCACCTTCTCCGCAGGGCTGGTCTTGGGCACGGTGAGCACTCTCGATCTCGGCTGGCAGAGCGAGCCAGCGCGTGCGAGTGCGGATTCCGCAGCCCCGCTGGATCTTGGCTGGACCTTGGGCCCGAAGGGTGTAGAGGCATGAGCACACCCCCCGACGACCGCACCTTCCGCCGAGAAATGGCCACCGCCTACCGCTCCGGCTGGCACTTCATCGATCTCGCCACCGCGATACCCCACGCAGGCGACTCGTTGATGGTCACTCTTCTCGGCGAGCCCATCGTCGTCACCCGGGACGAGGAAGAGGAGATCCGGGCCTACCGGTGTCTCCGGAGGCCGCGTGGTGCGCCGCAGCCCGTGCGGTGTGCCATTCGGTACGGGATGGTCTTCGTCAATCTCGATCGGCGTGACCATCAGCTGGTCGGCGAGCCGGAACAGCCGGGTCAGCGGAAGCAGCAGCAACAGCAGCAGAGTTCCACCACTCGTTCCACCAGCTCAACCAGTTCCACCACTACAAGAGCCATCACAGCCACCCCCCGCAGCGCCTGACGCGATTCCCCCGTCGTTGTAAATCGCGTAGGTGCTTCCCCCAGCAGCGGCGCCACCGTGGACCTGAACACGGTGGCGCCGCTGTGGTGTGTGCGGACCCGCGAGGCCGCTACGCCTTGCCCATCGCCCGCGTCAGCGCTATCTCGATCAGTACGCGGTCCGGGTTCGGCCGGGGCACCCTGCCGTACCGCTCCTCGTAGCGCGCCATCGCCACGCCGATCGCCGAGGCCTCCGTACGCACCGTCGCCACCCCCTCGAGCGTCGCCCAGCGCCGCCCCTCCACCTGGCAGACCGCCACCCGCGCCCCTGGCCCGTCCACGCCCGTCGCCGCGAGGATGTGGCCTACCTTCGCGCTCGACTTGTTGGCCAGGACGCGGGCCACCCCTGCCTCCGGGTCGTACGTCACGCCCACCGGGACGACGTGCGGGGTGCCGTCCGGGCGGGGAGTCGTCAGGGTGCAGAGATGCCGTTCGCGCCAGAAGCTGAGGTACGGGGCGGTCGGGTTCCGGGGGTCCATGGCCATGGAGTGGAACCTACCCGGCAGCATTCCCTTGAGTGGGATCGACTCAACTTTATGTACACTTACGAAGTCAGATAACGCAAGGAGGAGACGACGCACGTGGACGCCGAGCTGACGAACCGGAGCCGGGACGCGATCAACGCGGCCACCAGCCGGGCCGTGTCCGACGGGAACCCGGACCTGACCCCCGCGCACCTGCTGCTCGCGCTGCTCGAGGGGCAGGACAACGAGAACATCGTCGATCTGCTCGCCGCCGTCGAGGCGGATCAGGTCGCCGTCCGGGGCGACGCCGAGCGAGCGCTGAGCGGCCTGCCCCGCGTCACGGGATCCACCGTCGCGCCGCCGCAGCCCAACCGCGAGCTCCTCGCCGTCATCGCCGATGCCGCGCAGCGAGCCAAGGAGCTGGGCGATGATTACCTGTCCACCGAGCACCTGCTGATCGGCACCGCCGCCAAGGGCGGCAGCGCCGGTGAGGTCCTGAGCAAGCACGGGGCCACCGCGAAGAAACTGCTCGACGCGTTCGAGAAGGCAAGGGGAGGGCGCCGGGTGACCACACCCGACCCGGAGGGTCAGTACAAGGCCCTGGAGAAGTTCGGGACCGATTTCACCGCCGCCGCGCGAGAAGGAAAGCTCGATCCCGTCATCGGGCGGGATCAGGAGATCCGGCGGGTTGTGCAGGTGTTGTCCCGGCGTACCAAGAACAATCCCGTTCTCATCGGCGAGCCCGGCGTCGGCAAGACCGCCGTCGTCGAAGGGCTTGCCCAGCGGATCGTGAAGGGCGACGTGCCCGAGTCGCTCAAGAACAAGCGGCTCGTGTCGCTCGACCTCGGTGCGATGGTCGCCGGCGCGAAGTACCGCGGTGAGTTCGAGGAGCGGCTCAAGACCGTCCTCTCCGAGATCAAGGAGAGCGACGGGCAGATCATTACGTTCATCGATGAGCTGCACACCGTTGTGGGGGCGGGGGCCGGCGGAGACTCCGCCATGGACGCCGGCAACATGCTCAAGCCCATGCTCGCCCGCGGTGAGCTGCGGATGGTCGGTGCGACCACCCTCGACGAGTACCGCGAGCGCATCGAGAAGGACGCCGCCCTGGAGCGGCGCTTCCAGCAGGTGCTCGTCGCCGAGCCGTCCGTCGAGGACTCGATCGCCATTCTTCGTGGGCTCAAGGGGCGGTACGAGGCCCACCACAAGGTCCAGATCGCCGACAGCGCGCTCGTCGCCGCCGCCTCGCTCTCCGATCGGTACATCACCTCCCGGTTCCTGCCCGACAAGGCCATCGACCTGGTGGACGAGGCCGCATCCCGGCTGCGGATGGAGATCGACTCCTCGCCCCTCGAGATCGATGAACTCCAGCGCGCCGTCGACCGGCTGAAGATGGAGGAGCTCGCGCTCAGCAAGGAGACCGACCCCGCGAGCAAGGAGCGGCTTGAAAGGCTGCGGCGCGATCTTGCCGACAAGGAGGAGGAGCTGCGTGGGCTCAACGCCCGCTGGGAGAAGGAGAAGCAGTCCCTCAACCGCGTCGGCGAGCTGAAGGAGAAGCTCGACGAGCTGCGCGGCCAGGCCGAGCGCGCCCAGCGTGACGGCGACTTCGACACCGCGAGCAAGCTGCTCTACGGCGAGATCCCCACCCTGGAGCGTGACCTGGAGGCCGCGTCCGAGGCCGAGGAAGAGGCCGTCCACGCCAAGGACACCATGGTGAAGGAAGAAGTCGGGCCCGACGACATTGCCGATGTGGTGGGCTCCTGGACCGGCATTCCCGCCGGGCGGCTCCTGGAGGGTGAGACGCAGAAGCTGCTCCGCATGGAGGACGGGCTCGGCAGGCGGCTCATCGGGCAGAGCGAGGCCGTGCGGGCCGTGTCCGATGCCGTACGGCGTACGCGCGCCGGGATCGCCGATCCCGACCGGCCCACCGGGTCCTTCCTCTTCCTCGGGCCGACCGGCGTCGGCAAGACCGAGCTGGCCAAGGCGCTCGCCGACTTCCTGTTCGACGACGAGCGGGCCATGGTCCGCATCGACATGAGCGAGTACGGCGAGAAGCACAGCGTGGCCAGGCTGGTCGGTGCTCCTCCCGGGTACGTCGGGTACGAGGAGGGCGGTCAGCTCACCGAGGCGGTGCGGCGCCGCCCCTACTCCGTCGTACTCCTCGACGAGGTCGAGAAGGCGCACCCGGAGGTCTTCGACATCCTGCTCCAGGTGCTCGACGACGGGCGGCTCACCGACGGGCAGGGGCGGACGGTCGACTTCCGCAACACCATCCTGATCCTTACCTCCAACCTCGGCAGTCAGTACCTCGTAGAGCCCCTCACGTCCGAGGAGGAGAAGAAGCAGCAGGTCCTGGAAGTCGTCAGGGCCTCTTTCAAGCCGGAGTTCCTCAACCGGCTCGACGACCTCGTCGTCTTCTCCGCGCTTGGCAAGGACGAGCTTGCGCACATCGCCGAGCTGCAGATCGGCCGCCTCGCCAAGCGGCTCGCCGACCGGCGGCTCACCCTCGACGTCACCCCCGAGGCCCTCGCCTGGCTGGCCGACAAGGGCAATGATCCGGCCTACGGCGCACGTCCGCTGCGGCGTCTCATCCAGACGTCCATCGGCGACCGGCTCGCGAAGGAGATCCTTGCGGGCGAGGTCAAGGACGGCGACACGGTCCGCGTCGACACGTTCGGGGATGGTCTGATCGTCGGGCCCGCGGCACCGGATTCAGCAGGGGCGTCCACCGGAAAGACGCTGTAAGCGGACAGAACCCGGACACATGCGGGGCGGGGGTTGCGGGCCCCCGCCCGACATGGGGGAGGATGGCGGAATCCGTACGAAGGGACTAAGCACGTGAGCATCGACCCGTCCTCGATTCCGAATTTCGGGGGACAGCCCGAACCGCAGCAGGGCGATGGACCGGCGGGCCCCGTTGTCCCCGACCAGGACCTGGTCAAGCAGCTCCTGGACCAGATGGAGCTCAAGCACGTCGTCGACGAAGAGGGTGACCTCGCGGCGCCGTGGGAGGAGTTCCGCACGTACTTCATGTTCCGTGGCGAAGGGGACCAGCAGGTCTTCTCGGTGCGGACGTTCTACGACCGCGCGCACGGGATCGACGAGAAGCCCCAGCTTCTCGAGTCGATCGACGACTGGAACCGCCGCACGCTGTGGCCGAAGGTCTACACCCACACCCACGACGACGGCACCGTCCGCCTCATCGGCGAGGCGCAGATGCTGATCGGCACCGGCGTAGCGCTCGAGCACTTCGTCTCGTCGACGGTCAGCTGGGTGCGGGCCGCGATCGAGTTCGACCGCTGGCTGGTCGAGCAGCTCGGCCTGGAGGCCGACGCCGACTCCGCCGACGGCGACGAGAAGCCCGGCGACGACGAGGCCTGAGCCTTCACGCTTCACATACGTACGCGAGAGCCCGGCCGGGGTGCATCCCCTCGGCCGGGCTGTCGTGCGTGACGGGACCGGTCGGCAGCTACAGCGACTTCAGGCGGGAGACCGCCTCGGCCAGAACCTCGTCCTTCTTGCAGAAAGCGAACCGTACGAACGGGGCCCCCGCGTCCCTGTGGTCGTAGAAGACCGCGTTCGGGATGGCCACCACGCCGATGCGTTCCGGCAGAGAGCGGCAGAAGGCGAAGCCGTCGCCTTCTTTAGAAGACACAGCGCCGAGCGGGCGGATGTCCGTGGTGATGAAGTACGTGCCCGCCGGGCGGTAGACGTCGAAGCCCGCCGCGGTCAGGCCCGCGCCGAGCAGGTCACGCTTGGCGCGCATGTCCTCGCGGAACGAGGAGAAGTACGCGTCGGGGAGGGCAAGCGCCTCGGCGATCGCGTACTGGAACGGGCCCGACGCCACGTACGTCAGGAACTGCTTGGCCGAGCGGACCGCCGTCACGAGCTCCGGCGTCGATGTCACCCAGCCGACCTTCCAGCCGGTGAACGAGAACGTCTTGCCGGCCGAGCCGATCGTCACCGTGCGCTCGCGCATGCCGGGGAAGGAGGCGAGCGGGATGTGCGTCGTGTCGTCGCCGTCGTCGAAGACGAGGTGTTCGTACACCTCGTCCGTGATGACGAGGAGGTCGTGTTCGACGGCGAGCGCCGCGATCTGCGTCAGCTCTTCGCGCGTGAGGACCGTGCCGGTCGGGTTGTGCGGGGTGTTGAGGAGGAGCAGGCGGGTGCGGGGCGTGATCGCGTCGCGCAGCTCGTCCAGGTCGAGGCGAAACCGTCGATTAGCGGCTCCGCCGCGGGGTCCTGCCGCCGCGTCCGGGCGCAGGGTCACGGGGACGCGCTTGCCGCCCGCGAGTGCGATCGACGCCGCGTACGAGTCGTAGTACGGCTCCAGGGCGATCACCTCGTCGCCCGGTTCCACCAGGGCGAGGAGCGACGCCGCGATCGCCTCCGTGGCGCCCGCCGTGACCAGGACCTCGCGGTCGGGGTCGTACGAGAGCGCGTACCGGCGCTGCTGGTGCTCGGAGATCGCGGTGCGCAGCTCGGGGATGCCGGGGCCCGGCGGGTACTGGTTGCCGCGGCCGTCGCGCAGCGCGCGGACCGCGGCCTCGCGGACCTCCTCGGGACCGTCCGTGTCGGGGAAGCCCTGGCCGAGGTTGATCGCGCCCGTTTTCACCGCGAGCGCGGACATCTCGGCGAAAATCGTCGTACCGAACTCGGCGAGGCGGCGGTTGAGCAGCGGGCGGCCGTTCCCGGCAGTGGAGGTCATGGCCGCCATCCTGCGCCGAACCTCTGGACTTCCTCAACTCGCGTACGGGCTTGGGGGCCTGAAGTGATGTACGAGGCGGGGCTTCTGACCTGCGGCGGAGTCGTCGTCGTTGGCCGCTGTCGGTCGTTGCCGATCCTCCTTGGACGGCCCACAGGCGGCCCGGCTCCTCCTCGGTTGAGCTGCGGGCGAGGGACACGGGCGCCCGGCCCGGATTCCGCGGCCCGTAGGCGCGCACCGAACCAACGAGGCTCCTGAGCGGGTGAGTTGAAACGTCGAATCCTCTTCCGCGGCACGGGGTCTCATGCATTGCCCACCCGCGGCAATTCCCCGACTGGCGGGGCAGCTGTATAGGCTCAGTGATAGAATTCGCCGCGAAAATCGGTTAATTGGCAGCATGGAGGACTCGTGAAGCATTCAACCAAATGGGCATCCGTCGGGGTAACTGCCCTGACCTTGACGCTGTTCGCTTCTAGCACCCAAGCGCACGCCGTTGACACCATCTACTGGGCCAACCCGTCTGGCTCCTACAGCTCGCACGGCAGGGGGGCTTTCAGTACGAAGGGGGACCTCCTTAGAGCCTACGACGACGCCAAAGACGGCGAATCCGCATGCGTGACCATATACGGCAGAATGGTCTCATCCAACAAATACGAATACAGGGCGGTTTGCGCCGCTGGAAAGGGCAACTCCAAAGACCGCAATCTCAACTTGGTTGAGGGGTCAGCGATGAAGATTCAAGGATGGATGTACAACGAATCATCAGGCCACGACCACAACTACGGGGCATGGAAGTCCGGCTGGGCGTGAAGAGCACGGTCGGCGACTAGGTTAAAGACCGCGTAGGCGGCACTAACGGAGACGCCGAATCCTGTGGCGGCGACCTGAGCGAGGGCGTCATGCTTGCGCAGGCACACCAGAGCAACGAGCTCGCATTGGTGTGGTGGGAGCTCGCAACGTCGGTCACCCTCGCGGGTGACTGAAGAGCCTCGTGACCCAATCCACCAGCGCATGTGGCAGGCCAAGCGCGGCAGATTAGAGAACCAACGAGGCTCCTGTGCGAGTGCTTTGAGGCGTCAGTGCCTCCTAAACGGCATGGGAGCCTCGCGCATTGCGGGCCCTCGACCAGATCACACCATCGGTAGCCACCCAACTCACGTCCGGGCTCGAGGGCCTGATGCGATGGCCGAGGAAGGTCCTCTGAGCTGCGGCGGAGCCGTCGTTGCCCGCCGGGAGGCAGGCACAGCAAGGCTGAGGCGCTACCTACGCGCGGGAGGGCAAATTTAGAACTTGTAACGCGATCATGATCCGGCCTTCCTAAGTCGTCTCCAGCAGATGAGGCTGCAGCCCAACGAGACGAAAGCGTCGTGGAGTTCGATGTGTCGTTCCCTGCGGATGGCGAGGCGCTTGAACTGATGGAGCAGGGCCGAGCGGCTCCGGGGCGAGCAGGCCCGACCGCCAGCGCTGGACTGGCTCATAGAGCAGGGTCTCGACGGACGCGCCCCGGTGTACGTCCACGTCGGTGGTTGCCGCATGGCAGGCAAGCGGTCGCGCGGCGTCCCTCAGGACCAAGCACGTCGGGCTCTGTACGAGCAGGTCGACTCGTGCCCGCACTGCCGCCCCGATTCTGAGCTCGGCGTACTGGACTGACTACGTACGGGGCGGCCGGTTGCGCCTACTCCGTAACGCATGCGCTGCACCTACGGGTCGCAGGCGATCCCGTCTCCGTCGCCGTCAAGCTCGGGGCGGTAGCCCGGCTGCCCGACGAGCAGCGGCGCCGCGCCGGCAGCCCGTGCGTCGTCGCAGTTCTCGTAATAGACATCCGGAGCTGCTGACGACTCGGGGCGCTGTGTGGGCTCCGGCGTCTCTGTCTTCGTCTCCGTGGCTGTCTCCGGCGGACGCGGCGGCGGTGTGACTCTCTCACTGGGCGACACAGGCGGCGTGACCGTCTCAGTGGGCGACGGTCGCGGTTCAGTAGGCGTCGGGCTCGACGGCGAGGGGCTTGGGGTGGGGGAAGCGTTGGTTGTAGCTGGTGCCCGTGGCTCATCCGCGTCATACCCGCAAGAAGCGAGGATCGCCCCCACGATGCCCAACAGCACGAGCAGGGCAACCGTCGCGGCAACCACCGCCGTGACGATTCGGCCCAGCAGACCCATCCCGGCCCAGCACCGACGCGCACGCCAAATAGGCCCCCGCCGCTGCTGTCCGCCGCTACCGGCCATGGCTGGTTCCGCTCACCACAGCAGTGCATCACGCGCTCACGTCGGCCGCACATTGAGCCCTTTCAGCGTCGCCTCTCTAGGGTGAGAACCGCGGCGGCGATGGCTGTCATGCGGTTCGGGCTGCAGCGGCTTCTGCGGAAGATCCGCCAGGATTGAGGCGGGCGACGCCTCGTTCGACGGGAGCTCGGGCGTGGGCGAGTGCGCGGTTCAGCGTCCGTTCGGTCGGGGACGGTTCGCCGTTGGGCGGGCGGCGGGTGGCGGTGGTGACCCAGGGGCCTGCGCCGATGTAGGCGCGGTCGGCCACGATCGGGACGCCCTGGCGTTCGCAGATCCGGATGATGCGGTGGGTGCGGGCGGCGATCAGGTCATGAGCGCGGCCCGGCAGGATCGGCGAGATCCACAGAAGCCGGCCTTCGGGATCGGTGACGACCTGGACGTTCACGCCGTGGCGTCGGTGTTTGTGGGAGTAGTCGGCCCGCCCGTCGCCCAGGCGGTCGCACTCGCTGAGGGTGCCGTCCAAGAGCACGTAGTCGGGGTCGTGCTCTCGCAGGGTCTTGAGCAGGCCCGGCGCCCGGTCGGCGAGGAGCCGCACGACCGCGGTGGTGTAGGCGTGGGCGGTGCCGACGGATATGCCGAATCCGGCGGCGATCTGCGTAAGCGTGTAGTGCCGACGGAGGTAGACCAGGCCGACGAGGGCACGCTGGTGCGGCGGGAGCTTGCAGCGTCGGTCACCCTCACGGGTGACGGTGAGCATCGTGACCCACTCGACCAGCGCATGCGGCAGGTCGAGTGCGGCAGGATAGGGAACCAACAGGGCTCCTGGGCCGACCGGTTGAGACTTCGAACACCTCACCCAACGGCGCGGGAGCCCTGTGCGTTGCGGGCACCGCGGCCATCACCCGATCGGTGGCCACGCTGAAAAGGCTCAATGAGCGAAGGAACGAGCTAGCGGGCCTCACTTACGCTGAACTCGCGCTGATCAAAGAGAGTTTGGGCGAGGCACGCGCCACGGCAGAAGGGCTGCTGAGGCGCACCGACGTACTCACCGCGAAGGCGGCGTCTCGCTACTCACGATCTCATCGAGGGCGACCTTCTCGCGCAGACCGTCCTGCAGCGGGCGCACGCGAGCACGGCATGCACACCCTGCGGCACTTCTACGCCTCTGCATTGCTGGATGCGGGCGAGAACATCAAGGCCGTCAGCGAGTACATGGGCAACGCCGATCCGGGGCTGACATTGCGCGTGTACGCCCATCTGATGCCCGACAGTCGAGAGCGCGCCCGTCGCGCCATCGACCAGGTCTTTGGAGCCCTTTCCGCAGGCGATGACGGCCCACAGACGGCCCAGTGAGGCGCGGACGCCCCCCAACTGTCTCTCTGAGCAGGTCAGGGGCCGTCACCCCACGAGAACCCTCTGAACTTCCTCAACTCTGCTTTGCGTCGGCTTGGGCCGGGGCATTCCCCCTTCACGCAAGAACGGCACGCGAGACCAGCGTGCAAGAACGGCACACAACAACGTCTTAAAGAACGCGGCCCACGGGGGGCCTGCTTCGGGGGAACAGAAAGGGCGTGAAGGTCATGGTCTTCGTCTTCGTGTTTGTCGCGGTGGTTCTGGTGGTCGTCGCACTCGCTTCGGCGGCCGGCAGCGGACGGGGCGGGCGGTCGCGCTCGGGGGCGTCCGGCGGCGCGGCGTCCGGCGGCGGCTGGTGGGCCGGCGGTGGCGACAGCGGCGGTGGAAGTTCCTGTGGCGGCGGCTCCTCCTGCGGCGGCGGTTCCTCGTGCGGCGGGGGCGGCGGGGGCGGCTGTGGAGGCGGCGGAGGCAGCTGACACGGGGCAGCTGGTCCGTCGATCCGTTGAAGTGCCCGGCAGGAGACAACTCCTGCCGGGCACTTTGTCGTTGACTGGTGAAGAACTCGAAGAAGTCCTTGAACAGTTGAGCTGTGGAGCCCCCGAGGGGATGGAAACCCTACGAAGTTGGGTAAAAACGCTGTGGCAGTGCAGCAGTCCATGATTCCCTCTTAACCGTCAGCGCCGCCCTCGGACGGACGACTTGGACAACAAGGACGTTCTCGTGGGCACGAGCCGGCATTCCGGCCTCCCGGTGACCGACCGGGTGCGCCGGCACCACCTCCTTTGCGTGTTAGCGGAGCCGACCCATGCTCACGACCCTGAAGACTGTCTATACCGACACGTGCGCCGCAGACCTCGCCTGGACTCTGGGGCGCGAGCCGCTGCCCGCGCTCGCCACACTCGAACTCGAACTCGACGACGCCAAGATGGAGTTGAGGCTCCTGGGGGCCTCCCATCAGGTGCTGCTCGAGGAGGAGCAGGGCAGCTGCTCCGAGACCGTCGCCTGCATTCCCGGCAGCAGTACGCCGCTGCCGCTCGGTGTCTCCAAGCGCCTCGGCGAGTGGGAGTACGAATTCGCGGCGCGCGTCGAGACGCTCTCCCGAGGGCAGTTCGCGGGCCGGGCACAGGAGTTGCTCGCACTGGTGTCGGAGCATCCGTATGGCCTCGCCGGGGTGTTCCCCGGCAGCCCGCACGCTTTCACGGCGATGCTGGCGCAGCGGCACGAGGGCGCTGTGCAGTGGCGTACGTGGCACGCGTATCCGCAGGACGGCCAGTTGGTGGCCACGCGGACCCGGGTGGGCGTGCGGATCCACGCGGGGATCTGAGAGATCCAAGAGGTCCCAGGGATCTGAAGGATCTTCAGAGGGGCGGGGTGTGGAGCAGATGCACCCTTGTGGGGGACCCGGTGTGAGCATGCTGTGACGTAGCGTTCCCAGCGTGAGAGAGCCGTCAACGCGTCTGCCCGTCACGCCCCGGACGGGGCGGTTCCTCGTCCTCGCGGGCGTCTTCGTCTGCGCGGCCTGCGGCCTGGTCTACGAACTCGAACTCGTCGCCCTCGCCTCGTACTTGATCGGCGACTCGGTCACCCAGGCCTCGGTGGTCCTGTCCGTGATGGTCTTCGCCATGGGCATCGGCTCGCTGCTCGCCAAGCGGCTGCGGTACCGCGCGGCCGCCGGTTTCGGTCTGGTCGAGGCGGCGCTCGCGCTGGTCGGCGGGCTGAGTGCGATGGCTCTGTACGCGGCGTTCGCCTGGACCGGCGACCGGGGCGAGGTGTGGGCGAGCGGTTCGCGGTATCTGCTCGTCGCGTTCTCGCTCGCCATCGGGCTGCTCATCGGCGCCGAAGTGCCGCTGCTCATGGTCCTGATCCAGCGGATCAGGCGACAGGACGCGAGCGGTGCGGTGTCCGATCTGTTCGCCGCCGACTACGTGGGCGCGCTGGTCGGCGGGCTCGCCTTCCCCTTCCTGCTGCTCCCGCTCTTCGGGCAGTTGACCGGCGCCCTGATGACCGGGGCGATCAACGCGATCGCGGGCGGCGCCCTCGTATTCGGCCTGTTCCGGCGGGACTTGAGCACCCGGGCGCGCTGGGTCCTGATCGTCGCGAACGTCACCGTGCTCGGGCTTCTCGCGTCGGCCGCCGTACTCGTCGGCGACTTCGAGGCGGCGGCGCGGCGTGCGGTGTACGGGAAGGATGTGCGGGTCGCGGTGCAGACCGACGTACAGGAAGTGGTGCTCACCGGTGGGCCGAGCGGCTCGCTCGACCTCTACCTCGACGGGCGGCTGAGGGTCAGCGGACGCGACGAGCACCGCTACCACCGGGCGCTGGTCCACCCCGCGATGAACGGGCCGCACGCGCGCGTGCTGATCCTCGGCGGCGGCGACGGGCTCGCGGCGCGCGAGGTGCTTCGGCATCCGGGGGTCGAGCGGGTGGACGTGGTGGAGCTCGACGCGGGGGTGGTGCGTCTGGCGCGGCGCGATCCCGCGCTGAGCGAGCTGAACGGGCAGGTGTACCGGGACCGACGGGTGCGGGTGGTGAACGCCGACGCGTTCCGCTGGCTGCGGTCGCCGCCGCGTACGTACGACGTCGTCATCTCCGATCTGCCGGACCCCGGCATCACGGCGAGCACCAAGCTGTACTCGCAGGAGTTCTACGGCCTCGCGTCCCGTGCGCTCGCGCCCGGCGGGCGGCTCGCCGTGCACGCGGGGCCCGTCTCCTCGCGGCCGCGGGTCTTCTGGACGGTGGAGACGACGCTGCGGGCGGCCGGGCTGCGGACCGCGCCGTACCTGGCGGGCGGCAGGGTCTCCGGGTTCGCTGCCGGGCCCGACCGGACGGCGGACGGCGGTGCGGCGCCGCGCGACTGGGGTTTCGTCCTCGCCGCGCGGACCGTGCCCGCCCTCGCGACACCCCGGACGGCGGCGCTGGAACAGGCGGGCGTGGAGTCCGCCGAATCCGCCGAACGGCCGCGGCCGCGAGGGCTCACCCCCTCCACACTGGTGCACCCGCGGTACGCGAACTGAGGAGGAACCGGCGAACTGACGTACATGGTGCGGGGCCCGTGGGTAGGCTCGACTGCCATGGAGCATGAGGTGTTCGTTCCGGTTCCCGCAGACCGCCTCCGGCAAGTGCTCGGCGACCCTGAGCGGGTCGCCGGGGCGGTGCCCGGGCTTCAGCGCGACGCGGACGAGGCGGCCGCGCCGCTCTCCGGCCGTCTCAAGGTGCGGGTCGGGGGGCACACGATCACGTACCGGGGTGCGGCGCGGGTCGCCGCACGGGGCGATGACGGTTACGTGGTGGAGGGCGAGGGCACGGAGGTGCGCGGCAGCGGCTCCGTGAAGATCTCGCTGACGGTGCGGGTCGTTCCGGCGGACGGTGGGGCGCGGGTGCTGTTCGGGGGGACGGCGTCCGCCGACGGGCGGGTCGCGGAAAGTTCTCCACAGGCTGTGGAGGGGGCCGTGCGGAGGCTTCTTGAGCGGTTCGCGGCAGGGGTTGCGGCGTCGCTGGCTGCGGAGACGGTGGCTGAGGCGGAGCCCGCTTCTTCGCCGGAGGCCGACCCCGAGCCAGTGACGCCTGAAGTCTCCGTCTTCGAGACCGAGGTGCCGCCGTCGTCGTTCGATGACGTGGACGATGACGACGACGTCATCGCGCCGCCTGCGGAGGCTGCGCACGCCCGGCGGACGATGATCGGCCGCAGCGCGGAGGAGGTCGATCACGCGCCGCCGCGGGGGCGGTACGCGCCGGCGCCTGCGGCGGAGGCGATGTCGACGAGCGCCACGTTGCGCTGGGCCGCGCCGGCGGCGGCGGTGGTCGTAGCCTCGGCCATCGTCCTGGGCCGAGCCTTGAGGAAGCGCCGGTAGCTTCCCGGGCCCCGCTGAGGACGAACCCCGTAGGGTCGAGCCCGTGATGAGTGATGACGTGACGCTGGCCGCGGGTGACGCGGAAGTGACCGTGCAGGCGGGGAACGGCTGCCGGGTGGGGAGTCTGCGGGTCGGCGGCAAGGAGCTGCTGCGGCAAGGGGAGCGGTACGGGTGCTTCCCGATGGTGCCCTGGTGCGGGCGGATTCGGGACGGGCGGTTCCGTAACGGGGGGACGAGCCACCAGATGCCGCTCAACTCGCCGCCCCACGCCATCCACGGCTTCGCCCGTGACGCCCGGTGGAAGACCGCCCGGGCGTCGGCGACCGAGGCCACCTTCACGTACGACCTCGCCGAGCCCTGGCCCTACCAGGGCCGCGTCACCCAGATCGTCGCCCTCACCGAGGACTCCCTCACCCTCACCCTCGGCATCGAGACCTACGGCGACTCGTTCCCGGCCCAGGCGGGCTGGCACCCGTGGTTCAACCGGAACCTCGGCCAGGACGACGTGCGCGTCGACTTCAGCGCCGCCTGGCAGGAAGAGCGCGGCGACGACCACCTCCCCACCGGCCGCCGCATCACCCCCACCCCCGGCCCCTGGGACGACTGCTTCGGCATGCCCGACGGCGTCGACGTCACCCTCACCTGGCCCGAGCAGCTCCGGCTCCAGGTGAAGAGCCGCGAGCCATGGGTCGTCGTGTACGACGAGCAGGACGCCGCCGTCTGCGTCGAGCCGCAGACCGGCCCGCCGGACGGGCTCAACACCCTGCCCCGCCTCGTCACCCCGATCGAGCCCCTGGAGACGGCGACGACCTGGACCTGGACGCGGCTGTAGCGGCTTTAAGCTGGCAGACATGACTGACGACGTACGCGGCGCTCTGCTGCAGCAGATCAAGGACAAGGCCGTCGTGCACGGCAAGGTGACCCTCTCCTCGGGTCTGGAAGGCGACTACTACGTCGACCTGCGCCGCATCACCCTCGACGGCGAGGCCGCCCCGCTGGTCGGCCAGGTGCTTCTCGACCTCACCGCAGATCTCGACTACGACGCCGTCGGCGGGCTCACCATGGGGGCCGACCCCGTCGCCGGCGCCATGCTGCACGCCTCCGCCGCCCGCGGCGAGAAGCTCGACGCGTTCGTCGTGCGCAAGGCCGCCAAGGCGCACGGCATGCAGCGGAGGGTGGAAGGGCCCGACATCAAGGGGCGCCGCGTACTCGTCGTCGAGGACACCTCCACCACCGGCGGCTCGCCGCTCACCGCCGTCGAGGCCGTGCGCGAGGCCGGTGCCGAGGTGGTCGGCGTCGCGACCATCGTCGACCGCGCCACCGGGGCGGGCGAGAAGATCACCGAGGGCGCCGGGGTGCCGTACCTCTTCGCGTACTCGAAGGACGACCTCGGACTGGACTAGGTCCGACGGCTGGAGCCGTCCGGCGAGTCTGGAAAGATGGGGGCGACGATGACGTCGCCCCCTTAGGTCAGGGCCAAAGCACACACCCGCACATCACAAGGAGCGGACACATGCCCATCGCAACCCCCGAGGTCTACGCCGAGATGCTGGACCGGGCGAAGGCAGGCAAGTTCGCCTACCCGGCCATCAACGTGACCTCCTCGCAGACCCTGAACGCGGCCCTGCGCGGCTTCGCGGAGGCCGAGAGCGACGGCATCATCCAGATCTCCACGGGTGGTGCGGAGTTCCTGGGCGGCCAGTACAACAAGGACATGGTGACGGGCGCCGTGGCCCTCGCCGAGTACGCGCACATCATCGCCGAGAAGTACGACGTCACCGTCGCGCTGCACACCGACCACTGCCCCAAGGACAAGCTGGACGGCTATGTCCGCCCGCTGCTCGACGTCTCCGCCGAGCGCGTCAAGGCCGGCCGGAACCCGCTCTTCCAGTCGCACATGTGGGACGGCTCCGCCGAGACCCTCGCCGACAACCTGGCCATCGGCCAGGAGCTGCTCGCGAAGGCCGCCGCCGCGAAGATCATCCTCGAGGTGGAGATCACCCCGACGGGTGGCGAGGAGGACGGCGTCAGCCACGAGATCAACGACGAGCTGTACACGACGGTCGACGACGCGCTGCGTACGGCGGAGGCGCTCGGTCTCGGCGACAAGGGCCGCTACCTGCTCGCCGCCTCGTTCGGCAACGTGCACGGCGTCTACAAGCCGGGCAACGTCGTCCTGCGCCCGGAGCTCCTCAAGGACCTCCAGGAGGGCGTCGGCGCCAAGTACGGCAAGACCTCCCCGTTCGACTTCGTCTTCCACGGCGGCTCCGGCTCCACCGAGCAGGAGATCGCGACCGCCCTTGAGAACGGCGTCGTGAAGATGAACCTCGACACCGACACCCAGTACGCCTTCACGCGCCCCGTCGCGGACCACATGTTCCGCAACTACGACGGCGTCCTGAAGGTCGACGGCGAGGTCGGCTCGAAGAAGCAGTACGACCCGCGCACCTGGGGCAAGCTCGCCGAGGCGGGCATGGCGGGGCGCGTCAGCGAGGCCTGCGCGAACCTGCGCTCCACGGGTACGAAGCTGAAGTAACCGGCACGGTCCAACCGGCACGGTCCCTGCCACGGGCCCGGCATCCCGCTTCAGCACGGGGTGCCGGGCCCGTCGCATGCCGTCATGGCGCAGACTGGAACCCATGGCCATTCACAAGGATCTGCTCGGGGGACCGCCCCCGACCCACCTGCCCGACGACCCCGAGCCGCGCGAGCTGCTCGCGAACGGCGCGGCGCCCGCCGACGTCGCCGCCAAGTACCCCACCTCCTCCCTCGCCTGGGCGCAGCTCGCCGACGAGGCGTTCGAGCGTGGCGGCGTCGTCGAGTCGTACGCGTACGCCCGTACCGGCTACCACCGCGGCCTCGACTCGCTGCGCCGCAGCGGCTGGAAGGGCCACGGCCCGGTGCCGTGGGAGCACGAGCCGAACCGCGGCTTCCTGCGCGCCCTGCACGCCCTGGCCCGCGCCGCGCAGGCCATCGGCGAGCAGGAGGAGTACGAGCGCTGCGCCGGCTTCCTGAGGGACTCGTCCCAGACGGCGGCGGACACGCTGGGCTAGCCCCTGAGACCTGCCTGGGCGCCGCTGTGACCAGGCAGGTCTTGCTGTTTCGTGGGATGTTGCGGAGGATGCCGGTGGGGACCGGGGCCCCCGTGTCGGTAACGGCAGGGGCGGACCGCTACCCGTAGTACGTATTCAAGGAGACCGCGATGTCCGCGATGTCCCACGAGGCGGAAACCCCGAACCTCGATTTCGCCGGCACCACCCCTTACGAGGATTACGTCCAGGCGGACGTCCTCACCCACCTCCAGCACCCCCGCTCCGAAGATCCCGGAGAGATGGTCTTCCTGGTCACCACCCAGGTGATGGAGTTGTGGTTCACCGTCATCGTCCACGAGTGGGAGACCGCGTCGCACGCCCTGCGCCGCGACGACATCCCCGTCGCGGTGGCGGCACTCAAGCGCAGCATCCGCGAGCTGGAGGCGCTGAACGCCTCCTGGCGCCCGCTGGCCCAGCTGACGCCCGGGCAGTTCAACTCCTACCGCGCCGCGCTCGGCGAGGGGTCCGGATTCCAGTCCGCGATGTACCGCCGCATGGAGTTCCTGCTCGGCGAGAAGTCCGCGTCCATGCTGGTGCCGCACAGGGGCGCGCCGCGCGTCCACCAGGAGCTGGAGAAGGCGCTGCAGGAGCCGAGCCTGTACGACGAGGTCCTGGCGCTGCTCGCCCGTCGTGGGCACGCCGTGCCGGACGCCGTGCTGCAGCGGGACCTGACGCAGAAGTACGAGCCGTCGCCCGAGGTCGAGAAGGTGTGGACGGACCTCTACTCCGGTGACGAGAGCGATGAACTGGCCCGCCTCGGCGAGACGTTGACGGACGTCGGCGAGCTGGTGTGGCGATGGCGCAACGACCATCTGGTGGCGACGCGCCGCGCGATGGGCTCCAAGACGGGCACGGGCGGCTCCGCCGGGGTGGCGTGGCTGGAGAAGCGTGCGGTGAAGAACGTGTTCCCCGAGCTGTGGACTGCGAGGAGCCATGTCTGAGGCCCTGCTGAAGGCGCGAGCGGCGAAGCTCGACGCCGACGACCAACTCGGCGCGAAGCGCAAGGAGTTCGTCCTCGACGACACCGTCTACCTGGACGGCAACTCCCTGGGCGCCCTGCCGGCAGCCGTGCCGGAACGCGTCGCGGACGTCATCTCACGGCAGTGGGGGCAACTCCGCATCCGCTCCTGGGACGAGAGCGGCTGGTGGACCGCGCCCGAGCGCATCGGCGACCGCATAGCGCCCCTGGTGGGCGCCGCCCCCGGCCAGATCGTGGTCGGCGACTCCACCAGCGTCAACGTCTTCAAAGCACTGGTCGCCGCCGTACGCATGGCGGGTGACCCGGCAGGGGGGCGCGACGAGATCGTCGTTGACGCGACGACGTTTCCCACGGACGGGTACATCGCCGAGTCCGCTGCGCGGCTCACCGGCTGCCGGGTCGTGGCGGTCACGCCCGGCGAGGTACGGGGCGTGCTCGGCCCGCGCACGGCGACGGTGTTGCTGAACCACGCCGACTACCGCACGGGACGCCTGCACGATCTGCCGTCCCTGACGGCCGCCGTGCACGAGGCGGGCGCGCTCGTCGTCTGGGACCTGTGCCACACGGCCGGTGCGCTGCCGGTCGGGCTCGACGAGCACGGCGTCGACCTCGCGGTCGGGTGCACGTACAAGTACCTGAACGGGGGGCCCGGTTCGCCTGCGTACATCTACGTACGGGCGGATCTGCAGGGTCGCTTCGACTCGCCGCTGCCCGGCTGGAACTCGCATGCGGAGCCCTTCGGGATGCGGCCGGAGTTCGAGGCGGCGGAGGGGGCCCTGCGGGGCCGTGTCGGTACGCCCGACATCCTCTCGATGCTGGCGCTCGAGGCGGCGCTCGATGTCTGGGACGGCGTCTCGATCGAGGCCGTGCGGGCCAAGTCCCTTGCGTTGACGGACTTTTTCCTGGAGTGCGTGGCGGCTTACGTCCCTGCGGGGAGGGTCGAGCCGATCACTCCGGCCGCTCATGGTGAGCGGGGCAGTCAGGTCGCGCTGCGGTGCGAGGACGCCGGGGATGTCATGCGGCGCCTCGTCGAGGCGGGCGTGGTGGGCGACTTCCGTTCCCCGGACGTCCTCCGCTTCGGCTTCACACCGCTGTACGTGGGCTTCGCCGATGCGGAGCGGGCGGCGGGGGTGCTGGCCGGGGTGCTGGCAGGCTCCTAGGGCCTGTCCGATGGGTCAGGCCGGTCTTCGTGCCGGGTGCCGATTCAGCAGGGCTGTGCGTGCCAGGGGTCGCGACCCCGGCAGGACCCATCGGACAGGCCCTAGCCTCCCCGGTATCTGGAAGGGGCGGGGTAGGGGAAGATCACAAGAATCAGTCTCCCCGCCCCGCAGTTCCCCCCACCCGCAGAGAGGTTGTCGCAATGCCGGACGACGCCGCCGTGGCCCGCGATGCCGCCGAGGCCGACGCCGCCTTCTCGCACCCCGCGGTGCCGCCCGACGTCACCGCCGCGTACGGCGAACACCCCGACCAGGTCGTCGACTTCTACGAACCCCGCATCCGCACGGAAACCCCCGCCCCGCTCGTCGTCGTCCTGCACGGCGGCGCCTGGCGCGCCCCGTACGACCGGCAGCACATCACCCCCTTCGCGGACTTCCTCGCCAGACGCGGATTCGCCGTCGCCAACGTCGAGTACCGGCGGGGGAGTTCCATCCCCGTGCAGGGGGAGGGGCCCGTCGCCGGGCGCTGGCCCGAGACCTTCGACGACGTCGCCGCCGCCTTCGACGCACTCCCCGGCCTCGTCAGGGAGTTCCTGCCGTCCGCCGACCCGCGCCGCACCGTCGTGACGGGGCACTCCGCGGGCGGACACCTCGCCCTGTGGGCCGCCGCACGGCATGTGCTGCCCGCAGGATCACCCTGGCGCACCGAACGGCCCGCGCCCCTGCGCGGCGTCGTCGCCCTCGCCCCGATCGCCGACTTCCGGGTCGCTCAGGAGCTGGGGGTCTGCGCGGATGCCGCTCTTCAACTCCTGGGAGGGGAAGGGAAGTTCGAGGAGCGGCTGCCGCATGCCGATCCGGCCGCCCTGCTGCCGACCGGCATCGCCACCGCCGTCGTTCAGGGACGTACCGACATCGTCGTGCCGTACGCCGTGTCCGAGTCGTACGCCGACGCCGCGGCGAAGGCGGGCGAGGTCGTCGGGGTCACGCTCCTGGAAGACGTGGGGCACTTCCCGCTGATCGATCCGGCGGCGGACGCCTGCGCCGTGGTCGCGGAGGAGATCGCGCAACTGGCCTTCTAGGCGGCCTCAGGTATGACCTCCAGGACGGGACCGTGGGCTACCCGTAATACCTGAGAGCTACGGCGCAAGTGAGTCCCACGGTGTGATGCCGACCAGTAGTCCTGATCCATAACTTCCTTTCCAGAGACGCGCATCGCGTACGACGCGTCTCGTACGGAAGGGAAGGCACCCATGAAGATCCGGGCCGGGCGGCTGCGCCGCACCCTGCTTGCCGCGCTGGTCGTCGGCGCCGTCGTCGTGCCGGTGTCGGCCGCGGCGCGCCCGCAGGTCCCGGCCCCCGCCCCGGCCGCCGTGCCGCCCCTCTCGGCGGCGACGCTGGACACCGCGTACGACGCGAACCGCGCCAACGCCGCCGAGGCCGCGGGGATGGCCGAGCGGTACGGCGACCGGGGCAGGGCGCAGCGGCTGCGGGCCATGGCCTCTCCTGAGCGGAACTTCCTCTCCTTCGACGGCCGTGGCGCGGGCCGCACCGCCGAGGTGCTCGGCGATCTGGCGGCCGCGGAACGGGTCGCCGTCCTGGTGCCGGGCTCGGACACGGGCATCGACACCTACGGGAGATTCCGTGCGGGAGCCGTCGCCCTGCACGAGCGGCTCGGCCCGCGCACGGCCGTCGTCGCCTGGCTCGGCTACGAGACGCCGGGCACGGTCAGCCCCGCCGTTCTGACGACGGGCCGCGCGGAGGAGGCCGCTCCCGAACTCAGGTCCTTTGTAGGTGAGTTGCGTGGTGTCAACCCCGGTGCGCGGCTCTCTTTGCTCTGCCATTCGTACGGGTCGGTCGTGTGCGGGCGGGCGGCGGCGCAGGGGCCGAAGGGCCTGGATGTCGCCGACATCGCGCTGTACGGCAGCCCGGGCGTCGGGGTCGACCGGGCGGCCGACCTCAAGTCCCGTACGCACACACGGATTTGGGCAGGGCGCGGCGGCGACGACTGGATATCCGACGTGCCGCACAGCAGCGTCGGTCTGTTCGGGACGACCGTCGGTTTCGGTACGGACCCGGTGTCGCCCGGCTTCGGTGCGCGCGTCTTCCCGGCGGGCGGCGGCGGTCACAGCGACTACCTGAAGCCGGGGTCCGTAGCGCTGGACAGCCTCGCGCGGATCGTGCGCGGCCAGAGCCCGGAAGGGGCCTCTCATGCGTGACGTACGTGCATTCGTCCGCCGTGTCGACGCCGCGACCCCGCCCGACCGCGACCGTGCCGTGGACGCCCTGCGTGCCCTCGCCATTCTCGGCGTCGTCCTCGGGCACTGGCTGGTCACCGCGATCGTGCCGGACAGCGGCGGGCTGCACGCGGCCAGCCCCTTGCGGCACATGCCGTGGCTTGCGCCGATCTCCTGGGTCTTCCAGACGCTCGCCGTGTTCTTCCTGGTGGGCGGGCACGTGGCCGCCGAGAGTTACGCGTCGGCGCGGGCGCGGGGCACGGGCTACCGGGCGTGGCTGACGGTCCGGCTCGCGCGGCTCTTCCGGCCGGTCGCCGCCGTGCTCGTGCTGTGGACCGTCGCAGCGGGGTGCATGCTCGCATCGGGCGCGGGCCTGGAGACCGTCCACACCCTGTTCAAGCTGGCGCTCTCGCCGCTCTGGTTCCTGCTGGTCTTCGCGGCGCTGACGGCGGCGACACCGCTGGTGGCGCGGATCAACCCGCTGTGGCCGCTGGCCGTCGTACTGCACGTGGATCTCATACGGTTCGGGCTCGGCGGCCCCTCCTGGCTCGGCTGGATCAATGTGGCGGCGGGCTGGCTGGTGCCGTACACGCTGGGCGCCGCGTGGACGCGCGGCGAGCTGACCCGGCGTTCGGGCCTGGTGCTGCTCACGGGCGGTGCGGCGGCGACCGCCGGGCTCGTCCTGTGGGCCGGGTACCCGGCGTCGATGGTCGGCGTCCCCGGCGCCACGGTCTCCAACCTGGACCCGCCGACCCTGGCGGCCGTCGCCTTCGGCCTCGCCCAGTGCGGGCTCGCCCTGCTTGTGCGGGAGCCGCTCGGGCGATGGCTGCGGCGGCCCACGGCCTGGGCGGCGGTGGCGCTGGTGAACCTCTCCGCGATGACGGTCTTCCTGTGGCACCAGACCGCTCTCATGGCGGTCACCGCGCTCGGCCTGCTCGCGGGCTCTCCGCTGCCGGGGCTGCACACGGTGCCGGACGGCCTCGGCTGGGTGCTCGCCAGGATCGCCTGGCTGCCGGTTTTCGCGGCGGGGCTCGCGGTCTGCTGGGCGGCCTTCCGTACGTACGAGCAAGGGGGCGGCGGCAGCGGCAGAGGCGGGCCGCGGGTGGTGCGGGTGCACCGGCCCGCATCGAAGGCGGTGCGGGGTGCCTAAGGTTGATCTTGTGACGGGGGACGGTGGGACCGAGGGCGCCAAGGGTGCCGGGGGCGGCAAGCGGGGCGGAGAGGGCTTCGGCGGCTTCGTGCTGTCCGCGCTGCGGGTGCCGCGCGACCAGTTGTGGACCTTCGCCGCGATGCCGCTGCCGCCGCTGTCCAGGCCGCGTCTGCTGCGCTGGGCGCCGCACTTCGTCGTCGTATGGATCACCATCGGCACGTTCATCGGCAACCTCGAACAACTGGTGCAGCGCTACCAACTCGGCTACTCCATCGGCCTTTCGCTCGCGCTCGCGCAGGGCATCGCGCTGGTGCTCGCGCTGTGGCGGCCGGTCCCCGCGTGGTGGCTCTCGCTGGTGGCGTCCGCCGTTGCCGCGCTCTGCTCGACGGGGCGTCTGGAGGACGAGCCGTGGCCGTGGGGCGCGACCTCGCTCATCGCGCACACCCTGATCCTGCTGCTGCTCGCGCTGCGGGTGCCGACGGCGGGCGCCGTGGCGGCGCTGCTGCTCAGCGTCGGTCTGCTTCCGGTGCTCCAGGAGGTCCGCTCGCCGCACATCTACGACAACACGACGCCGCTCGCCGGGTACGTCTTCGGCGTCGTCACGCTGATCGGCATCGTTCTGCGCGGCCGCCGCGAGGCGCGTACGCGGCTTGTCGAGCAGGAGGCGCTGACGGCGGAGGAGCGGGCCCGGCGCACTCTCCTCGAAGAGCGCGGGCGCATCGCGCGTGAACTGCACGACGTGGTCGCGCACCACATGTCGGTGATCTCCATCCAGGCGCAGGTCGCCCCGCACCTGGTCAAGGACCCGCCCGCCGAGCTGAAGGAGAACCTGGAGGGCATCCGGCAGAACGCCGTCGAGGCGCTGACGGAGCTGCGCCGCGTCCTCGGCGTCCTGCGCTCGGAGAACCCGGACGACCTCGAAGCGGCCCCGCAGGCCCCGCTGCCCACCCTCGACCGGCTGACCGGCCTGGTGGAGAACGCCCGTGCCGCGGGCCTCACCGTCGACTGCGCCTCCACCGGCGAGCGCCGGCCGCTGCCGCCGGGTGTGGACCTCTCCGCGTACCGGATCGTGCAGGAGGCGCTGAGCAACGCGATCCGGCACGCGCCGGGCTCCACCGTGCGGATCGAACTCGCCTACACCAGGCCCGGACTGCGCGTCCGCGTCACCAACACCGCGCCGCGCGGGGCGATTTCACCGTCGCCCGGCGCGGGGCACGGCCTCCTGGGGATGCGCGAGCGCACGGCGATGCTGGGCGGGGATCTGACCACGGGAGCGACATCCGACGGCGGCTACGAGGTGTCCGCCCTTCTGCCGACCAACGGGGAGACCACATGAGGACAACCATCCGCGTACTGATCGCCGACGACCAGATCATGGTCCGGCAGGGCTTCACCGTCCTGCTGAACGCGGAGCCCGACATCGAGGTGATCGGGCAGGCGGTCGACGGGGCCGACGCGGTGGCGCGGGTCGCCGAACTCACCCCGGACGTCGTCCTGATGGACATCCGGATGCCGGAGCTGAGCGGCATCGAGGCCACCCGCCGCATCACGTCCGCGCTGCCGGACGTCCGCGTGCTCGTCCTGACCACCTTCGATCTCGACGAGTACGTGTACGAGGCGTTGCGCGCGGGGGCGTCCGGCTTCCTCCTCAAGGACGCGTCGGCGGACCAACTCGCGGAGGGGGTACGGGTGGTGGCCGCGGGTGACGCACTGCTCGCGCCCGGCATCACCCGCCGCCTGATCGCCGAGTTCGCCCGCATCGGCCAGGGCCCGCGCGCCCCGCTGAAGCCGAGGGTGGGGGACCTGACGACACGCGAGACGGAGGTGCTTGCGCTCATCGCGCAGGGTCTGTCCAACGCGGAGATCGCGGCGAAACTGGTCGTGGCCGAGCAGACGGTCAAGACGCACGTGGGCCGCATCCTGGTGAAACTGGGCCTGCGGGACCGGACGCAGGCGGCGGTGTTCGCGTATGAGACGGGTTTGGTGCGACCGGCGGGCTACTGAGTCCGCTCAGACCTGTCAGACCTGTCAGACCTCTCAGACCTCGACGAGCAACTCGCGCAGCCCTCGGATCACGAAGTTCGGCTTACGCTCCGGCTCTGCCGCGAGTCGCAGCTTCGGAGCCCGCCGCAGCAACGCTCTCAGGGATGCGGCCAGTTCGATACGGGCCAGTGGTGCTCCGATGCAGTAATGGATCCCTGCACTGAAGGAGATGTGGGGATTCTCGGCGCGGGTCAGGTCCAGCTCGGTGGGGTCGGTGAAGACCGCAGGGTCGTGATTGGCGGAGCCGAAGAGGAGAGCGACTTCACTGCCCCGTGGAATCACCGTGCCGTCGACCTCGATGTCGTCGAGGACCCAGCGTTCGAAAAGCTGGAGCGGGGTGTCGTAGCGCATCAGCTCCTCCACGGCGGTGGGGACGATCCGGGTGGGGTCGCGCCGCAGGGCGGCCAGTTGCTCCGGGTTCCGGAAGAGCGCGTACCAGCCGTTGACGGTGGCGTTGACCGTCGCTTCGTGGCCCGCGTTCAGAAGCAGCACGCAGGTGGAGATCATCTCCTGCTCGCTGAGCGAGTCCCCCTCGTCGTGCGCGGCGATGAGCCCCGAGATCAGGTCGTCGCCGGGCTTCTCGCGGCGCGCGGCGATCAGTTCGCGCAGATACGCCGAGAACTCCAGGGACGCGGTGACCGCTCGCCCGGCGGTCTCCTCGGAGGGGTTCAGTTCGTACATCCCGCAGATGTCGGCGGACCAGGGCCGCAGCTGGTCCCGGTCGCTCTCCGGGATGCCCAGCATCTGCGCGATGACGGCCACCGGCAGCGGTTCCGCGACCCGCGCGGCGAGGTCACCGCCGCGGTCCGCGACGAACTCCCGCACCAACCGGTCCGCCAACTCCTCGACGTACGGCCTGAGTTGCTCGACCGTACGGGGCGTGAAGGCCTTGGACACCAGACGGCGGATGCGGGTGTGGGTCGGCGCCTCCAGGTCGAGCATGCCGTTGTCGTTCAGGACGTGGAACGGCTCGTGCGCGGTCGGCGGCGCCTGCCGCCCGAACTCCTCGTGCGTGAACCGGTGCAGATAGGTCCGCCCGAGCCGCCGGTCCCGCAGCAGCGCCGATACGTCGGCGTGGTGCGGGATCAGCCACTGGTCGGTGGGCTCGAAGTAGTGCACGCGCCCGGCGGCCCGCAGTCGCGCGTAGGCGGGGTAGGGGTCGGCGATGAACTCCGGTGCCCAGGGGGTGAAGTCCGTGGTGGGGGCGTTCATGGGGGGACGGTAGCCGGGTCAGCCCGGGGTGACCAGTCTTGCCTCGTACGCGAAGACCGCCGCCTGGGTGCGGTCGCGCAGGCCCAGTTTCACCAGGATGCGGCTCACGTGCGTCTTGATCGTCGACTCGGCCACCACCAGGCGCGAGGCGATCTCCGAGTTGGAAAGGCCCTGCGCGATGAGGACGAGGACCTCCGTCTCGCGCTCGGTCAGTTCGCCGTACTGCTGGGCCTGGACCGCAGCCGAGAGGCGCGGGGTCTCGCCGAGCCGGGAGAACTCGTTGATCAGGCGGCGTGTCACGGTGGGTGCGAGGAGGGCCTCTCCCGCGGCCACCACCCGTACGCCGTCCGCGAGTTGGCGGGCGGAGGCGTCCTTGAGGAGGAAGCCCGAGGCGCCTGCGCGCAGCGCCTCGTACACGTACTCGTCCAGGTCGAAGGTGGTGAGCACCAGGACCTTGGAGTCGCCGTCCGACGCGACGATCTCGCGGGTCGCCTCCATGCCGTTGAGCACCGGCATGCGGATGTCCATCAGGACGACGTCGGGGGCGAGTTCGCGGACGCGGTCGACCGCCTCGCGGCCGTTGACCGCCTCGCCGACGACCTCGATGTCCGGCATCGCGTTCAGGAGTACGGAGAAGCCTTCGCGGACCATCATCTGGTCGTCGGCGATCAGTACGCGGATCGTCATTCCTTGCCTCCGGTGGGCTCCGACGCGGAGGCGACCGGCAGGAACACGGTGACCTCGTAGCCGCCGTCCTCGGTCTCCTCTGCCGTCATCTCGCCGTTCAGCATCGTGACGCGCTCGCGCATGCCGGTGATGCCGTGGCCCGCTCCGGGGGACGGCTTGACCAGGCCGGTGGCCGGGCCGTTGACGATGCGCAGGCCGAGGCCGCCCAGGACGTAGCCAACCTCGACGCGGGCCGTGGCGCCGGGGGCGTGCCGCAGGGTGTTGCTGAGGGCTTCCTGCACGATGCGGTACGCCGACAGCTCGACGCCCTGCGGGAGTTCACGGACCGCGCCGGTGATCACCTTCTCGACGTCGAGGCCCGTCTCGCCGACGTTCGCGATGAGCCGGTCGAGGTCGGCGAGGGTGGGCTGCGGGGCGTCCGGCGCCTCGTAGTCCTCCGCGCGTACGACACCGAGGACGCGACGCAGCTCCGTCAGCGCGGCCACGGCGTTCTCGCGGATCGTGACGAACGCCTGCTCCAGCTCGGGCGGCGGGTTCTCCACGCGGTAGGGGGCGGCCTCCGCCTGGATGGCGACCACCGACATGTGGTGCGCGACGACGTCGTGCAGCTCGCGCGCGATCGTCGTCCGCTCCTCAAGGAGCGTGCGCTTGTCGCGCTCGATCGCGGTGACCGTCCGCTGGACGCTGACCTCGCGCTGGGCCTCGCGGCGGATGTGCACGAGGGACGCGGCGAGGAGGGCGAGCGCGGAGAAGAAGAGCATCTGGGGGGTGTCGGTGCCGTAGTAGCCGTTGCCGAGGAAGACCTCGGCGAAGACGCCGTACAGAGCCGTGGCCGCCCACATCCACGCGGCGGTGCGCGGGCGGGTCCGCAGGGTGACCACCGTCATGACGGTGAGGTGGGCGAGGAACGCGCTCGGGGTCCACGGCCAGCCGTCCCACTGGCCGCCGAGGGCACCGGTGAAGGGGGTGCTCGCGATGGAGATCCACCAGGCGCCGATGGGCCTGAGCAGCGTCATGAGGATGGCTGCCGCGGGCACGAACCCGGTGATCGCGTACTCGAGGCCGCCTCCGCCGTCCACCGCGTACGCGAGGACGGTCGCGAAGAAGGCGAGCACGCCGACCGCCACGTGGGGGGTCCAGCCCGCGTAGCTGCGTATGCGGGCCGGGAGGCGGCGGGTCAGGGAGCCCTCGGTGCGCATCGCTTGCAGCGGGCGGTAGGCGAAGGCGTCCCGGAAGAGATCCGCGCGGAGCCCGGAGAGGGCCCTCATGGCCAGCCGGAACTCCGGGCTGCGGTCACGCTGGCCCTGGCGGGCGGCGGTCTTGGCTGCGTCAGTCACACCTACGAAGGTACGGGGGCCGAGGGCCGGGGTCGTCCTCAGCGGGAGGGGTTCCGGCGGTCCGTCGCAGGTACTACGTGGGCTCGCCACGCACCCCGCTGCCGGCGGCCCGGGTGCGTTATACCCATGCGCCGAAAGGCGCAACTTGGGCATGTTTTGTCTGTTCCGTGACATGGATGAGGGCCGACGGACCCTCCGGGGCGCCGCCGCGAGCGCCACCCCATCCCTCCTCCACGAGAAAACGGAGACTCCTTCATGCGACGCGTCTTTGCCACCGTGCTCATGACGCTTGTGGCCGCCACAGTCGGCATGCCGACGGCCACAGCCCAGAGCCCGCACTTCATCGGTGAGGTCACCTGTATCAAGTCCTTGTCGTCGGGACTCCAGTGCAGCGGTAAGGCAGCCGGTCTCGGCAACAGCACCACGGCCGCCTTCCTCACGGCGGACTCGGTCGATGCCGAGTACGTCTGCGTCAACAGGGGCGGCAACACCGCTCCCGGGCAGGGCATTGAATTCCAGCGGGTGGTCGGCCCTGTCCAGAACATCGCCCCGCGCAACGGCCAGATCACCTTCCGGAACGTGGGGATCACGCCCCCCGAGACTCCCAGCGCGAGGGAGGTGTGCCCCAACGCGAACTGGAGGGTCCGTCTGCTCCACCTGACCTTCAACAACGTCGTGATCCATCTGCAGCAGGACGGTGAGGACATCCTGACCAGGGACCTCGGCGACATCGACCCCTGATCCCGTCGGCGTCGGTCGGCGCCTAGCGCTGAAGCGGCCGGGGGCATTCCCTGCGTGGGAACGCCCCCGGCCGTGCGCTTGCGGCGGTGAAGCGGGAGTTCAGCTGATCATGTCCCGGCGGCGGAGTCCCGCCAGGCCCGCGGCTGTCAGCGCCGCCGCGACGGCGAGCAGGAGCAGCAGCGGGCTCCACGTCACCTCGCCGCCCGGCAGCTTCGGGAGGTGGCCGAAGGGGGAGAGGTTCATGACCCCCTGGGGGAGGTCGAGCGCGGGGCCGATCCAGCCGATGGCCAGGGAAATCCCCGCCACACCCCAGGCAGCCACCGCCGCCTTCGGGAACGCCCCGACAAGCAGCACCGCAAGGCCACCGAGCGCCCAGATCGCCGACACCTGCACCAGGCACGCACCCAAGATGGGGGCGAGATCCTGCCCGTACCCGACCGCCAGGCCAAGGCCGCCCACCAGCATCAGAGCCACCGCACCGCCGAAGGCGATGGCGAGGTGCCCCCCGGCCCACTGAAGCCGCCCCACCGCCCCCGCAAGCACCGGCTCGGCCCGCTGCGACGTCTCCTCGCCGTGCAGCCGCAGCACGGAAGCGACGACGTACAAGGAAGCGATCATGGCAAGGATGCCGACCATCGTGGCGAGGAAGGCGTCCGTGAGGCCCGTCTGGCCGCCCATCCGCTCGATGATGTCGCGCGTGTTCTGGTTGTCGCCGACGATGTCCGCCGCGCCCTCCACCATCCCGCCGAAGACGACACCGGCGGCGAGGAAGCCGAGCAGCCAGCCGAGCACGCTGCCCCGCTGCAGCCGCCAGGCGAGCGCGCCCGCCGTGCCGAGCCGCCCCGTCGCGGGCCCCGGCCGGGTCGGCAGGAAGCTCATCCCGACGTCACGCCGCCCGGCGAGGTTGTACGCCACGGCGCCCTGCGCGACGATCGCAGCGGCGATGAGCAGCAGCACCCACCACCGCTCACCGGCGTACGCGCGGAGGTTCTCCAGCCAGCCGAGCGGCGAGAGCCAGGTCAGCGCGGACGAGCCGTCCTGGGTGCCCGCGTCCCCCGCGGCCTTCAGGACGAACGCAGCCCCGAGCACCGCCGACGTGAGCCCCTTGGCGAGCCGCGCGCTCTCCGTGAGCTGGGCGACGATCGCCGCCATGGTGGCGAACAGCATGCCGGTGCCCGCGACCCCGAGCCCAAGCGCGAGCGCGCCGCCCGCACCCTGCCCGGCCATCCCGGCGGTGATAAGCAGCGCCACCGCCGCGTTCGCCACGAACGCGGCGAGCAGCGCGGCGGTCAGCGGCGCACGCCGGCCCACCATCGCGGCGGAGACCATCTCCTGGCGTCCTGTCTCCTCCTCCTCGCGGGTGTGCCGTACGACGATGATCAGGCTCATCACCGCGGCGAGCACCCCGGCGTAGACGCCGATGCGCCAGGCGGAGAGCGCGCCGATGGAGTCCCCGAAGACGGGCCCGTACATGGCCCGCATCGAGGAGTTGGCGTTCATCGACTCCATGGCGTCGGCGCGCTCGGCCGCTGTGCCGTAGACCCCCTCCAGGGAGCCCGGCATGGACAGGACCATGACCGAGACGACGAACACCCAGACCGGCATCATGACCCGGTCGCGCCGCAGCGCGAGCCTCAACAGGGCGCCGGTGCCCGCGAGTTGACGCGACCCGCCGTGCCGGGTCCGGAACGCCGGGGCGTCGGCAACGGCGGTCATCGCGCTACCGCCCCTTCGGCACCTTCGACATCGGCGGCCCGCACGTCGTCCTGGTAGTGCCGCAGGAAGAGCTCCTCCAGCGTGGGCGGCGTGGAGGTCAGCGACCGGATCCCGGAGTCGGTGAGCGAGCGCAGGACCGCGTCCAGCTTGTCGGTGTCGACCTGGAGCTTCACCCGGTGCCCCGCCACGTCGACGTCGTGCACGCCGGGCAGGTGCGCGAGCCCGTTGGGCGGGCCCGCGAGCTCGGCGGTGACGCTGGTCCGGGTCAGATGCCGCAGGTCGGCCAGCGAACCGGTCTCGACGGTCTGCCCCTTCCTGATGATGCTGACGCGGTCGCAGAGCGTCTCCACCTCGCTGAGGATGTGCGAGGAGAGCAGGATCGTCCGCCCCCGGTCGCGCTCCTCCTCGACGCAGCTCTGGAAGACCTCCTCCATCAGCGGGTCGAGCCCGGATGTCGGCTCGTCGAGGATCAGCAGGTCGACGTCGGACGCGAAGGCGGCGACGAGGGCGACCTTCTGCCGGTTGCCCTTGGAGTACGTACGCCCCTTCTTCGTCGGGTCGAGTTCGAACCGCTCGACGAGATCGGCGCGGCGGGCCTTGTCGAGGCCGCCCGCCCGTCGCCCGCCACCACCCTGCCTGATGCGCTTCGCGCGCCCCTCTGATTTCAGCTTCCCGTAGAGGTCGATGACCTCGCCGCCGGACAGGTTCCGCCACAGGGTGACGTCGCCCGGCACGTACGCCACACGCCGGTGCAGCTCGACGGCGTCGCTCCAGGGGTCCTTGCCGAGGAGCTGGGCGGCGCCGGAGTCCGCGCGGAGCAGGCCGAGCAGGACCCGGATGGTCGTGGACTTCCCGGCGCCGTTGGGTCCGAGGAAGCCGTGGACCTCGCCGGTCTCGACGTCGAGGTCGAGACCGTCGAGCGCGTGCGTCCGTCCGAACGACTTGTGCAGTCCGGAGACGGTGATTGCCTTCGTCATGTTTCTGAACGTACGCTACTTTCACAAAGTTGTGAAGTTAAGGAAGCGTATAAACTCAGCAGTGCTCGCACATACGGGGGAGATGACAGGGGAGATGATCGGCACATGCCCAACGAGCCCGCACCGGACGATGTCCACTCGCGCTTCGTCGAGAAGTTCGCCGCCCAGCTGGTCGAGGCCGGTATGCCGAGGATGCCGTCGAGGATCTTCGCGGCGCTGCTCGCCTCGGACTCGGGCGCGCTGACCTCGGCGGAGCTCGGGGAGCAGCTGCGGATCAGCCCCGCCGCGGTGTCGGGCGGGGTGCGCTATCTCTCCCAGCAGCACATGGTCGCCCGCGAGCGTGAGCCCGGCTCGCGGCGCGACATCTTCAGGGTGCACAGCAACCAGTGGTACGAGGCCCTCGGCAACCGGGACGCGGTCCTCAAGCGCTGGGAGGACGCCCTGCGCGACGGCATCACAAGCCTCGGAGCCGACACCCCCGCGGGGCGCCGGCTCGCCGAGACACTGGCCTTCTTCGAGTTCGTCCAGTCAGAACTGGAGGGAATGATGGAGCGCTGGCGCGTGCACCGGCAGTCCCTCTTCGGGGCGTGACCCCTGCCTGCTTCGGGTCGCTCTGCTTCGGGTCGCTCTACTTCGAGTCGCGGTTGAACGACGCCTTCGACCAGAAGTAGCCGAGCACGGTGAGCACCAGGCACCAGCCGATCGCGAGCCACCCGTTGTGGCCGATCTCGGTGCCGAGGAGCAGTCCGCGCAGCGTCTCGATGGCCGGTGTGAACGGCTGGTACTCGGCGATCGGCTGGAACCAGCCCGGCATCGCGTCGACCGGCACGAAGGTGCTGGAGACGAGCGGCAGGAAGACCAGCGGCAGCGCGTTGTTGCTGGCCGCCTCGGCGTTCGGACTGATCAGGCCCATCCCGACCGCGATCCAGGTGAACGCGAGGGAGAACAGCACGAGCAGCCCAAGCGCCGCGACCCACTCCAGGGCGGTGGCGTCCACGGAGCGGAAGCCGATGGCGAGGCCGACGGCCCCGACGACGAGCACGCTCAGGACGCACTGCAGCACGCTGCCGACGACGTGACCGATGAGGATCGATCCGCGGTGGATCCGCATGGTGCGGAAGCGGGCGATGATCCCCTCGCTCATGTCCGTGGCGACGGACACCGCGCTGCCGACCGTGGTGCCGCCGATGGTCATCAGCAGGATGCCCGGGACGAGATACGCGATGTAGTCGGACCGGTCCGCCCCGCCGCTCCCGATGCCGGCGCTCATCACGTCGCCGAAGATGTAGACGAAGAGCAGCAGCATCATGACCGGCGTGAGCAGCAGGTTCAGCGTGAGGGACGGATAGCGCCGCGCGTGCAGGAGGTTGCGCCGCAGCATCGTGGTCGAGTCACGCACGGCGAGGGTCATGGGGGTCATCGGACGGCCTCCTTGGCCTGGTCGGTCTTGTCGGTGCTGCGGGTGCTGCGGGTGCTGCCGGTCAGGGCGAAGAACACGTCGTCGAGGTCGGGGGTGTGCACGGTCAGCTCGTCCGCCTCGATGCCGGCGGCGTCAAGCCAGTCGAGGACGGAGCGCAGCTCGCGCTGGCTGCCGTCGCTGGGCATCTGCAGCGACAGCGCCTCGTCGTCCCGGGTGGCCCCGTGCAGGGCGTCGGCGGCGGCCCGGTAGACGGCGGGCTTGGTGAAGCGGAGGCGGATGTGGCCGCCGGGGATGAGCCGCTTCAGCTCCTCGGCGCTCCCCTCGGCGGCGATCTTCCCGTCGTTCAGGACCGCGATGCGGTCGGCGAGTTCGTCGGCCTCGTCGAGGTACTGGGTGGTGAGGAAGACGGTGACGCCGTCGGAGACGAGCTCGCGGATGATGCCCCACATGTTGTGGCGGCTGCGCGGGTCGAGGCCGGTGGTCGGCTCGTCGAGGAAGATGATCCGCGGGTTGCCCACCAGGGTCATGGCGATGTCGAGGCGGCGCTTCATGCCGCCGGAGTAGCTCTGGGCGGGCTTCTTGGCGGCGTCGACGAGGTCGAACCGCTCGAGCAGTTCGGCGGTGACCCGCCGCCCCTCGCGCTTGGACAGGTGGTGCAGGTCCGCCATGAGGAGCATGTTCTCCTCGCCGGTGATCAGCCCGTCGACGGCGGAGAACTGCCCGGTGACACCGATCGCGGCCCGCACCCCGTCCGGGGATGTGGCGACGTCATGGCCCGCGACCTGGGCCTGTCCGCCGTCGGCGGTGATGAGCGTGGACAGGATCTTCACGGCGGTGGTCTTGCCGGCGCCGTTGGGTCCGAGCAGCGCGAAGACGGACCCGGCCGGGATACGCAGATCGATGCCGTCCAGGACGGTCTTGTCGCCGTACGACTTGCGCAGAGCGACGGCGGAGACGGCGGCCGGGGGCAGCTGACCGTCCCCTTGACGTGATGTGGGCATGACAGAAGAAGGCATGGGGCCCTCCTATTCGAAGGCTGAGGGGATGGAAGTCGCTGGGGGAGTGCGTGAGTTGAGGCCGGTGACGAGGTGGTGTCAGGCCTTGGCGCGACGGATGTCGATGTTGCCCCAGTTGGACCGGGCGTGGACCTTGACGGTGTCCTCGGTCTGCTCCGGGGCCTCGGATGTGGTGAGCGTGTTGCGTACCTGGCCGCGGTTGGAGTTGACGTCGAGCCAGGCGGCGGTGCCCTCACGGATGCCGATCTCGATGGAGCCGTTGGAGGTCTCCAACTGGACGGTGCCGCGGGCGACTTCGGCGACGCGGAGGACGCCGTTGGTGGAGGTGCCGGTGACCGACGCCTCGGCGCGCGCGATGTCGATGGAGCCGTTGGCGCCGTTCACCCGCAGTTCGCCGGTCACGGTGCCGACGGTCGTGGTGCCGTGCGAGTTCTTCAGGACGGCGGGGCCTTCGACCGTGCCGACGCGCACGTTGCCGGTGCTGCTGGTGATGTCGGCCAGGCCCTCGACCCGGTCGACGGTGACCGTGCCGTGCGCCGCCTTCATCTGCAGCGGTCCTGTGGTGTCGAGGCGGACATCGCCGGCCACGGACTTCACGTGGACCTCGCCGAGCCGGCCCTCGCCGAGCAGCCTGGCCGCGGCGCCGGACACGTCGATGTCCGAGCCCGTGGGCAGTTCCACCGTCACGTCGACGGTGCCGGCGCGGCCGAGCAGATTGGCCTTGGGCGTCCTGACGGTCAGGGCACCCCTGGCGTACGTGACCTCGGTCTGGTCGGCCGCCCGCACGTCCAGGTCCTTCTTCGGGTCGCGGGGCCGCACTTCGACGACGGTGTCGAGGCGGTCGACCGCGGTGAACTGGATGGACCCGGCGTACACGTACGCCGTGACCGAGATCGGTTCGGGAGTGTCGAAAGAAGGCATGGCTGTCCCGTCCTCTTGGGTCTTCAGGGCGTCCCCGCTGGTGGGACGTGGTGTGAGTGAAGTGGTGCGGGTGAAGTCGTGTGAGTGAAGAAGCGCTGGCGGGGTCGCCGGCGACTAACGCACCCAGCCCGTAAAACTCTGTCCGACCGTCTGGGCCTTCTCCGGCGTACGCGGCCGGGCGCCGCCGTCGACCGCGGCCGACACCGCCCGCACCAGCCACGCGTTGACCGACAGACCCTCGCGGCTCGCGGCCTCCTCGGCGCGCGCCTTGAGGTGGGCCGGCAGCCGCAGATTGACGCGGGCCGTGCCGCCGTCCTCGCCGTCGGCCGGAGCCGATGGCGCGAACGACTCGACCGGCGCGGCCGGTTCTGCGGGGGTGTCGCTGTAGGTAGGCGGCGGTGTCACCACGAAGTCGGGGTCGAGGCCACGCAGCCGTACGTCGACCGAGCCGGGGGCGAGTTCACGGGTGATCTCGTCCATCGCGGCGGAAAGCACGTTGAGCATGGTCAGCCGGGTCGCCGACTCCAGGGGAGCGGTGAGCCGCCCGGCCAGCTCGCGAGCTTCGTCGCCGCCGGCTTCGGCGGCCACCGCGAGTTCGCGGTGGAGGGAGTCGACATACGGGGTGAGGTCCATAACGCCATCATGGCACCACTATGGCGCCACGCGCAACCCTTGATGGCGCCGCGTGCGAGGCGAGAAGGGGGACATCCACCCTGACCTGCGAAAACGCAAGGAAAGTCACCTGGGTGGCGGTGCTTCCGTGCCTGTGCATGTGCTTCTAGGGGCACGAAATGGCACCGGATGGCACTGGGTGGCACCGCGTGGCGCCAAGTGGCACCGGATGGCACCGGACGGCACCAAGCCACGCCACGAGCGTCGGGTCACGGGCACCGCGCCACGTCACGGACTCCATGCGCTGCCGCGAGAGGGGAGGCCTGCGCACCGGCCCGCGCACGCACGGGCGTGACGTTCCTCGGGACGCGAGCGGTGGCACGCGCCGTGCCACTCCGCCGTGTGCCATCCGACGTCATGGACGCCGTGTGCTGCCCGTGAGAGGGGAGGCCTGCGCGCCGGCCCGCGCACGGACGGGCGTGACGTTCCTCGGGACGCGCGCGGTGGCACGCGCTGCGCCGCCCGCCGTGTGCCATCCGACGTCATGGACGCCGTGTGCTGCCCGTGAGAGGGGAGGCCTGCGCGCTGGCCCGTGCACGCACGGGCGTGACGTTCCTCGGGGCGCGAGCGGCACGCACCCGCCCCCCCCGCAAGGGCAACCGCACCCGCCCAACCCCACTCACTTCGGCAAAGTAAGCCCCCACGCCCGCGGCCGCACCGTCCACGTCCGGGTGCGGACGGGCCCCGCCACCACCGCGTCCGCGCGATAGCGGAAATCCGCCCCCGACACGGTGATCGTCCGGGCCCGGACCCGCAGTGCCGCCGCCTCCGCGCCCACCGATGTACGCCGGACCTCGACCTCGGCGTAGCCGCCGTCCCCCGGGGTCAGCAAGACGCCCTCGACCGGCTGGTCCAGGTCCACCACAAGCACCCCGTCCGCCTCGACCCGCAGCCGCGCCGGCGCGGGCCCCGGCGCCGAAGCCACCCGAGATGGACGCGAGGGGCGGGACGCCAGGGTGCGTACGAAGGACTGGCAGCTGCGGAGCCACGGGTGGTGTCCATCGGCTTCCGCCACCCCACCAGAAGCCCCACCAGAAGCCCCGTCAGAAGCCCCATCGGCGGCGCCCACGCCAGAAATGGGCGGAATCCGCAGCTCCCCGAGCACCACCCCGTCCCGGTCGTCCACGAGCAGATCCAGCCGCCGCTCCACCCCTTCGAGCACCGCCCGCGCCGCTGCGACCGCCCCGGAGGGCACTCCGAGCGCCCGTGTGAGGACTTGTGCGGCGCCCACGGGGACGACCGAAAGCGCGCATGAGGTCAGCTCCCGCTCCCGGTGGAGGGCCGCCACGGCCCGAATCAGAGCGCGGTCGTCGCCCACCACGACCAGGCGCCTCGCACCCCTCCTGGCCAGGGCTTTTGCGAAATCCTCGGGGCCATCGGGGAGGCAGACCCGGACGGACGCCGCCGCGCCGAGCACATCCTTCGCGATCCGTACCGACTCACCGTCCGTGCGCCGGGCGACCGGGTCGATGAGTACCAGCAGCTGGTCGCGAGCCGACACGTCCGTCCTTCCTCGGGTAGCATCTTTGTGCAAGAGCCCCTTGCGCTATTGCGCCAGGGGCTTCGTCTATTCCGGGGCAGCATCCAAGGCACACCCATATGGCGGCTACGGCCCCTGACCTTGGACATGCCCCGCCCGGAAGGGGTGTACGCCTGTGCCCGCACTTGTGCTGCTCGGTGCTCAGTGGGGTGACGAAGGCAAGGGAAAGGCCACTGACCTGCTCGGTGGCTCCGTGGACTATGTAGTGCGCTACCAGGGCGGCAACAACGCCGGCCACACGGTCGTCGTAGGCGACCAGAAGTACGCGCTGCATCTCCTCCCTTCCGGGATTCTCTCCCCGGACTGCGTGCCTGTCATCGGCAACGGAGTCGTCGTCGACCCGTCGGTCCTGCTCTCCGAGCTGAGCGGTCTGAACGAGCGCGGCGTCGACACGTCGAAGCTGCTGATCAGCGGCAACGCGCACATCATCACGCCGTACAACGTCACCGTCGACAAGGTGACGGAACGCTTCCTCGGGAAGAGGAAGATCGGCACGACGGGGCGCGGTATCGGCCCGACCTACGCCGACAAGATCAACCGCACCGGCATCCGCGTACAGGACCTCTACGACGAGTCGATCCTGCAGCAGAAGGTCGAGGCGGCTCTTGAGATCAAGAACCAGCTCCTGACCAAGCTGTACAACCGCCGCGCGATCGAGGCGGAGCAGATCGTCGAGCAGCTCCTCGTCCACGGCGAGAACATCAAGCAGTACGTCGCCGACACGACCCTGATCCTCAACAACGCGCTCGACGACGACAAGGTCGTCCTCTTCGAGGGCGGCCAGGGCACGCTCCTGGACGTGGACCACGGCACGTACCCCTTCGTCACCTCCTCGAACCCGACCGCGGGCGGCGCCTGCACGGGTACGGGCGTCGGCCCGACGAAGATCAGCCGCGTCATCGGCATCCTCAAGGCGTACACGACGCGTGTCGGCGCGGGCCCGTTCCCGACCGAGCTGTTCGACCAGGACGGCGAGGACCTGCGCCGCATCGGCGGCGAGCGCGGTGTGACGACCGGACGTGACCGCCGCTGTGGTTGGTTCGACGCCCCGATCGCCCGCTACGCGACCCGCGTGAACGGCCTGACGGACTTCTTCCTCACGAAGCTCGACGTCCTCACCGGCTGGGAGCAGATCCCGGTCTGTGTCGCGTACGAGATCGACGGCAAGCGCGTCGAGGAACTCCCGTACAACCAGACCGACTTCCACCACGCGAAGCCGGTCTACGAGTACCTCCCCGGCTGGTCCGAGGACATCACCAAGGCCCAGACCTTCGCCGACCTGCCGAAGAACGCGCAGGGTTACGTGAAGGCCCTGGAGGAGATGTCCGGCGCCCCGATCTCCGCGATCGGCGTGGGACCGGGCCGTACGGAGACGATCGAGATCAACTCGTTCATCTAGTACGGGGTTTGTTCTACGTTGCCCCGGTCCGCTTCAGCGGGCCGGGGCAACGCGCGTTCAGCCGTCCTTCTCGTACGTCAATCCCTTGTCCGTGCCCGTGTTCTCGCGGTGGAGTCTGCCGTCCGAGAGCAGCGTCACCGTGCTCGCCGTGCCCGCCTTGCAGGAGGACGCGGGCTGGCCGACGACGACGTCGGTCGGGCCGATGCGCAGGGTGTTGCCGCTCGCCGACTCCAACTTGCCCTGGAACACGCAGTGGTACGTGCCGCCCGTGTCGGTCGGGCCGTCCGCCGTGATCGACAGGACGGTGTCGCCGACCTCGCCCTGCTGGAAGACGAGCTCACGGGAGTTGTGGCCCAGGTCGTTCTCGATGGCGCCGCTCCAGGTGCCGAGGAACTTCTCGGGGACCTCGCCGTCCTTGTTCTTCTCGTCCGCGGCGGAGGTAGGGGGCGATTCGGGTTCCGACGACTCCTCCTCGGAGGGCGTGCCCGGTGTCGAAGGGGCGCTGGACGTCGGGGACTTGGAGTTGTCGCCGCCCGCCTTGGTGTCGCCCTCGCCCTTCATCACCGCGTACACCCCGCCGCCCGCGCCGATCGCCACTATCAGCGCCACCGCGATCAGCGCGGCGGTCGAGCGGCCGCTGCGGCGCGGGGGTTCGGCCATGGGGGTCACGACCGGGCCGTACGGAGGGGTGGGGCCGTATCCGCCGTGCTGCGGGTAGCCGTAGGGAGCAGGGGGGAGTTGGGGGTGCTGCGGCTGGGGGTGCTGCTGCGGGTAGCCGTATGACGGGCCCGGCGGCGGCGTGGGGGGCGGGGTGCCCGAGATCATGGTGGGGAGGTGGTCCAGAGGGGCCTCGCCCGGCTTTCCCGGCGGGGGCGGGGTGTCGTCGGTCGCCGGATCGGGGGCGGAGCCCGCTGCCGGGGGATCGCCGTCGGGGGCGGCCTGCGGGGTGTTGGCCCCTGCCGCCGCTCCCGCCGTCAGTTCCTTCGGCGGGGCGAGGGAGACGGGAGAGCCCTCGTCCGGGTTCTCCGTGTCAAGGAGCTGCACCGCGTGTCGGCCCAGTTGAGCCACCAGCGCGCCCGGAAGCCACGGATCCCGGGTCCGGCCGCCGTCGCCGAGGGTGTCCTCCGCGCCCGTCCGCTCCAGGATCTGCTCCAGCGTCGGACGGTCCGCCGGGGTCTTGCGCAGGCAGTCGGCGACCAGTTCGGCCAGCTCCTCCGGGAGCGCCGACAGGTCCGGCTCCTCCTGCGCGATACGGAACATCAGCGCGTGCACGCCGCTGTTCGCCGTGCCGAAGGGCAGCGCCCCCGACGCCGCGTACGCGAGGACCGAGCCCAGGCAGAACACGTCGCACGCCGGAGTGACCCGGTCGCCCCGCACCTGCTCGGGTGCCATGAAGCCGGGGGAGCCGACGAGCGCGCCGGTGCGGGTGAGGCCGCCGTCCGTCACCGTCTCCAGGGCGCGGGCGATGCCGAAGTCGATGACCCGGGGGCCGTCGATCGTGACAAGGACGTTCGACGGCTTGAGGTCGCGGTGGATGAGGCCCGCCGCGTGAATGTCCTTGAGGGCGTTGGCGAGTCCGGCCGCCAGGATTTTGACCGAGCGCTCGGGCAGCGGGCCGTGGTCCTGCGAGATGACGCTCTGCAGGGAGGGCCCCGCGACGTATCCCGTCGCAAGCCAGGGAATCGCCGCCTCGGTGTCCGCGTCGAGCACCGGCGCCGTCCACGCGCCGCCCACCCGCCGCGCCGCCTGCACCTCCTGCCGGAAGCGGTTCCTGAACTCCTCCTGCTCGGCGAGCTCTTCACGCACCAGCTTGACCGCGACCGTACGTCCCCGGTCGGATCGCGCGAGATAGACATGCCCCATGCCGCCCGCGCCGAGTCGCGCGAGCAGCCGATAGGCGCCTATTCGCTGTGGATCCCCGGGCCCCAGCTTCTCCATCGCCGCGCGACCTCCCCCGTTGGTGTGCAACGGATCGAGTTTAGTGCGGTCGTGGGACGGGGTGGGGCTGACTGTCTGCTACGGCTCCGTAACGGGTTCCGTATCGCCTTCCAGTTGTGCCACGGCCCGGGAGAGGCGCTCCAACACCCGTACGGTCTCGGCGAATTCCTCATCGCCGAGCGCGGCGGCAAGGCGCGCCGCCGCTTCCGCATGGCCGGGACCGATCTTCTCGACGGCCGCGCGGCCCTCGTCCGTGGGGCGCAGGAGCTTCGCGCGGCGGTGGGCCGGGTTCGGTACGTACTCGGCAAGGCCCTTCCGTACCAGGAGGTCGGCGATGCGCTGCACGCTCTGCCGGGTGATGCCCATCGCGCGGGCGATCCCGGATACCGGAAGCGGCTCGCGCAGGACGGCGCCGAGCACCTGCCACCAGGCGGCGGTGAGCCCGCCCGGCTTGGCCAATTCCTCCGCCACGGAGAGGAATTGGCCGTTGAGCCGGAAGACGCCCAGCGCGGTGCGGGAGAACAGGTCCTGTTGCTCCCGCACTTGACCGCGGTCGGTGTTCACGAATTCAGCACCTCAAAGGCGGCCGGGTCCGAGTCGTGGAACAGGCGGTACCAGGCATCCAGCTTCTCGCCCTCGAAGGCGCCGAGCAGCCCGAGGATCTCGCGCGCGAAGGCCACAGGCTCGGTCGGCCCTGCCGTGATCAGGCCCCCGTCGATGACGGCGTCCGCGTCCACGTACCGCTCGCCGCCCTTGTATCCGGTTGCCGCGAGATAGAACGACACCGCGCTGGTGTGCGCGCGGTCGTCGAGCAGCCCCTCGCGGGCGAGCCCGGCAGTGGCCCCGCAGATCGCGGCGACCGGCACGCCCGCGTCGAGGAAGGCGCGGGCCGTGCGGGCGAAGGGGGCGAGGTCGTCGCCGGTGTCCCACAGGTCGGCGCCCGGCAGGATCAGCAGCGAGCTGTCCTCGGGGCGCAGCTCGGCGAGCGTCAGATCGGGCTTGACGCGCATGCCGCCGATGGTGGTGACGAGGTCGGTCGATCCTGCGGCGACCGTGCGGATCTCGTATCCGTCGCGGGCGAGCCACGCCGTGGCGTGGCCGGGCTCCCAGTCGGCGAGCGTGTCGTAGACGGCCAGATGTACGGGCTTGCGGGACATGGGCAATACCTCCGCTGATTCGGCTGCCGTTCTCTGTGCTGTGCTTATGTAAGCATGCTGTCGAAACGACAGCATGCTGTCAAGGGGCTCACGGGTTAACCCGTACTGGGGGCGGCGTTAACCCGCCCGTCCCTAGCGTCCTGGTCATGGACAGCACACAGACCACCCTCGAACAGACCGGCCAGATCGCGGCCCACCTCGGCCTCGACCTCGTGGCCGTGACCCTGCTGACCTTCGGCGTCTTCTATCCGAGGCACCGCAGGCGCGAGCTGGTCCCCGCCTATCTCGCCCTGAACGTCGCGCTCTTCGCGGTCGTCGCCGCCCTCGCGAGCGCCGGCGGCGACGGCGGACTCGCGCTCGGCTTCGGGCTCTTCGGTGTGCTCTCGATCGTGCGGCTCCGCTCGGACGCGGTGCAGCACCAGGAAGTGGCGTACTACTTCATCACTCTCGTCCTGGGCCTGCTCTGCGGCCTTCCCGGGCTCTCGCTGCCGATGGCGAGCGGCCTGGCGGCCGTCCTTCTCCTGGTCATGTACGTCGCCGACCATCCGCGCCTCTACGCCGGTGACCGGCGGACGGTCGTCACGTTGGACGCCGTGTACCGGGAGGAGACCGCGCTGCGCGCCGAGCTCGCCCGGCGCCTGGGGGAGCCGCTCGGCTGGACGGTCCAGGAGGTCGACTACGTACGCGACCTGATGGTTGTGGAAGTCCGCTTCCGGCAGCCGGAACCTTCCGGGCGGGCCGGGGAGTTCGCAGGAGTACGTACAGCACAACGACGACGCACGACCCGGTCCCGCACGCCTGCCCCCGCACCCCAGAAGGAGACCGTGTGAACCCCGCCGTACGCGCCATCGGAAGGGCCGCGCTCGCCGCGCACCCCATCGCGCTTGACGAGGTGAACGCGCGGGCGGAACTGCTCGCCCGCTACGACAACAGCTATCTCGTGCCGGTCGAGATATTCGAGGACCTGGCCGCGCTGCTCACAGATCCGCGCCGCCCTTCGGGCCCCTTCCGGGCCCTGAGCATCGGCGGCAAGCGCTGGTTCGGCTACCACTCGACGTACTACGACACCCCCGAACTCCTGACCTTCCACGAGCACCGGCAGGGGCGGCGGCTGCGCTACCGCATCAGGGAGCGGCTCTACCAGGACAGTGGGGAGCGGCAGTTCGAGATCAAGCTGAAGAGCGGGCGCGGCGAGACGGTCAAGCACCGGCAGCGTCTGGAGGGCGCCGACCACGCGCTTGACGCCGCACGGCAGGGCTATCTGGCGGGCGTGCTGAGGGGGGCGTATGGGATCGAGGCGCCGGGAGGGCTGACGAAGGCGCTGGTCACGGAGTACCGGCGGGCGACCTTCGTGGCCGACGGGCAGCGGGTGACGTGCGACGCGGGGCTCGTGGTGCGCGACATGGCCACGGGCCGTTCGGTGGAGGCGGACCGCGGTCTCGTGCTCGTGGAGACCAAGACGCAGGGGCATCTGACGGAGGCGGACCGCGTACTGCACCGATACGGCGTCCGGGCAGCGGACTTCACCAAATACTGCGGCGGATTCGCCGCGCTGCGCCCCGAGTTGGGGATCAACCGCTGGGCGCGTGCGGTGCGGACCGCGTTTCCCCGGGCGGGGGCTGCGGCGCACGGGGGAAGGTGAGCGTGACCCGGGTGCCCGGCGCGGTGTCCGCGGTGCCGAACGTGCCGAACGTGCCGCCCGCGTCCTCGGCCGTCCGCCGGGCGATGTCCAGGCCGAGCCCGGTGGAGCCGCCGCCGCTGGTGCCGCGTTCGGCCGCGTACGTCGCGGGGAGACCGGGGCCTTCGTCGGCGACCGTGAGTTCGGCGCCGCCCTCCGGGGTGATGCGGACGGTGATGCGGAAGGCGGTGCCCTGGGGGGTGTGGTCCAGGACGTTGCCGATGAGGGCGTCCAGGGCGGCGGCCAGCTCGTCCTCGGGAACGGGCACGGGGACGGGTGTGTGCGCGTCGGGGGTCTCCGTTTCGGTTGTACGCCCCTGATCCTCGGCCAACGGCAGCCAGAACGCGGCACGTTCGCGGGCCACTGCGGCGAGGTCGGCGTGCGGGGTGTCCCTCAGGGGCCTGCGGGCCTTGCGGATGACGTCGTCGACGCTGCGTTCGAGGGCGGCGACATCCGCGGCGATGCGGTGCGCCTCTTCCGTGTCGCGCAGGGTCTCGGCGTCCAGGCGGAGGGCGGCGACGGGGGTGCGCAGGCGGTGGGCGAGATCGGCGGCGTTCTCGCGCTCGGCGGCGAGGAGCTCGTCGATGCGGGCGGCGAGGCGGTTCAGTTCGCCTGCGACCAGGCGGAGTTCGGGCGGCCCCTCGGGAGTGGCCCGGGCGGAGAGGTCGCCTGCGGCGAGGCGGTCGGCCGTGCGGGCGAGACGCCGGGTGGCGCCGACGAGACGGGCGCCCAGACGGTCGGCGAGCAGCAGCCCGATGAGCACGAGCCCGACCCCGATCCCGGCGAGCACGAGCCAGGACGTCATCATCCCCGCGTACAACTGCCGTTGGGTGAGCGTGACTTGGACGACGGCGGTGCCGCCTTCGGCACCCTGGACGGGGACAAGGACCTGGCGTCCGCCGGTGGAAGGCTCGTAGGTGAAGGCACGACCGGTGCGGGCGAGACGGATGGCGTCGGTGACGGGGGGCGTCCTCTCGCCGATGGCCGGACCGATCCGGGACCCGTCGGCGAGAATGAGTGAAGTGGTGGGCAGCCCCGGGGTGTTGACGCTCTCCACGGTCTGCTCGGCGGTCTCGCGCTCGGCCGCGGTGGCCAGCGCGGGCCCGAGGGCATGAGCCACCCACTGGGCCCGTGCGGTGGCTTCGGCCGTGGCACGGTCGGCGGCGTGGGTACGGGTGAGGAGGGTGAGGGGGACCAGGAGTGCCGTCAGGACGAGGGCGGTCGTGGCGGCGGTGAGGAGCAGCAGGCGGCGCCGCATCAGCGGACCCCTGGGCCTGAGCCTGGGCCGTGAGCTGGGCCTTGGTTGGCATCGGGCGCGGTCAGCTTCACACCCACGGTCCGAACGGTGTGGAGATACCGGGGCGCTTGGGCCGTCTCGCCCAGCTTCCTGCGCAGCCAGGAGAGATGGACGTCCACCGTCTTGTCGGCGCCGCCCAGGGGCTGCTGCCAGACCTCGGCGAGAAGTTCGCGGCGCGAGATCACCTGCCCGGGGCGGTGGGCCAGGTAGGCGAGGAGGTCGAACTCGCGCGGGGTGAGGTCGATCGGGGTGCCGTCCAGGGACACCTCACGGGCGGCGGGATCGATGGCCAGACCGCCGATGTGCAGTGGCTCCTCGATCTCGTCCGCGCCGAGGCGCCGCAGGACGGCCTTGACACGGGCGTCCAACTGGGCGGCGCCGAAGGGCTTGACGATGTAGTCGTCGGCCCCGGCCTCCAGGACGGAGACCATCTCCGGCTCCTCGTCGCGGGCCGTCGCCACGATGACGGGTACGTCGCTGACCGCGCGGAGCATGCGTAGCACCTGGGCTCCGTCGACGTCAGGGAGCCCCAGGTCGAGCACGACGAGATCGGGCCTGCTGGTGACCGCCGCATCGAGCCCCGCCATGCCGGTGGGGGCGGTCGCGACGGCGTGCCCCTTGTCGCGCAGGGCACGCACCAGGGCGCCGCGCAGCTGTGGATCGTCCTCCACGACGAGAAGGTGGGCCATACAACCACCGTAGTGAGGGGCTTTGGGCGGCCCTTAACCGGGCGTTAGGAAACTGTGCGGCACAGTCTCCCTATGAGGAAGTCCGTATGAGGAAGCCCGCATGAGGAAGTGGCGGAGCGCGGCGGTGACCGCGGCGTGGGTGGGGGTGGGGACGGCTGCGGGGGCGCTGGGCGCTTGGCAGTTGGCGAGTTCGGACGGTGGAGGGGCGGCGCACAGTCGTCCGCTGGACGAGGCGGCGGTGCGGAGGGCGCTGGCGGAGTCACCGATGCCGCCGTCCCCGTCTTCGCCTGATCCGAAGCCGTCGCAGCCGTCGCAGTCGTCGAAGCCGCCGAAGCCGCCGAAACCGACCACTGACCGCTCAAGTCTCCGCTTCACCGGCGGCACGGCGACGGTCGAGTGCCGGGGCGACGGCACGGTGTACCTCGTCTCCTGGAGCCCGGCGGACGGCTTCCACATCGACGAGGACGTGGAGCGGGGTCCTGGCGCGGTGGCCCGCCTGGAGGCGGAGCCGAGCGACGACGACGAGCGGGAGGACCTCGCGTACGAGATCCGCTGCGGGGCGGGCGGGGAGCCGCAGGCGCGGGTGGTGGGTGAGGACTGACCCGTCACCCCGAGGACTGACCTGTCACCCCGACACACTGTCCAGTACCCCCCGCCCCCGCGAAACAGGACGCCCATGTCCTATCCGCATCGTGGACATTTACCCTCGCCCACATGACCCCTCAGCCGAATCCCCAGGTCGGCGCCGCCGTCAAGGCCGCGGACCGCGCGCACGTGTTCCACTCCTGGTCCGCACAGGAGCTGATCGACCCCCTCGCCGCAGCCGGCGCGGAAGGCTCGTACTTCTGGGACTACGACGGCAACCGCTACCTCGACTTCACCAGCGGCCTCGTCTTCACGAACATCGGCTACCAGCACCCGAAGGTCGTCGCCGCGATCCAGGAGCAGGCGGCGACGATGACGACGTTCGCCCCGGCCTTCGCCGTCGAAGCCCGCTCCGAGGCCGCACGCCTCATCGCCGAGCGGACCCCGGGCGACCTCGACAAGATCTTCTTCACCAACGGCGGCGCCGAAGCCGTGGAGAACGCGACCCGCATGGCGCGTCTCCACACGGGCCGCCACAAGGTGCTCTCCGCCTACCGCTCGTACCACGGCGCCACCTCCGCCGCGATCAACCTCACCGGCGACCCCCGCCGCTGGCCCTCCGACAACGGCACGGCGGGCGTCGTCCACTTCTGGGCGCCGTTCCTGTACCGCAGCCCGTTCCACGCGGAGAACGAGCGGCAGGAGTGCGAGCGAGCCCTCAAGCACCTGGAGGACACGATCGCCTTCGAGGGCCCGCAGTCCATCGCGGCGATCATCCTCGAGACCGTCCCCGGCACGGCAGGCATCATGATCCCGCCGCCGGGCTACCTCAAGGGCGTACGCGAGATCTGCGACCGGTACGGCATCGTCTTCATCCTGGACGAGGTCATGGCGGGCTTCGGGCGTACGGGCAAGTGGTTCGCCGCGGAGCACTTCGACGGCGGCATCGTGCCCGATCTCCTCACCTTCGCGAAGGGCGTGAACTCCGGTTACGTCCCGCTCGGCGGCGTCGCCATCTCCTCCGCCATCGCCGAGACCTTCGCCCGCAGGCCCTACCCGGGCGGTCTCACCTACTCCGGGCACCCGCTCGCCTGCGCCGCCGCCGTCGCGACGATCAACGTCATGGAGGACGAGGGCGTCGTCGAGAACGCGGCCCGCGTAGGTACGGAGATCATCGCCCCCGCCCTCGCGGACCTCGCCGAACGGCACCCGAGCGTGGGCGAGGTCCGTGGCCTCGGCATGTTCTGGGCCCTTGAGCTGGTCAAGGACAAGACGACGCGCGAGCCGCTGGTCCCGTACAACGCCAGCGGCGAGGCGAACGCCCCGATGGCGGCGTTCGGCGCGGCCGCGAAGAAGCAGGGCCTGTGGCCCTTCATCAACATGAACCGCACCCACGTCGTCCCGCCGTGCAACATCACGGAGACGGAGGCGAAGGAGGGCCTCGCGGCGCTGGACGCGGCGCTGAGCGTGGCGGACGAGCACACCGCGTAACGCCTGGGCTCCGCCGGGTGCCGACAAACGAGGTGCCCGGCTCCGGGAACCCCGACCGCGTAGTCTGACGTGCTCGTAAGCGAAGACGACCACGGACGACCACCCGTTCACGACCAGAACGCGGCGGGGGAGGCCCACCACCATGCCCGCACCCGACGGCCCCGCCGTCATCCGCAGCACTCTGCGCCAGCAGATCGCCGACGCGCTGCGCGACGAGATCCTCGGCGGCCGTCTGGAGCCCGGCCAGGAGTTCACGGTCAAGGAGATCGCCGAGCAGTACGGCGTCTCCGCGACCCCGGTCCGCGAGGCCCTGGTGAACCTCGCCGCGCAGGGCCTCCTCGACGCCGACCAGCACCGCGGCTACCGCGTCCACGAGCACTCCCTCGCGGACTACCGCGGCATGCTGGAGGCCCGCAGCCTCGTCTCCGACGGCATCTTCCGCGACCTCATGACCAACGCGGCGGCGCACACTGATGCCGCCGCAGGCCTCGTCTCCGTACGCCGTCGTGGCGAGGAGGCCGCCCGCGCGGCCTGCGCGGGCGACCTGAACGTACTCATCGGCTACGACCTGCGCTTCTGGCGCGAGCTCAGCGCCCTCTTCGGCAACCCCTACCTCTCGGACTTCCTGCACCGCCTGCGCGTACAGTCCTGGGTCTGCGCCGTCACCTACCTGCGCCGCGCCGTCGAACGCGGCGACGGCGACCTGCGCGGCACCCTGTGGGCCCGGCACACCGAGCTCGTCGACGCCCTTGCGCGCCGCGACCCGCAGGCCGCGCACAGAATCGTCGCGGAGTACAACGCCCACTCCCTCGCCCTCATCGAGCGGCTGGCGGCCGCTGCATGAGTGTGGATCTGACAGTCGTCGTCCCCGCCTACAACGAGGAGCGACGACTGGCCCCCACGCTCGCCGCGATCCGCGCGTACCTGGACGGGGCCGGGCCGGAGGACAGAGGCGCCCGCTGGGAGCTGATCGTCGTCGACGACGGCTCCACCGACCGCACCGCCGAGATCGCCGTCGACGCGGAGCTCGACGACCCCCGCGTCCATCTGATCCGCTCCGACCGCAACCGCGGCAAGGGCCACGCCCTGCGCCTCGGCGTCCTCGCGTCGCGCGGCGCCCGCGTCCTGGTCACCGACGCCGACCTGGCAACGCCCATCGAGGAACTCGAACGCCTCGACAAGGCGCTCACCGACGGCCACGCGGCCGCGATCGGCTCCCGCGCCGGAGCGGGCGCGACGATCGAGGCCCGCCAGCACCGCCTGCGCGAGCTGCTCGGACGCAGCGGCAACTTCCTGATACGTACGGTCGCCGTCCCCGGGATCCGCGACACCCAGTGCGGATTCAAGCTCTTCGACGGCGACCACGCCCGCGAGGCCTTCGCCGCGTCCCGGCTGTGCGGCTGGGGCATCGACGTCGAGATACTCCAGTACCTGCGCCGCGCGGGCCGGCCGATCGCCGAGGTGCCCGTGCGCTGGGCGCACCAGGAGGGTTCGAAGGTCCGCCCCTTCGACTACGTGAAGGTCCTCGCCGAACTGACCTCGCTGAAGGCCCGCACCCTGCGCCCGGCCGATCTCCTGGTCGTGGCGCTCTTCCTGGCCCTGTCCGTCGCCCTCTACTCGGGCCGCTGGGTAGCGCCCGGTGACCGCTATCTCCCCGACTCCCTCCAGGACCAGAACCAGTGGGAGTGGTTCTTCGCGGTGACGGCGGACAACGTCCGCCACCTCCAGAACCCCCTCTTCACGACCCTCCAGAACTTCCCCGACGGCGTGAACCTCATGGCCAACACGGTCATGCTCGGCCTCTCCGTCCCCTTCGCCCCCGTGACCTGGCTCTTCGGCCCGGCGGTCGCCCTGAACGCGGCGATGACGCTGGGCCTCGCCGCGACTGCGATCACCTGGTACTGGCTGATCGTCAGGCGTCTCGTACGCCACCGGGGCGCGGCGGCCGTAGGCGCGGCGCTCGCCGCCTTCGCCCCGCCGATGATCAGCCACGCCCACGCGCACCCGAACTTCATGGTCCTGTTCATGATCCCGCTGATCATCGACAGGGCGCTGCGGCTGTGCGAGGGCGAGGGCACGCGGGTCGTACGCAACGGAGTCGTCCTCGGCCTCTTCGTCACGTACCAGATCTTCCTCGGCGAGGAGCCGCTGCTGCTCGCGGCGATGGGCATGCTGCTGTTCGCGGCGGCGTACGGGGTGGTGCGCAGGGATGTGGCGAAGGCGGCGTTCAGACCGCTGGCCCGGGGCCTCGGCGTCGCACTCACGGTGACCGTCCCCCTCGTCGCGTTCCCCCTGTACTGGCAGTTCTTCGGCCCGCAGAGCTATACGAGCGTGCTGCACGGCGACAACGCGGGCAACAGCCCCCTGGCCCTGCTCTCCTTCTCGGAACGCTCCCTCGCGGGCGACGAGGAGACGGCGAGCGCCCTCTCCCTGAACCCCACCGAGCAGAACGCGTTCTACGGCTGGCCCCTGGTGGCGCTGGCCTTCGCGATCGTCGTACGTCTCTGGGAGCGGGCGGTGGTGAAGGCGCTGGCGTTCACGGCACTCGCGGCAGCGTTCCTCTCGCTGGGCCCGAAGTTCCGCATCCCGCTGACGGACGTGGTCCTTCCCGGGCCGTGGCGGCCTCTCGCCCATCTCCCCCTCTTCGAGTCGGTCATCGAGTCACGAGTGGCGATGGTGTGCGCGCCGGCGCTCGGCATGCTGGTGGCGCTCGCGCTCGCCCGCCTGCTCACGGCCCCGCGCACGGCTTTTCGTTACGCCGGTGTCACCGCCGTCGCTCTGGCCCTGCTGCCGATCGTGCCGGCGCCGCTGCGGGCGGTGGAGCGTGCGCAGGTGCCGGAGTTCATCGCCGACGGGACCTGGAAGCGGTACGTGGGGGAGGGCGAATCGCTCGTACCGGTTCCTCTCCCGGACCCCGCGAACGCGGAGGCACTGCACTGGCAGACCAGCGCCGACCTGGGCTTCCGCCTCCCCGGCGGCTACTTCAACGGGCCGTGGGGCCCGGACCGCGTGGGCATCTACGGGGCGTCGCCCCGCAACACGTCGAACCTCCTGCGGGACGTCCGCTCGGCGGGCCGGGCCCCGCAGATCACCAAGGAGTGGCGCGCCGCCGCCCGCGCCGACCTGGCGTACTGGAAGGCGGGCGTCCTGGTCCTCGCCCCGCAGGAGCATGACGTGGAACTTCGCGTGACGGTCGAGGAACTCCTTGACCGCCCCGGAAAGTGGGTAGACGGCGTGTGGATCTGGGATCTGCACAAGGGCAGCTAGGGGGCTCGCGCCGCGACTACGCTGCCTGAGCGCGGGGAAGGTCCAACGTCCGACCGATTTGAGGAGCACCCTTGGCCTGTGACCTGTGGCTGGTCCCGCTTGTCGACGTGCTGTGTCACAGCCCCGACAACCCGTTCGCGGAGGAGATCGCGGCGTACGACAAGGCACTGACCGATGCGGGCCTTCCGCCCGTCCCCGTCTTCTCGTACATGCCGGGCCTGTCGGGGGACGTCGCCCCGATCGCGGGTTTCGACTACGACGCGCTGCATTTCCTGCGGCGGGCGTACCTGCTCCAGGTGTGCGGCCTCGAGGTGACGCCGGTGGACGAACTGGGCGGGGACTACGAGCAGTTGCTGGAGATGTTCGACGCGACGGCCCAGCAGTCGCATCTGGTCTGGCATTACGACCACGCGGGTGCGTACGTCCCCGTGGACTTCCCCGCACCACTCTCCAACGACGAACTGCTCTCGGGCGGCGGCCCTTTGGGCTCGGCACAGGCGCTGCTGCGGGAACTGGAGTTCGTGGCCCCGTCGATCGGCATAGACCCCGCGAACCCCCCGTGCCCACCGACGCCGCCACAGGCCCCCACGTCCCTGGAGGAACCGGCGGCCCCGGCCCCGCACGACGACAGCCCCTTCGCCCGCGAACGCCACGTCTGGCTGGGCCTCCACGCGGCAACCACCCGCAGCCTGGCCCAGGGCTCAATGATCATCTACAGCTGATTTCCGCGCGGGGGCGGGGCTTCACTGTCCCGGCGTCGAGTCGGCGCCGGGGCCGCCCGCTGTTACGAGGTTGGCGGTTCCGGGCCGGCTGTAAAGGGCGCTCCGCTGCGCTCCGCGTCGGCTGCGCCGATTCCGCTCCGCTCCACCCTTGACACCCGCCCCTCCACCGCGGGTGAACGCCGACCGGGCGGCCCAGGAAGCGGGCCTCTCGGGGCGGCGGGGATGGGTCATCCGGCTTCGCGGCCGGGTGCGGACTAGTTCGGAGCAGCGCGCCGTGAGGTGGAGGAGCTGCGCGGTCGGTCCGGGGATGGGTCCCGGTCTCGTCAAGCGTCCGCCGACCGGATCTCCCGGGGCGCGGGCGCCGGGTGTCAGGTGTCAGGTATGCAACTCACTGAAGCCGGTGGCCAGTTGCCCCCCCCGGGGATTGGCTGGCTCGGGGGGTGTGGGGAACCTACTTCGGCAAAGTTGCGTTTGCCTCGGGCGCGCGCCCCCCTTGTGCCAGAACACAACTTTCCCAAAGTAGGTCCCGGCTCGGGGGGGGTGGGGGACCTACTTCGGCAAAGTTGCGTTTCGAATCCCGCGCGCCCCCCTTGTGCCAGAACACAACTTTCCCAAAGTAGGTCCCCCACCCCCAGCCCACACCCGCGCCGACCCCACCCGATCGAGCCCGATCCCGCCGGACTGCCAGTCGCAGCAGGGGCACGGCACTTCCCGCGAACCCGAACCCGAACCCGAACCACACCCACACCCACACCCGAACGCGTCCTTCGCGCACCCTGCCCCCGACGGCCACCCCCGAAGATCCGGTCCGCACCCGCTTGACGAAACCTGGACCCATCCCCGAGCGGATCGCGCACCCCTCCAGCCGGACGGACGGCACGTGAAACGAACTAGTCCGCACCCGGCGCTCAAGCCGGATGACCCAACCCCCAGTCCCCGTGAGCCCCGCTTCGTGGCCGCCCGGTCATCACGCTTCTCGCGGTGGAGGGCTGGGTGTCAAGGGTGAAGCGAAGCGCAATCGGCGCAGCCGACGCGCAGCGCAGCGGAGCGCCCTTGACTCCCAGCCCGGAACCGCCACTCTCGGGACAACCGGGCGGCCCCGGCGCCAATCAAACGCCGGGCAGCCGAAGCCGCTCAGCCCGCCGGGAGGCGAACTCACCTCACCTCGGCTCCGGCGGCCGCTGCCGAGGCATGTTCGGCCGCGCCCCCGGCGGCAGCGCGGCCCGCGCAGGAGGCGGACCTCCCTCCCCCCGGGAGGCCGGCACCAGCGCCTGCATGGCCAGCGGCGCAGGGCCGGAGCGGAACTCCACCATCCAGTCCGCCGTCTCGGCCCGCACCATCTCCGTCACGTCCTCCGAGAAGCGGCGCAGCACCCCAAGGCACCGCTCGGCCGCCTCGCTCGCCGTCCCCTCCGTAGGCCCGAGAACCTCCCGCACACTCTCCGACGCCCAGTCGAACTGCAGCACCTGCAGCCTCCGCTGCACCGCCTGAGCCGTGGCCACGTCCCGCATCCACCCGGACGTCAGGCCGAAGAAGCGGTCGCATCCCACGCACGCCACCCCCGCGAGCAGCGAGACGAACCCCCACGTGGCGACTTCCCCCACCGCCCCCGCCAGATCGAGCAGCGGAAACACCCCCGCCCCCACGGCCCCCAGCGCCGCGCCCACGCGCGAGAGCCGCGCCCCGCGCCGTTTCCAGGCGCGGTCGGACAGATACCAGGCCGCCGTATTGAGCGCACCCCGCTCCACCCACCGGTACAGCTCGTCGAGCCGCGCGGCCGGCTCGCCCCAGTCCCCGAGCGGGAAGCTCCGCCCCGTCAGATCCCCGGCCCGGGAGCCCTCGGTGCCGCCCTGGGCGCTCTCCTGCGCGCCTGCCCCGGCACTCTGCCCGTGCCCGTCATGGGGCACCCCCTCGGGCTGCATATCCGGCTGGCTCACGGCACTCCCTCTACCTCTACGAGATCCCTGACTGTTCCCTGCGGCGGTTCCGTACGGTGCGCGCCCTGTGACACCTGGTGCTGATGCGCAGCCCCCCAGTCCTACCGCCCAATGGGTGGCCATGAGCCCGTTTTCGCGGTATTTCCGCCCGGAAGAGGTGCTTGATCAGGTATAGGAGGACCGCTGATCTCACTCGAAAGAGTGCTGGGGCGATCGCACCCCCGACCACGTAGGCTCATTCCAGGCGGGAAAACCCGCCCGATGGACCCATAAAAGACCCACAAAAGATCCATATGTGACCCCCATGAAACGGAGCTGATCGTGATCCCCGGTGGTGGCCAGCCCAACATGCAGCAGCTGCTCCAGCAGGCCCAGAAGATGCAGCAGGACCTCGCCGCGGCCCAGGAGGAGCTCGCGCGCACGGAGGTCGAGGGCCAGGCGGGCGGCGGTCTCGTCAAGGCGACGGTCAACGGCTCGGGCGAACTGCGCGGCCTCGTCATCGACCCCAAGGCGGTCGACCCGGAGGACACGGAGACCCTCGCCGACCTGATCGTCGCGGCGGTCCAGGCGGCGAACGAGAACGCGCAGGCGCTCCAGCAGGAGAAGCTGGGCCCGCTCGCGCAGGGCCTGGGCGGCGGCGGCATCCCGGGGCTTCCCTTCTAAGAAACCCCCCGGCCAACTACCGTACGTATCAGAGCTCGACCCTAGAAGAAGAGAAGGAAAGGCGTCCCGTGTACGAAGGCGTGGTCCAGGACCTCATCGACGAGTTGGGCAGGCTGCCCGGCGTCGGTCCCAAGAGCGCGCAGCGGATCGCCTTCCACATCCTGCAGGCGGAGCCGACGGACGTACGCCGTCTCGCGCACGCCCTCCTAGAGGTGAAGGACAAGGTCCGCTTCTGCGCGACCTGCGGAAATGTCGCGCAGGAAGAACTCTGCAACATCTGCCGCGACCCCCGCCGCGACCTGTCGGTCATCTGCGTGGTGGAGGAGCCGAAGGACGTAGTCGCGATCGAACGCACCCGCGAGTTCCGAGGGAAGTACCACGTCCTGGGCGGCGCGATCAGTCCGATCGAGGGCGTGGGCCCGGACGACCTGCGCATACGAGAACTCCTCGCGCGTCTGGCCGACGGCACGGTCACGGAACTCATCCTGGCCACGGACCCGAACTTGGAGGGCGAGGCCACGGCGACGTACCTCGCGCGCATGATCAAGCCCATGGGCCTGAAGGTCACCCGCCTGGCCAGCGGGCTCCCTGTCGGGGGAGATCTGGAATACGCGGACGAGGTCACTCTGGGCCGCGCCTTCGAGGGGAGACGACTCCTAGATGTCTAAGAACCAGCCTGAGAAGTCAGCGAAGCCGGACGCAAAGCCGGAAGCGAATGTCGCCCCCGAGCCGCCGGTCCTCCTGCACGCGGCCGCCCAGGACCCGGACTCCTTCGCGGTGCAGATCTCGGACCAGATCGAGAGCTTCATCGTGGCGGTGACAGAGGTGGCAAAGGGCGACGAGCCGGATTCAGCCGTCCCCTTCCTCCTCCTGGAAGTCTCCCAACTCCTCCTGGCCGGCGGCCGCCTGGGCGCGCACGAGGACATCGTCCCCGAGGAGCGCTACGAGCCGGACCTGGGCCCGGAGCGCGACGTGGACGACCTCCGCGAACGTCTGGCGCTGCTCCTGGAGCCGGTAGACGTCTACTCGGAGGTCTTCGACCCCTACGAGCCCCGCAAGGCCCCGGTCGCGGCCCGCATCTCGGACGACTTGGCGGACGTGGTCGCGGACCTCTCGCACGGCCTGGCGCACTACCGCGCGGGCCGCACGACCGAGGCCCTCTGGTGGTGGCAGTTCTCGTACTTCTCCAACTGGGGCTCAACGGCCTCGGCCGCCCTCCGAGCCCTCCAGTCCCTGGTGGCACATGTGAGGCTGAACCAACCGCTCGAGGACCTGAACGGCCTGGACACGGACGAGGACCTGGCGGAAGACGCGCTGGCGGAGGCGGCGGGCAAGGTCATGGCGGAGGAACTCGCGGGCCCGCTGGGCCTGCGCTCGATTCAGTAACGGGCCGTGGTCCCGCTGCCCCCTGCTCGCCCTCACCAGGCTGGCGGCCGAGACCGGTCTCCGCCCTCGATCTCCTGAGGCCAGTCGATGGGGTGGCTGTCCGTCCTGTTGAGGATGCCCGGGTCGGGCGGGAACTCATCGTCGTGGGGCCCGCTCCAGTAAGCCCGCCGGGTGCGGGGAAGGGGTATCTCCACCAGCTTGCCGTCGTGGATCATCCACAACCCGAAGCAGTCGTCCTCCTCGTCATGGATCAGCATCTGGACCGTCTCCGGCCGGGGCCACGGCAGGGACTCCAGGTGTTTCAGCAGCCCGGATCTGCTGCTCATCCGTACGAACTCTGCGCCCCACCCGAAACCCCAGTTTCCACCCGGCCGCATCTCGAAGAAGGTGCCCTTCCAGGTGCGTGCGTCGTCATGCCGGGTCATTGGCTCGATGACGTCGTCTGCGTCCTGCGCCAGCACGATGACTTCAGCGATTCTGCTCATGCCGGAGTATCACCGTGAACTACAGGCACAACACAATAGAATTCGACCGCAGGCCAGACGGAGGCACCCGATGAGTCGGCACAGCAGCTGGACAGAGGTAAAGAGTCGGATGCGCGAAAGCCAGCCCGACGTGTCCGATGCCGAGTGGGAGCAGCGCAGGCAGGCGGCGCGTACCGCGACCGAGGCGTACGTGCTGGGGCACAGTCTGCGGGAAATCCGTAAAGAGCAGGGAATCGCGCAGGCCCAGGCTTCCGAGTCGGAGTAGCGCTTACCGCCGCCCAGTTGCGGAGCCTGGCGCTACGCTGAGTCACACAACTGCGCAAGGGGGCGGGGGACCGTGGCGGACGAGGCGTGGGCCGGGCTGGCCGAGGCGATCGGGGCGATCCGCGGGGAGCTTCAGCGGGCGGCGGATGAGGGCCGCGGGCAGGGGCTTCAATTCCGTACCGGGCCGGTGGAGTTGGAGTTCTCCGTTGATGTGAGGGTGGACGGTGAGGCGCGGGCAAAGGTGTTCGTGCTGCCGTTCAGCGCGGAGGCGAAGGCAGGGCGGGCCAAGGGGACGGTGAGCCGCGTCAAGCTCACGCTCCAGCCGGTGGATCCGGGGACGGGCGAGGATGCGCGGGTCGGCGATGAGTCCGCCGAGGAGCGCCCCGAGTAGGGCGGCCACCCCATGGACGTACAACGGGTCATGGAGATCTGGAGCCCTTCCGGTAAGCGGGCGGGCAGCGGCTATCTCGTTGCGGATCGGCTCGTACTGACGGCTCTTCACAATGTGCTAGGAGCCGTTGAGTTAGAGGTCCGGCGGCTTGATCATGAGGGGCATGCGCGGTGGGCCGCAGCGGAGGTGCTGTGGCCGGAGACGCCGCCTGACCTGGCGCGGGAGCCGCATGCCGATGCGGCGTTGATCCGCATCAAGGATGCGTCGTGGACGCCGCCGGGTGATGCCGATCCGGTGCGGTGGGGTCGGATCGAGGCGGCGGTCAGCGAGAGCCAACTGGCCTGTCTGGCCGTCGGGTTCCCCCGCTCGGAGGTGCGGGACGCCGTCCGAGACACGAAGGAGATCCGGGGGCATGTCGAGACGCTGACGGGCCTGAAGTCGGGTGGTCTGATCACCGCGTACGTCGACGGGGTGGCCGCCCCGTCAAAGCCAGACGCGAAGTCGCGCTGGGCGGGGGCGTCCGGGGCGGCGCTGTTCTCGCAGGGGCGGCTGGTCGGCGTGGTCACGACGGACCGGGCGCGGGACTACGAGGCGGATCAGCTGACGGCGGTCGCGGTGGCGTCGCTGGCCGCGAGGCCTGGATTCACGATGGCGGTGAAGGCGGCGGGGGGAGAGTTGGTCCTGGAGGACGTCTCGGCTCTCACGTCTTCAGAACTCCCGCGCACGGCATACGACATCGATGCACCCCGAGGCCTGAACAACCTGCCGCCGCTACCGCAACGCACGTTCGTCGGCCGTGAGGAAGTGCTCTCCGAGCTGAACCTGGCCCTCGCTGAGGACTCCCAGACGATCACGCAGACTCTGCATGGACTCGGCGGCGTCGGCAAGACGACGCTGGCGCTGCACTACGCCCACGATCACTTGGCGGCGTACCGCTTGGTGTGGTGGATCCAGTCGGATACGCCCGAGCTGATAGACGCAGGATTCGCCGCGCTCGCCGCCCGCCTCCGGGGCGACCTCGCCGCCAACCAGCCCACCGCACAGGCCGTCTCGTGGGCCATCGGGTGGCTGCAGGCGCATCCGGGGTGGCTTCTGGTGTTCGACAACGTGGAGAACCCGCAGGATGTGGGGGAGTTCACGGGACAACTCCGGGAGTCAGGGCGCCAGTTGATCACCAGCCGCTGCAAGTGGGGTTGGGTCGGCGAGCCGATCGCGCTCCAGGTGCTGGACGCGGAGTCCTCGCTGAAGTTGCTCACACGCCTGACGGCCGGGAGCGAGGAGGAGGATGACGAGGACGAGAGCGACGCCCGAACCCTGGCCGAGGCGCTGGGCCACCTGCCCCTGGCCCTAGAACAGGCGGGAGCCTTCATCGCCCAGTCCAAGATATCCATCGGCGAGTACCTGGACATGCTTCGGGACCACCCGGAACAGATAACGGATGCGGCCCCAGAGGGCTCGGACCCCGCCCGCACGATGGCACGGATCTGGCGGATAACCCTGGACGCACTCCAGCAACGCGACCCCCGAGCGGTGGACCTCCTGCGCATCGCGGCGTGGTACGCCCCGACAGACATCCCCCGAGGCCTGCTCACCCCGCTCACGGACAACCCCGTGGACCTGACCCGCCTCCTGGCCCTGCTCGCCAACTACGACATGATCACCCTCACCCGCACGACACTCGGCGTCCACCGACTCATCCAAACGGTGGCCCGCACCCCATCGGAGGACGACCCCTACCGCACCGAGGCCCTCATCACCGCAGCTCGCGACCAAGCTGCGGCTTGGGTGAGCGATGCGCTCCCGAGTGATCCCACGGCCAACGTGCAGGGATGGCCGATGTGGAGGAACCTCCTGCCGCACGCGGAGGCTCTGCTCAAGGCATGGAGACCTGCTGAGGACACGGCGGTCACCTACCGAGTCCTCAATCGGGTTGCGACGTATCTCCATGGGCAAGGTGAGGTGCGCAAGGCCACCGAGTTCTTCCACCGCGCCCTGAAGGCAGTCACGCGAGTGTTGGGCGGGGATCATCCGTCCACGCTGTCGTCGAGGAACAATCTTGCTACGGCGTATGAGGCGGCGGGTGATGTGGGGCGTGCGATCCCGCTGTACGAGCAGACGTTGGCCGATTGCCAGCGGGTGTTGGGTGGGGATCATCCGGACACGCTGTTGTCGAGGAACAACCTTGCCCACGCGTATGAGTCGGCGGGTGATGTGGGTGGTGCGATCGCGTTGTTCGAGCAGACGTTGGCCGATCGTCTG
>NZ_JBFBJK010000012.1:81285-283315 GCF_040686095.1 Streptomyces sp. NPDC086554
CGTCTGCGGGTGTTGGGTGGGGATCATCCGGACACGCTGTTGTCGAGGAACAACCTTGCCCACGCGTATTGGTCGGCGGGTGATGTGGGTGGTGCGATCGCGTTGTTCGAGCAGACGTTGGCCGATCGTCTGCGGGTGTTGGGTGGGGATCATCCGGACACGCTGGTGTCGAGGAACAACCTTGCCCACGCGTATTGGTCGGCGGGTGATGTGGGTGGTGCGATCCCGTTGTTCGAGCAGACGTTGGCCGATTGCCAGCGGGTGTTGGGTGGGGATCATCCGGCCACGTTGGTGTCGAGGAACAACCTTGCTGGCACGTATGAGGCGGCGGGTGATGTGGGGCGTGCGATCCCGTTGTTCGAGCAGACGTTGGCCGATCGTCTGCGGGTGTTGGGTGGGGATCATCCGGACACGCTGGCGTCGAGGAACAACCTTGCTGGCACGTATGAGTCAGCGGGTGATGTGGGTCGTGCGATCCCGTTGTACGAGCAGACACTGGACGGCTGTGTTCGAGTGCTGGGTCAAGATCACCCGACGACGAAGGTCGTGCGTGAGAACTTGGCCCATGTTCGAGCGGCGGGTCCGCTGCCTCCTACGGCCCGACCAACCCCAACGCCACCAGCAGCTGACCCGGCTCCACATACGGCGCCGTAGCCGTCGGCTCCGAGTACCAGCACAGCGGCCACGTATTGCCCTCCAGCGCCGGAATTCCGATGTACGTCACCGTCCGTGGCGTCCCGAAGCGCTGCACGCCCAGCGGCCACCGGTGGTCCTTCGCAGTCCCCGGCGCCACCAGGAAGTACATCCACCGGAACCCCGTCGCCTCGCAGATGACGGGGCCGGCGTCACCCTCCGCCTCCGCGATCAGGCGGGCGGCGACCTGTTCCCCTCGTACGCCTTGGATACGTACGGCGTCGAAGTGGACGCCGGAGACGCGGAGTTGGTGCCCCGCAACCGGGACCCACTCGGGCCAGTGAATTGCGTCCGTCATGGTCACACGGTGCGGGGTGCGGGGCTACTCTCGGTAGTGACTGAGGGGGTACACGTCGAGGTGTATCCATCGGAGGTGGCCCTGTGTCCGTCCAGTACAACTCCTCATCGCCGGGCACTTGGCGCTATGGCGGTAACCAGTTGAAGCGCTGGCGCACGAAGGCCAGCGTGAGCCGCGAGGAATTGGGCGCTGCCTCCAATTACGCCCCGGACACCATCAAGGCGATGGAGCAGGGCGTCCGGATGCCTACGGCACGAGTGCTCGACGCTGCGGATGAGCTGTGCCATGCGGAGGGGCTGCTAAGTGCAGCCAAGGATTACCTGAAGGCGGAGAAGTTCCCCGCTCGCGCGCAGGACTTCATGCTGCATGAGCGAGAGGCGATCAACGTCTGGTGGTACGAGCCCTTGCTGGTGCCTGGACCGTTGCAGACGGAGTCGTATGCACGGAAGTTGATCGGCAATCACGTCCCGCCGCTGGATGAGGAAACGATCGATGAGCGGGTCGCGGCGAGGCTGGAACGACAGGAGATCCATACGCGCAAGCCGCTCGTGGGCTGCAGCTACGTACTGTTCGAGGCTGCTCTGCGCAGTCCTTACGTGTGCCAGGAGCAGTTGCAGCAGCTCTTGGAGGTGGGCAGACGGCACAACGTATCGATTCAGCTCCTGCCCTTCGGCCGGGCGATGACCGCAGCGCTCCACGGTCAGATGGTGCTGTTGGAGACCCGGGACCACGAGCGGCTCGCCTACACGGAAGCGCCATCAGCAAGTCAACTGACCACCGACCCAGGGGTGATGAGCGATCAGACCGAACGACTTAGCATGATCCGCACGATGGCCCTCGACCCTGATGAATCGGCACGCTTCATCAAGCGGATGGCGGATGAGCTATGAGCGACGAGCTGAAGTGGTTCAAGTCCAGCTACAGCGACGGCGAGGGCGGTGCATGCCTCGAAGTAGCCCTGGGGTGGCGCAAGTCCACGTACAGCGGCCCCGAAGGGGATGCCTGCGTCGAGGTGGCCGCCTGCCTCGCCACGATCCACATCCGCGACTCAAAACTCCCCGCGAGCCCCGAAGTCACGTTCCAGGCCCCCGCCTGGTCCACCTTCATCGCCGCAGTTCAGCCCGGAGCTTGAGCCCCGGGCTTCGGGCCCCGAGCTCTTCCCTTGGTTTTGGTTGGTTTGGTTGGGTTCTAAATCAACCAACTAACCAAGCCTGTAACGGAGTTGAGCCCTCCGTCACTCACAAGGGTGACATTCCGTAGTCAGCTTGCGCCGCAACGTAAAGCCGCTCTACGTTCGCGGCAATAGAACGGCCCCGGCCGGTGCGCCAACACCGAAAACCGAGGCCTAGTCCTACGGATCGAAAGCAGTCGACCGTGGCTTGCGCCCACCCTAATCCCGTCCTGCCGTCCCCGTCCCACCCCATGGCCAAAACGGGCTACGGCAAACGCCTCGCGGGTGACGAAGACCCGCACACCGAGGTTGATTTCGGGCACCTGTACCCCCGGGACGCCGAAATCGCGACCCTCATCGACTACCTCCCCGACGGCTCCGCCATGGGGTACAAGGCGATCGCTGCAGAGCACCCCGACTACGGCCAGCAGGCCGTCCGCACTTCGCTGCGGCGGTTGACCGAGGCGGGGCACCTTCGCTGGATCAAGGAGCACCTCACCGTCGAGGACAACTCGATGCGGTGGGTGACCCGCACGTACTGGTCGCGTACGCGCAGGTCGGAGGCGTGGTGGGCCGAGTTCGTCCGGGCACGGCACGGGCGCGACGTCACGCACGAGTACCAGCCGGGCCTGGCCCGCGTGACGGAGCCGGCGCCGGATGCCGAGCCGGAAGCAAAGCCGGACGCCGAGCCGCAGCCGGAAGCGCAGCCGCAACCGGAAGCAAAGCCCGACGCTCAGCCGCAGCCCCAACCCCAGCCGACCCCCACCCCCAAGACCACCCTCGCCTACCGCACCCTCGCCCAACTCCGCGCCGCCGACCCCCGCATGGCCCTCTCCGAAGCGGACTGCAAGCGGCTTGAGCCCAGCGCAGCGGAATGGCTGGCCCGTGGTGCGAGCCCGGACGACATCACCCGCGCCCTGACCGCCGGGCTGCCGCCCACCATCACCAACCCGGGCGGTCTCGCCCGCAACCGACTGGAGAACAAGATGCCCCCCAAACCCCCTGCCAAGACCCGCCCCCGCGCCCGCGTCACCCGCGCCGTCATGATCTGCGGCCTCTGCGAAGAGCCCGAGACCTCCGTGCAATTGATCAACGGCATCTGCGTCGAATGCAGTGCCGAGACCGAGACTGAGCCCTGCGACTGCGAGCACTGCAGGGCGGATGCGGCGGCGGACGCCCGCCGGGCCATCCCGAACACGTTCCTCGCGAGGCCCCGCCCCGCGCCGGAATCGGAATCGGAACCGGAAGTCGTCGACGTAACCGAACGCATCGCGGAGCTGCGCCGCGCCGCAGGCCTCCCCGCGAAGCCCCGCTGACCGCGCACCCAATGACTTGGGCCCCGCCCAGACGCGGGGCCCGCAACCCGAAGGAGACCTATCGTGAAGGAGAACCCCGTGACACGTCCCGTGGAGAGTGAGCCGGACATGGCCCGCAACGTCACCATCGAGATGGATGAAGGCTTCCTCGCCGACCTGCGCAAGGTGTTCGACGTGGAGACGGACGAAGAAGCGGTACGGGAAGCAGCCATGCGCCTGGCCATGTACGTACGCCGTCAGGAGTTCATCGACGACATCAAGTCGGGCGAGATCGACCTCCAGTACGACGTGCGCAATGAGCACGGCGAGGGGGCGTCGGCGGCATGAGCGAGCGGTATCTCATCGACAAGTCTGCGCTCGCCCGGTGGGGGCAGCCTGCCGTCGCGGAGGTCCTCGACCAACTCCACAGGCGTGGCCTGTTGTGCATGACGGGTGTTGTCCACATCGAGTCGATGTACTCGGCGCGTAACGGGAGAGACGCCGAGCGGCTGGGCCATCTGCTGCGCAGCTTCGACTATCTGCCCTGCCCGGACGAGGTGTGGGACGTGGCGATCGAGACCCAGGACAAGGCGGTGGAGAAGGGCAACCACCGAGCCTTCTCGACCGCGGACCTCGTCATCGCAGCCACAGCCCAACGCAACCGCGTAACCGTCCTCCACTACGACGAGGACTACGACCAGATCGCCGAGCTCACGGATTACGCCAGCCGCTGGGTGATCGACCGCGGCACGGCGGACGCTGCAGCCGCGAGCTGAGGTGCCTCCGCGGGGAGGCCACCGCCCCGCTTCCCCGGCCCGAACCTGTGACCCACCCCACTTTCCGGAGTGCCCCACTCCACAGCGGGCATGCGACAAGCCGAGCGGTCGGAACGTACCTCCCGAGCAGCGGGAGCGTATGCCCGTGGATGATCACGTAGTGAGCGGGACATCTCACCATGTGGTATTTGCGAGGCGAATTTCGGCCGCTCGTTAGACTGAGCCGACCGCAGCAGTGCGGTAAGAAACGGACTGAGCGAGGAGCGCACGTGAGCCTTGTCGTGCAGAAGTACGGAGGCTCCTCCGTAGCCGATGCCGAAGGCATCAAGCGGGTCGCCAAGAGGATTGTCGACGCCAAGAAGAACGGCCATCAGGTCGTTGTCGTGGTGTCCGCCATGGGTGACACGACGGATGAGTTGATCGATCTTGCCGGGCAGGTATCCCCGATCCCTGCCGGGCGCGAATTCGACATGCTGCTGACCGCCGGAGAGCGGATCTCCATGGCCCTCCTTGCCATGGCGATCAAAAACCTGGGCCATGCGGCCCAGTCGTTCACCGGCAGCCAGGCCGGTGTCATCACCGACTCCGTCCACAACAAAGCGCGGATCATCGATGTGACGCCGGGGCGGATCCGGGCCTCGATCGACGAGGGCAACATCGCCATCGTCGCCGGGTTCCAGGGAGTCAGCCAGGAGGGCAAGAACATCACCACGCTGGGTCGTGGTGGGTCGGACACGACCGCTGTCGCCCTCGCCGCCGCCCTCGACGCCGAGGTCTGCGAGATCTATACCGATGTCGACGGTGTCTTCACCGCCGATCCCCGGGTCGTGAAGAAGGCCCGGAAGATCGACTGGATCAGCTTCGAGGACATGCTGGAGCTCGCAAGCTCCGGCTCCAAGGTGCTGCTCCACCGCTGTGTGGAGTACGCCCGCCGTTACAACATCCCGATTCACGTGCGATCGTCCTTCTCAGGATTGCAGGGCACGTGGGTCAGCAACGAACCGCAAGGGGACCGCAAGGTGGAGCAGGCCATCATCTCCGGTGTCGCGCACGACACCTCGGAGGCCAAGATCACGGTCGTCGGCGTGCCGGACAAGCCGGGCGAGGCCGCCTCGATCTTCCGCGCGATCGCGGACTCCGGGGTCAACATCGACATGATCGTGCAGAACGTGTCGGCCGCCTCGACCGGGCTGACGGATATCTCGTTCACGCTGCCCAAGGCCGAGGGCCGTAAGGCCATCGACGCGCTTGAGAAGACGCGGTCGGCCATTGGGTTCGACTCTCTTCGGTACGACGACCAGATCGCCAAGATCTCGCTGGTCGGCGCCGGTATGAAGACGAACCCCGGCGTCACCGCGGCCTTCTTCGAGGCGCTCAGCGACGCGGGCGTGAACATTGAGCTGATCTCGACCTCTGAGATCCGCATCTCGGTCGTCACCCGTGCCGACGACGCGAACGAGTCCGTGCGCGCCGTGCACACCGCCTTCGGGCTCGACTCGGACACCGACGAGGCCGTGGTCTATGGAGGCACCGGCCGATGACCCGTAAGCCGACGCTCGCGGTCGTCGGAGCGACCGGGGCCGTCGGCACGGTCATGCTCCAGATCCTGTCGCAGCACGCCGACATCTGGGGCGAGATCCGACTCGTCGCCTCATCGCGTTCGGCAGGCCGGAAGGCCGCCGTGCGCGGTGAGGAGGTCGAGGTCCTCGCGCTGAGCGAGGACGTCTTCGACGGTGTGGACGTGGCGATGTTCGATGTGCCTGACGAGGTCAGTGCGCAGTGGGCGCCGATCGCCGCCTCCAAGGGCGTCGTCGTGGTCGACAACTCCGCCGCCTTCCGGATGGACCCGGACGTTCCTCTGGTCGTCCCCGAGGTCAATCCGCATGCCGCGCGCGTACGCCCGCGCGGCATCGTCGCCAACCCCAATTGCACGACTCTGTCCATGATCGTGGCCATTGGTGCGCTGCATGCCGAGTTCGGGTTGCGCGAGCTGATCGTCTCCTCGTACCAGGCCGTGAGCGGGGCCGGGCGGGACGGTGTGGACACGTTGCGCCGCCAGATGCAGTTGGTGGCGGGCTCCGAGCTGGGTACCAGCCCCGGTGACGTACGACGTGCCGTCGGGGACGACACGGGGCCCTTCCCCGAGCCCGTGGCGCTGAATGTCGTGCCGTGGGCCGGGACTCTGCGGGACGAAGGCTGGTCGTCCGAGGAGATGAAGGTGCGGGACGAGTCCCGCAAGATCCTGGGGCTGCCCGATCTGAAGGTCGCGGCCACGTGCGTACGCGTTCCCGTCGTCACGACGCACTCGCTGACCGTCCACGCGCGTTTCGAGGACGAGGTCACCGTCGACCGCGCGCGCGAGATCCTCGCCACCGCCCCGGGCGTCGTGCTCTTCGACAACCCGGCCGCAGGTGAGTTCCCGACGCCCGCCGACGTGGTGGGGACCGACCCGACCTGGGTGGGGCGGGTGCGGCGCTCGCTGGACGATCCGACCGCACTTGAACTTTTTGTCTGCGGGGACAATCTGCGCAAGGGTGCCGCTTTGAACACCGCGCAGATCGCTGAGCTGGTGGCGGCCGAGTTCACCGGGCGTTAGCCGGCCGGCCCCTGAGGGCTCCCCGAAGCGGAAGTCTCTGTGGGATCTGTGTAAGTTCTGTGTCCAGCTTGGTGGCCAGGACCGCTTGAACTGGACCATCGCCGCGTTCGAAGATTCGCCCCCGTCCACTGCAACCGGCAGCAGGGCGGGGCGCGTCTCTGTGATCGCCCTCGAGGGGCGGCCCGAAGCGCTGCAAAAAATGGGCATAGGGGAAGAGCTGGTACGCATGGGGGCATTCGATGCTTCGTCACCGTCGGAGACGGTGCCTGCCGCAAACGCGTTGCGCGATGCGTACAACCCTCAGGGGAGTAAGCGTGTCCAACAGGCGTGGCAGAGGTACTCGATTTCACAGCGGTTCAGGCGAGGGGCGCGGCCCTTCGTCCGCCTCGCCGTCCCCGTGCGCCCGCCGGTATGCCGGTGATCGCGCCCATGCCCACCACGCGGTCCGCCCGCATCCCGGCACAGCGCGAGGGCGCTGACGACACGATGAGCGCGGGCACCACAGTCGACCACCTGACCGAGACCTACCGCGCCCACTACAGGTCGCTGCTCGGCCTCGCGGCGCTGCTCCTGGACGACACGGCGTCCTGCGAGGACGTCGTGCAGGAGGCGTTCATCCGGGTGCACTCGGCGCGCAAGCGCGTGCGGGACCCGGAGAAGACCCTCGCGTACCTCCGCCAGACCGTCGTGAACCTTTCGCGGTCCGCGCTGCGGCGCCGGATCCTGGGTCTGAAGCTGCTCTCCAAACCGATGCCGGACATGGCGAGCGCGGAGGAGGGGGCGTACGACCTCCTGGAGCGGGACGAGCTGATCAAGGCGATGCGCGGCCTTCAGCGCCGCCAGCGCGAGGTCCTCGTCCTGCGGTACTTCGCGGACATGACCGAGGCGCAGGTCGCCGAGACGTTGGGCATATCGCTCGGCTCGGTGAAGGCGTACGGTTCGCGCGGGATCGCGGCTCTCCGGATCGCCATGGAGGCGCCGGCATGAGTGACCATGAGTACGGGCGAGAGCACGATGAGAACGCCGAGTTTGAGCAGCACGCTGGGGACGGAACTGTGAACCACGGCCAGGGCCACGGCCAGGACCAGGGCGAGGACCGGGGTGAGGGCCGGGGCGAGGAATCGACCGGGGTCGGTTCCGCGGCCGGTGCCGATTCCGGTGCCGATTCCGGTGTCGAATCCGGTGTCGGGCTCGGGTCCGACGAGCTGGCGCTGCGCCGCATGATGCGGCAGGCCGTCCAGGAGATCGAGCCGGGCGACCGCGCCCTTGAGCGCCTGCGGTACGCGGTCCCGGCCCGCCGCGCGCGTAAGCGCCAGGCCGTGGTCGGCATGGCCGCGGCGGCGCTCTTCATCGGTACGGCGATCCCCGCCCTCGTGCATGTCACGAACTCGGGCGGCGGCTCGGACGACCGTCCTTCGATAGCGGGCAACAGCGAGCAGACGCAGGGCGGTTCGAGCGAGGGCAAGGGTCCGGACGGGGGCGAGAAGGGCGAGGGCAGCGATTCCGGCCCCTCCAAGTCCAAGGACAAGAAGGATAAGAAAGACAAGAAGGGCGACAAGGGGAAGAGTGAGGCGAGCAGCGGCGCGACCGGCGGCCCCGACCCCTCGGGCACGGCGCCCACGGACTCGCCCGCCTGCACGATCGACCAGCTCGGCAACGCCTCGGGCACCGCGGGCGCGGCGGAGGCCGACGGCAAGGTGTACGGCTCCTTCCGGGTCGCCAATGTCTCCGACAGCAGCTGCACGGTCAGCGCGGCGGGATCCGTCTCGACGGCGGTGACGGGCGCGGCCGACCCGGCGAAGATCAGCGTCGTCGACCATGTGGCGGGCGACGCGGCGTCGGCGCTGCCGGATCCCGCGCAGGCGGTGAGCCAGCTGGTCCTCAAGCCGGGGGCGGCGTACGAGGTCCGCTTCGCGTGGGTCCCGTCGGAGGCGTGCCCCACAGAGGGCGGCGAGCCTTCCCCCGACCCGTCTCCGACGGAGGACGCCAGTGGCGGCGGGGCCGGCGGCACGGACGGCGGCGCACCTGGCGGTACGGAGCCGCAGATGGTCCGGGAGGACGGCGGCGTGGCCGACGGCGGCGTGACGGTGTCCCTCACGGCATCGGCGGGGTCGCCGACGGCGGGGGCGACGATCGGCAATGCGTGCGCGGGGACGGTCTACCGGACGGGCATGCTGTCGGCTTCTTAGCCGGGGGGCGGATTCTTCCCGCCCACCCGCCCACCCGCCCGATTGCCCCGCGTTGCCCGCCCACCCCGTCGGTAGGTCTTCCAGCCCGGAGCCGCCGGCCGGCGGAGCCGGAAAATTTCGGGAAGGGGCGGGGTTGGGGAAAGAAACCCCTAGGACTCGCGAACTGCTTCAGGCCCAGTCTCCGCACCCGGCGAAGTCTCAACCGGCAGCAAGCCCAGCGCAGCGTCCCGCGCGAACTCCCGCTCTCGCCGGAACAAGCGGAACCACATGAACACCACGAACCCCGCGAAGACGAACCACTCCCCGGTGTAGCCGAGGTTCTGGAACGCCTTGAGGTCAAGACCGGAGTTCTCCGGAGCGGCCGCCGGTACCGGCTTCATGCCGGAGTCGCCCTTCTCCAGTGTCACCCACGCGTCGTACACATCCCCCGGAACCAGATTCACGAGCGACGCCGCACTGATCGCACCGAGCTGCCCGTCCGGCAGCCCACCCGCCGCACTGACCCCGTTCGACCCAGGGCTCTCGGAGGCCTGCAACGCCCCCGTCACGGTGACCTCCCCGGAGGGCGCGGCCGGTGCCTTCGCCGAGCCCGAGCCCGCCTTCCCCGGCAGCCACCCCCGCACGACCGGCAGCTCCTTGCCGCTGTCCGTGCGAAGCAGCGTCAGGACGTAGTAACCGGACTTGTCGTCCAACTGCCGGTCCGGCACAAGGAGTTGCTTGCCGTACCGCCCCGTCGCCGTCACCAGCTCCCCGGACGTCTCCTTGTCGACGGGGAGGAGAGAGTCCAGCGGCCGGGCCTCCGACTCGTCGCGGGACGGCGACGCCTGTCGATCGGCCTGCTCCTGCGCGGCGTCATGCGCCTCGACACGGTCCTCGAAGCGTCCCAGCTGCCACGACCCCATGAAGATGCATACGGGGATGGCCAGCAGGACGAAGACGTTGATCCCCCACCAGCGGGGCGTCAGCAGGAACCGGTACACACCCCCACGGTACGGGGCCCTTGCCGCACCCGGCCCGTGGGGGTCCGCCGCCCCCTAGCGAAGGTGCCGCGCCGCGAAGTCCAGTTCCAACCGCACCTGCTTGATCCGCTCGTCCACGACCAGCGAACCGTGCCCCGCGTCGTAGCGATACACCTCATGCACCGCCTCGCGGGCCTTGAGCCGGTCCACGTAGTTGTCGATCTGGCGGATCGGGCAGCGGGGGTCGTTGACGCCCGCCGAGATGTAGACCGGCGCCTTCACCGCGTCCACGTACGTCAGCGGGGACGACGCCTCGAAGCGCTCGGGGACCTCCTCCGGCGTACCGCCCAGGAGCGTGCGGTCCATCGCCTTCAGGGCCTCCATCTCGTCGTGGTACGCCGTCACGTAGTCCGCGACCGGCACCGCGGCCAGGCCGAGCGCCCAGGCGTCGGGCTGGGTGCCGAGGCCGAGGAGGGTGAGGTAGCCGCCCCAGGAACCGCCCGCCAGGACGATCTTGTCCGGGTCCGCGAGGCCCGACGTCACCGCCCACTCCCGCACCGCCGCGATGTCCTCGAGCTCGATCAGGCCGACCCGGTGCTTGAGCGCGTCCGTCCACTCACGCCCGTACCCGGTGGAACCGCGGTAGTTGACCCGCACCACCGCGTACCCGTGGTCCACCCAGGCCGCGGGGCCCGCGGCGAACGCGTCGCTGTCGTGCCACGTCGGCCCGCCGTGGATCTCGAAGACGGTCGGGAGCGGTCCGCTCGCGCCCTCCGGCTTCTGTACGAGGGCGTGGACGCGGCCGCCGGGACCCTCCACCCACACGTCCTCCACCGGCACGGACGCCGGGGCCTTCATGCCCGGCGGGTCGAGCACGACGCCGCCCGCCGTCGAGCGCACCACCGGCGGCTCGGCGGCCGACGACCACAGGTACTCCACGCTGCCGTCCGGCCGCGCCGTCGCCCCCGAAACCGACCCCGCGGGCGTCTCCACCCGGACCAGGTCGCGCGAGGCGAACCCGTACCGGAACAGCTCGCTGCGGGCCTCGAAGCTGTGCGCGATGAGCAGCGCGGAGCCGTCCGGATACCACTCGGCGCTCACGTCGCCCGGCAGGTCGAGGGCCAGGTCCGTCTCCTCGCCCGTGGCGACGTCCCACACCATCGGCTCCCAGCGGCCGCGCCGCTGATGCCCGACGAGGAGCCGCGCGTCCCCGTCGACCGGCGCGAAGCCCAGGACCTCGAGGCCGAGCTCGACCGTGCCGCCCTTGGTGTCGTCGAGCTCGGCGACCGTCGAGCCGTCCGGCCTGACCACCCGCAGTGCCGAGTGCATCGCGTCGCCGTGCTCCGTGTGCTCGACGGCGATCAGGGAGCCGTCGTGGGAGAGGTCGCCGACGCCCGCGGACTCGCGGTGGCGGTAGATCTCGACCGGGTCGGCGCCCGGAGAACGTACGACATGGATCGTCGAACCGTCCTCGTCCGTGGAGCGCCCGACGACGGACATCCGCCCGTCCCGCGCGAGGGCGAGCCCCGCCGGATACGACGCTTCGAGTCCCGGCACCGCGGGCTCGTCGGGGCCGCCGCCCGCGAAGGGTTGGCGCATCCACACGCCGAACTCGTCGCCGTCCTTGTCGTTGAACCACCAGATCCACTCGCCGTCCGGGGTGAGGACGCCGTCCGTCGTGCCGTTCGCCCGGTCCGTCACCTGGCGCTGCTCGCCGGTCGCCCGGTCCCACGCGTACAGCTCGTACGTCCCCGTTGCGTTCGACACGAACAAGGAGCGGCTCGGAGCCTCCTCCGCCCAGTCCGGCAGCGAGACCCGCGGCGCACGGAACCGCTTCTCCCAGTCCGGCATCTCCGCACCCCCGTCCGCACTCGACGAACCCACAGCCCCGACACCTGCACCCGAATTGCTCATGGACCCCATAGTGCACGCCCCTGCCGACAATCCGCTGGCGAGGGTCCCCAGCCTGTGGATAACTTTTCCGGCATGTACTCCCCGACCCCCTCCGACTGGCGCGAGGCCAACCGAAAACGCTGGGACGAGCGAGTCCCTCTCCATCTCGCCAGCGACTACTACGACCTCGAAGCCTTCCGCTCCGGCAAGGACCCGCTGCGCGACTTCGAGCTCACGGAGGTCGGCGACGTCACCGGGCGCTCGCTCCTGCACCTCCAGTGCCACATCGGCCTCGACACCCTGTCCTGGGCCCGGCACGGCGCCTCCCGCGTGGTCGGGCTCGACTTCTCCGAGCCCGCCGTCGACGCGGCCCGCGACCTGGCCGCCGAGCTCGGCCTCACCGCCGACCGGGCGTCCTTCGTCGCAGCCGACGTGTACGACGCGGCCGCCGCCGTGCCCGACACCTCGTACGACATCGTCTACACCGGAGTGGGCGCCCTGTGCTGGCTCCCCGACATCCAGCGGTGGGCCGAGACGGCGGCCGCGCTCGTGGCCCCCGGCGGCTTCCTCTACCTCGCGGAGTTCCACCCGCTCGCGGACATCCTGGACGACGAGACGGGCTCACGGATCGCGTACGACTACTTCGCCCGCGACGCCTGGATCGACGAGACCCCGGGCGGCTACGCGGACACGACGACCCCCACGGTCCACAACCGCAGCGTGGAGTGGCAGCACCCCATCGGCGACGTCGTCACGGCACTCGCGTCGGCGGGCCTGCGCATCGACTTCCTCCACGAGCACGACAGCACGCTCTTCGCGCGCTTCGGCGCCCTCGAACTCCGGGCCGGCGCCTACCGGTTCCCGGCGTCCAGGCCCCGCATGCCCCTCATGTACTCCCTGAAGGCGAGCAAGCCATGTACTCCCTGAAGGCGGCGTGGCAGAGGGCCCACTCATCCACGTGACAGAGGGCCCACTCATCCATCGGGCCGCATCCAGCCCTCCCACGCGAGCTCGTCCCGCGTCGGCACTCCGATCCCTGCCCGCCGTGCCGACGCCGCCGAGTCCGAGCCGACCGAGTCGCCCGAGTCGAAATCCCCGAGCTTCGTCCACCCCCAGGACCGCAGGACCTCACGCCCCAGATCGTCGTCCCGCTTGATCACGGCGACGACCAGATCGGTGGTGTGCCGCATGAGGAGCAGCGTGCGCAGCCGCTCCGAAATGCCCTGCCGCCGGTAGGCGGGCACCACCATGAGCTCGGTCAGGATGAAGACCCGCCCCGACGCGGTACGTTCCTCGATCTCCGTGGGCAGGATGCCGCGGAACCCCTCCCACCAGTCACCGGTGCGCGCGGCGCGATACCCGTACAGACAGCCGACGAGGCCCCCCGCGTCGGCGACGACCATGTCGAAATCGGGCCGCTGCACGGTGTACTCGAAGCGCTGCAGAAACCCCTGCCGGTCCGCGTACTCGGCACCGGCCACGCCCCGGTAGGCCTCTACGTAGACATCGGCCACCGCTTCCCGCTGCTGCTCCGCCTGCCACCGCGTCAGCCGCCGCAAGAAAACCTCAGCCATCTGCGCCTCCCGCCCGCCCCCACCGAGGACACCCCTCGACACCTCTGGACTCCGCATGGTGACACCACGGAACGGCGAGCGGAACGGGGCGTGAGGGATCCATCACGTCGAGTCGGCGCCGCGTCAGCGCGGCCGCATCCGATGGATCAAGAACACCCCGAGAACGATCATGAGGCAGATGGCCGCGATGACGATGGCGGTCTCCATGACACTCACACTCCTCCGGGAGCGCGGCCGCATTTGAAGCGTCCTCGGTAAGCCCAGAGTACTCCGCGAGTACTCCGCGAGCCGCGATCAGAACCGCTTGAAAACCCCGGTGAGCCCCGCGATCAGCATGGCCGCGAGGGCCCACCCGGCCGGCGTGTAACTGGCCGCCCAGGTGGCCGCATCCTCGACGGCCAGGAAGCGTGAGCGCTCGCCCGGATTGGCGCCCGGGATCAGCAGATCGGCCGTATAGCGCGCCCCGTTGAGCCGAAGGAGTAGAGCCCTCCGATCGGCAGCAGAATCCGAACGGGGTCACCGGGTGGTCGCGCCTGCGCCATTGCGCGGTACAGATCAAGCCCTGAAATCGACGCGGTCGGTGCGGATGGTCTGCCCTGTTTGACGAATCTGGCCTGCGAACAGTCCAGATCGCCGCCGATCCGCGCCCGCCGCATCCTGACCTCGCCGTGGGCGGTGAATCCCTGACGGAGGAACGTCGAGCCCGTAGGCCTCGAGGGCGACGATGTCCTCCTGCGCCGATTCCCTGTTGTCGAGAACAGCCTTCGTGAAGTTCAGCTGCCCGCCGACCCGCGCGCTGATGAGTTTCACGCTGCCGGTCAGCCGCGCGCCCACGAGCCACGGGTGAAGGCGCCGCCGTCGCAGTCCAGCACACAACTGCCGTACGGTGTAGGGAAGTTCCCTTGTGGCGCGTCCTCAGTGGACGACGTCGAACACATTCAGCTGGATGCCATTGGAGTACGCCTCGTGCTCGATGAGCTTCAGCTGCTGGGTGTCCTTGTCCGTGCCGCTGAAGAGCCGCTTGCCCGCGCCGAGCAGCAGCGGGAAGACGAGCAGGTGGTAGCGGTCGATGAGACCGGCGTCGGACAGATTCCGGTTCAGGGTGGCGCTGCCGTGCATGATGATCGGGCCGCCCTCGGTCTCCTTCAGCGCGGCGACGTCGTCGAGGGAACGCAGGATCGTGGTCTCGCCCCAGCCGTCGACCAGGGCGTCCTCGGAGAGGGTGCTGGAGACGACGTACTTCGGCAGCGGCTTGTAGTCGGCGAACTCCTCCATGCCGGGCCAGACCGGACTGAACACCTCGTAGCTGACCCGGCCGAACAGCATCGCCGTGGCGTCCTTCTGCTCCCGCCCCTTGATCTCGTAGGCCTCCGGGACGAACTCGATGCCCTTGAAGGTCCAGCCGGAGTTCCGGTACCCGGGCTCGCCGCCCGGGGCCTCCACGACACCGTCGAGCGAGACGAAAGCAGTGCTGATCAACGTACGCATCTCAAGATCTCCTGGGTGGCTGTCACGGGGTCGCTTCCCCGCTGTGCGGTTACGGGTCTATTGACTCTGGCTCATGCGAAAACTCATCGGACGCCGTCGTACGAGTCGCCCGCGCGACGGCGTTTGAATCACCAACCACATCAACAACATCTATTCTCAACCGAGTTACGCCGTTGACCAGGCGAGAAGAGAAGAGCCGGGGGAAGCACGCCATCATGAGCGGTACGAACGGGGACGAGCGGGACGAGATCGACGAGCGGGACGAGGTCGACGACCCGGACGACCGCATCGATGGGGGCATCAAGCCGCTCGCGGTGAGCGATCCAGCGCGCATCGGACCGTATCTGCTGCTCGGGCGGCTCGGCGCCGGCGGCATGGGCCGGGTGTTCCTCGCGCGGTCGGACAGCGGCCGGACCGTGGCCGTGAAGGTGGTGCATGAGGAACATGTATCCGACGAGCACTTCAGGGCGCGGTTCCGACGCGAGATCGAGGCGGCGCGAAAGGTCGGCGAGCAGTACACGGCGCCGGTGCTCGACGCGGGCCCGGCCGACGAACCGCCGTGGGTCGCAACGGGATACGTTCCCGGACTCTCCCTCGAACAAGTCGTACGACGTCACGGTCCGCTGCCGCCCGAATCCCTGCACGCCCTCGCCGAAGGACTCCTGAACGCACTGAAGGACATCCACGGCGCCGGGATCGTGCACCGCGACCTGAAGCCGTCCAACGTGATGCTCACCGTGGACGGCACGAAGGTCATCGACTTCGGGATCGCGCGGGCGCTCGAGACGTCCGTCGAGTCCCTGCTGACCAGTACGGGCATGGCCATCGGCTCTCCGGGTTTCATGTCGCCGGAGCAGGTGCGCGGGCAGCGCGCGGGGGTCGAGAGCGATGTGTTCACCCTCGGGTGCGTACTGACGTACGCGGCGACCGGGCAGCTGCCGTTCGGGCAGGGGGCGAGCAATCAGCACGCGGTGATGTTCCAGATCGTGGAGGGCGAGCCCGATCTGACGCGGGTCAGGGACGCCTCGCTGCGCGCGCTCATCGCCCGCTGCCTGACGAAGAACATCAACCAACGCCCGTCCGTCGACGAGCTGTTGGCGGACCCCGATCGCCCCCGTCCCCACTCCGCAGACGGCGCCTGGCTGCCCGCAGCTGTCGTGGCACGGCTCGCACAGCAGTCCGCGCGACTGCTCGACGCCGAGGCGGAGCCGCTGCGGGAGGACCCCGTGGACCGGCCGACGGTCGGCCTGCGACCGAAGGAGGAGCCGCCTCCCGAGGCCGCCCCGGCGGACAACGAGGCCACAACACGGAAGCGAGAACACGACCGTCAGCCGCCTCGCCGTCGCCGCAGGCTCATCGTGCTGCCCATAGTCGCCGTGGTCACGGTCGGCGGCGGCACGGTCGCCCTGATCCAGCCCTTCGGCGCCGGTGACCGCGACGGCGACGGAACGAACGCCCGTCCCCCGGCCAGCACCGCGAGCGCCACGCCGGGCGGCAACAACTCGCCGAGCGCACCGAGCAGTTCACCGTCCAAGAGCAAAAAGGGGAAGGACGAGGACGACAGCAAGGGCGACGGCAGGGACGACAAGGACGGCCAGGACGAGCCGATAGCCCGGGAAAGCAGCAGCAGCTCACCCGGCGGCAGCAGCAGCGGCTCCGGCAACGACGGCAGCGGCGAGGACGGCAGCGGCGAGGACGGTTCCGGCTCTGCGGGCTCGGACGGCGAAGAGTCGTCGTCCGGCTCCGACGGCTCGTCCACCGGCTCACCGCCGCCCGCCATGAAGAGCTACAAGGCTGAGTACACCAACTCCTGTGTCGGCGCGTGCGACATGCCGATGAAGGTGAGCTGGCCGGCGGTCTCCCGAGCGACCAGGTACGACATCCACTACACCAACAAGGGCAGCAACTTCACCGAGAAGAACGTCGACACCACGTACTCCACCACCGGCACCACCTACACGATCAAGGGCCCGTACTCCGGTGACGAGATCTGCGTAACGGTGCGCGCGGCCAACAAATACGGAGCCTCAGCCTGGGCGGAGACCTTGTGCGACACGGTGCCGTACTGACGGCGGTTCCCTGACCGGGATTTGAACCCATGTGATGAGGCTGGGCAGCACGAGGAAGGGAGGGGCCGACGGCGAAGCGCATCTTGGTGGCCGGGCCGCCGCGTGGCGACCGATCGCGCGGTGGGTCGGCTCGGCTGTCAGCCCGTCAGCCCGTCAGCCCGTCAGCCCGTCAGCCCGTCAGCCCGTCAGCCCGTCGGACTCGCCCGCCCCGGGCCGTGATCTCCCTGTTCAGGGCTCTATCGGCGTGCTGGAGGGCCCGGCACTCGTCGAGCCGACGGACCGCTCCCACCCGATCTGCCCACCTGGAATCAGGCAATGCCTGCCCGGCGCTGGGCGTCGCGGCGACCGATACGGAACCAGAGCAGGCTCCCGAGGAAGGGGGCCATGAGGGCGAAAATCAGCCAGACCAGCTGCATCCCGCCGGTGAGTTCGGACCTCACGATGCTGAGCAGGGCGCCGAAGTACAACGCGAGAGCGCCGGCGAGCACAGCAGCTCCTGCGCAGGCGATCACGATATCGCCCGTAGGGGCGAGGGCCATCTGGTGTGCGAGCTGTGCCTGCATCGTTCATTCCTCTTGCTGGTGGGGGGATTCTCAGAGCGCCCGGTCGGGCAGCCTCGGTGGATGGCAGTCCGGCTGTTCCAGGCTGCCGACTGCGTCATGGGTGAGCGCCTGTCATGACGGGCGCCGTGCGGACCGCAGCAGGTAGACGCCGGCGGCGGCCGGGAGCGCCAGGACGGCCAGGAGGACCGGGAGGAATGCTCCGAGGCCGAAGTTCAGGGTGCCCGCGGGGGTCACCCACTGCGACACCGCGAACAGCGGCGGCACGAGGGCGGCCGCCGTCGCGATCGCCTTGTCCCGGTTGCGCCACTGCGGCGCGGTCCACAGCCACCAGATCGCGCCGATCAGGGCGGGGCCGCCCAGCAGGGGCAGGAAGATCGTCAGGGGGCCGGTCGACGCCAGCAGTCCCAGCAGGGCGCGGGTGCGTCCTGGGCTCACGTGCGGAGCGGGGATCTCGTCGCCGAGTGCGGTTGCCGCGATGGTGCGCGGGTCGCCGAGGCGTGTGAGCACGGTGCGGATGTCGTCGTCGCCGGATGCGGACTCTTCCGCGAGTGCCACGGCGATGTGCTCCTCCAGGTCGGCCAGCAGCTCGTTGCGGCGTTCCGGGCTGAGTCCGGCCGTTTCACGCGCCACGGTGGCCAGGTAACTCTTCACCAGCGGGTGCTCGGTGATCGTCACGGTGGTCTCCTGTCAGTCGGTGATGAAGTGGTCGACCGCGTCGCGGAAGTGCGGCCAGATGGCGGTGAACTCCGTCAGCGCCGTATGCCCCGGCGGTGTCAGCTCGTAGTAGCGCCGCGGGGGGCCGCTGGGAGACTCCTGCCAGCGGGTCTCCACCAGTCCGTCACGGCGCAGCCGCGACAGCAAGGGGTAGATGGTCCCTTGGCTCGTGACCATGCCGTTCACCGCGCCGAGGGTGTCGAGCAGCTCCACGCCGTAGCGCGGGCCATCCCGCAAGATCGCAAGCACGCAGTACTCCAGTACCCCCTTGCGGAGCTGGCTCTCCGCCTTGCCCGCGACAGGCTTACCTGCAATGTCAGGTTCCATGCATTGCACAGTACCTGGTTATCACTAGAAGTCCAAAGGTGATGTCGGTGCACCCGGGATGCGGCCCCCGTCCGTCTGCACCTGTCCGAACCGTGCGAGAGGCGGTCACCAACATCGAAGGACAGCAACGTGCTGCCCAGCCCTCCCACACCCGGATGACGTCATGGGTCGAGCAGGCCGGGCTGGGCACTGCATCCGTTTCAGGCGCGTACGGGCCAGTGCGTCGAGTTCGTCGATGCTGCACGGGGCCAGATTGCCGAGCTGCTGGTGCACGCCGTCCAGCAGGCGAGCGAAGTCCTGTTCCCGGAAGCCCTTCTTCTCGCCCTTGTGTCCGTGGTGGACCAGCATGCGAAAGATCAGGTGGGTGCGGTGACCAGCCCGGCGGCAGATCAGTCCGGCCAGGGAGATGCGGCCCGACCCGGCGGCGCGGACTGTGGCCACGGGCGGGTGGCCGCGCCGGGACCAAGTACGGGCCTTCGGCGGCCGCAGTACCTGGCCGGCCTCGTCTGCGAAGCACAGCCATGCGTCCCGCTCCCGTACCTGCGCCTCCACCTGCGGCCACGTCTCCTTGATCCAGGCGGCGACCGCTTCCTCGTTGCGTTCGGCGGCTCGGCGGCTCGGCGCACCGGTACCTGTACGGTGAAGCCCATTTGGTGCAGGATCCGCCAGGTCTGGGCGATGCTGAAGCGGACGTGGAAGCGACGCGCGATCACGGTGGCCACCCGCGCCGGCGTCCATCGTTGGTCCTCTACACCGCCGTCCCTCCAGCGGGCGCGCCAGGCGTAGACGGACTTCCGGGAGACCCGTAGCCGCCGGGCGATCTCGGGCACGGGTATCCCCCGCGCGTACAACTCGGCGGCTTCGAAGCGTACTTGCTCACGTTGAGCCCGTTGCCGGGCCGTCAGGCCGCCGCCATCCGGAGAGCGCATCAACCCTGGATACGCCCGGGCAATTTCCAGGGCATGGCCCCGTCCTGGAAAATCAGTCGCGACGGGTGGCCCAGACCTCGACGTAGGGTCCCCGGTCCACCCCATCGACCATAAAGCCCGCACTGGCCACCGCGGCGGCGAACTCATCTGGGTCCCAGACCGTGTACCACCGTCGGCCGTCAGGTTCGTCGAGCCAGCCCGTGTGGCCGCTGGCCTTCAGGCATACGTAGATCCTGCCTTCGGGCCGCAGCAGTCCGGCGAACTGCTCCAGCACCTCCACCGCGTCTGCCGCGCCGAGGTGGACGAGCGAGGCGGAGGCCCAGATCCCGTCGAAGGTTCCGGCCGGGAACCGCGTCCCGACCTCGCGCAGGTCGCACTGGAAGGTGGGCGCGTGAGTGTTGGCCATTGCCACGAACACCGGGTTGAGGTCGACGCCACGCACCACGTGCCCGTACCGGCGAAATCTCGCAAGGTCACGGCCCGGGCCACACCCGGCGTCGAGGATCAGTGAAGGCGCAGGCAAGGAGTCTGCGAACCGCTCGACCCGATCCGCCATCTTCGGAGCATGCACAGCCGCGTAATCGTCAGCGTGGTCACTGTAGACGGCGACTGACTCAGCCGCGGGGTCCGGCTGTCCCCTGTGGGATGTGGTGCCTTGCTTCATCCCACCCACTCTGAACTGCTCCTGCACGACGGACCAGCAGCCAGAACGAGAAGGGATCAAGCTCACGGGCCCCCAGCGCCTCGCAGGCGACCACATGCCCGGGGGACGCGCGTCCATCGTCACCCCGAAGCGAAAAGGTCAGTAGTCGCTGTGGCTGCCGACTCGGCCGGTAGCGCACCCCAGCCCCGGCGACAGGGGGGCCGCTTGGTGAGCGTAGTGGCGCCGCAGGGGCACGGTCAGGGTGGTTTCGCGTCAGTCAGGCCGCTGCCTGTGGCGGTACGGGTGCGGGCAGCCGGTTCAGGATGTCGAACTCCAGGCGTAGTCGTGGATGGTTGAGCAGGCGGAGGGTCACGGGGTGGGTGCAGATCAGGCGCAAGCGTCCGTGGCGGCCGCTGGTCCGGGCTCGGGTGCGAGTGAGGATCCGTACCCCGGTGCCGTCCATGAAGTCGACGGGGCGCAGGTCGATCAGCAAGTCGGAGTCGCCGGTGTGGGTGAGTGCGTCGAGGCGGTCGGTGATGGTCGGCGCGGTGTGGATGTCGATTTCACCGCACAGGACCACCAGGGTGCAGTCGCCGTGGAGGCGGACTTCCTGAACACAGGCTGCTGCAAAGGGTGAGGTCATGGCGACCCTCTCGAAGGCGGATGTCCATAGGGACCGGTCGCCAACGGGTCTGGGTCGGCGTTCCAACATGGCGCGTCGTACTCGACTCTTGACGGGTTTCGCCGAAGAGCTGTGGGCGCACCCGCCGGGCTGCTAAACGGCGACGAGGCAGGACGCTCTGGAGGGCGGGCATCCCGGCAGAGCATCGTCGTCAGAGGCGTCAGAGGCGTCAGAGGCGTCAGAGGCGTCAGAGGCGTCAGAGGCGTCAGAGGCGTCAGGGCGAGATGTCTCCGTTGTCGTCCAGAGGCAGTCGGCGGGCCAGCACATCACGGGCGATGTCCAGGAGAGGTCGGTCGTGGCTGAAGGCGTGGCCGCGCAGCCAGATGAGGGCGAGGTCGCAGGTGGTGTCCAGTTGGTCCGCGAGCATGCCGGTGGCCTGGTGGACCTCGGCGAAGTGGAGACCGGGCTCGTCAAGGAGTGGAGTGTGGGGCAGCTCTACGTGGGCGGCGGTGGCGATGGTGATCTGGGCGATGGTGTCGGCCAGGCCGAGGGCATCGGTGAGTTGTCCGGTGGACATCGGGCCGGGCTGGGTGCGGTGGCCGGTGAGGGCGCCAAGCGCGATGACGCCGATGCGCAGCGGGAAGGAGAACACTGCGCGTATGTCCAGTGTCTCGATGGCGCCTGGCAGGCCGGGCCAGCGATCGGTGGTGAAGGCGGAGGTGTCGACCACGTCGGGCACCAGCATCAGGGCCCCGTGGCGGGCGGCGTCCAGACTCGGCCCCTGGCCCTGCACCTGTTGCAGGTCCTCAAGGGCGATTGTGCGCTCACCAAAGGACTGCACCAGTTCGGCTCTGCCGCCTCCAGGAGCCAGCAGCAGGCCGAGGCCGTCCAAGCCCAGCATGTCGGCGCAGGCCGCCAGTGGCAGCGGTGCCAGGCCGGTGCCTGTGTGAGAGCTGAGGGTGCGCAGGTAGTCGGCCATCACCGGATGGGTCACCGAGGTCGCCCCCTTTCCGGCGCAGCGCGGATCATCCGGCGGCCGGCCCACCAGTCACCGCCGATGGGCCGTCGCTTCACCGATCGCGCCGTGTGAGGAGAGACGCGTCGGCCGTGCCCTGCAAGACCTGGCGAGCGATGTCGGTGAGCCGCGTCCGGTGATCGCGTGCATAGCGGCGCATGAGGGTGAACGCCTCCTCGACGTCGGTGTCGCGGCGGTTCGCCAGATAACCCTTGGCCTGCTCGATGATGACGCGGCTGTCCAGAGCGGCCTGCAGCTGTGCGGTCACTGTCATCTGCTCACTCACCGCCCGCTGTTGCAGGACGCCGATGGTGGCGGTGTCGGCCAGCGCCTGACCAAGCCGCAACTGGGAGTCGCCGAGGGGGCCGGGCTGGTCCCGGAACAGGTTCAGGGCTCCGATCACCTGGTCGTGCAACCGGAGCGGTGCCGCCGCGACTGAGGTGAAGCCGGCTTCCACGGCCCGCGGTGCGAACCGGGGCCAGCGCATCGTGGCCGCTTGCGTTGCCAGTGGTACGTCGGGAATCTGTTTCCTGGTCCGGACGCAGTCCCGGCAGGGGCCCTCGTCCCACTCGATGCTGGCCAGCTCCAGCTGGCGGGTGCGCTCGTCCGAGGCTGCGGCGTCCACCAGTTGGCCCCCGGGAGTGGCGAGCAGGACCCCGGCTGCCGCCACATCCAACAGGTCCACGCAGTGCTCGGTGAGCGTGTACAGGAATCCGATGACGTCGAAGTCCCGCACCAAGGTGTCGGCGAGGTCGACGAAGGCGGCCGCCAACTGCTCCTCACGTGGCAGCTCAGGCATGCCCCATCCACCTCCAAGAGTGATCCGGGGACACCCTCCCACAGGCTGCTGTCTCCTGCTGCCGCTCAGTCTCGCCCCGGTCGCGCGCCTTTACCAGGGCGCCTGTGACGTGCCGCGCCGACACCACCGGAAGCCGGACACCACCGGAAGCCGGACGCTGCCGCGCCGTAGCCCGTCTGAGGCGCGAGGACGGCGTCGGCGGCCAGGTGGCCGCGGGTCATCGGGCAGATCCCGCTGGGCCGAGTGTCCAGGACGTCGTCGGCGCCGAACCGGTGGCCGTCGGGGGTGGTGATCGGGGCAGCGGCGTAGAAACGGACGCTGGTCGGCTCGGCCGCCATCGGATCGATGCGGGTCAGGGCGTCGTGGCGGGTGTCGGTGATGACCAGCGGGGCGTCGGAGAGGATCGCCGAGGTGCTCAGGCAGGCGTCCCGGCCGGTCTGGGCGACCCCTTTCAGCCCGTACGCGGCCTTGAACCAGACCCGGTCGGTGTCGACGGTCGTCACCGTGGCCATAGGGGCGTCGAAGCCCGTTCCTGCTCCCGCTCGGAGGGCGGCTCCTCCACGCTTCCCATCCCGTCCGTCGCACGGCTTGCTCACTGTCTCCGGCTACTCGGGCCGCTGAGTACGGGCGTTGTGCGCGAGGCCGTCCTGGCGGCTGGCCGCGCGTTCTCCCAGCGGCAGTACCAGGGCGCGCAGCACCGCGGGATCGGAGGGCCTGCGGACTTGTCCGATGTCCTGCCATCCCCACGACTGGAAGGCGGTATGGGCCGAGTGGTCGGCCTGGTCCACCAGGGTGGCACCGAGCGAGGCGTGGTGGTCGGCGAGCAGCCGTGTCTGCAGCAGCCGGGCGAGACCGGAGGTGTGCTCGTGCGGGTGGACCATGATCTCCGTGACGGCGAAGGCGTGTCCCGAGGAGGTCAGCTGTTCGACCGACCTGGGCAGGCCGCCCTCGAAGCCGAGCCACCAGGACCCGTCGCGCCGTCGCGCGCTACGGGGAAGCCGAAGGCACAGCCGGCCAGGGTGGTCGTCTCGGCGACCAGCATCGAGAAACCCGGGCGCCGTACGGAGTCCGCGAGACGGTGCAGGAAGTTCTCCCTACGGCGGTATGTCTCCCCCCGTCGCGCTGTCCGAGGACTCGACGTAGAGGTCCGCCAGGTCCTCCCGGAGCGTCTCGGCCTGCCAGCGGTTCAGGCGGCGCAGGCGCACCGCGCCCGAGCTGCGGCGGAGCGCTCATGGCCCGGTCCGGAGCCGGCGGCCGTCATCGCGCACCTGCCGACAGGGGCGCGGACCGCCGCGGGGCGGGCGTGCCCGTGGTGCGGCGTGCCGGGGGCACGCTGAGCAGGACGGTGCAACCGGTGAGGGCGAGGATCCGCCGCAGCTCGGGCGATGGGTGGTGCAGCCGCAGGGCTCCGCCTGCCGTGGTGGCCTGTGCGGAAGCGCGCAGGAAGGCGTTGAGGCCGCTCATGTCGCAGAAGGTGACTGCGGTCAGGTCGACGTCGATCGACCGCACGCCCCCGTACAGACACTCCCGCAGGGAAGCGCTGACCAAAGGTGCCGTTTCGAGGTCGATCTCACCGGCCAAGGTGATCAGCGCCCGGCTCCGCTCGTCGTGCCGGTAGATGGTCAACATGGGCAAGGACATGGCGCCTCCGGTTCCGGGCGACCGGCCGAGGCCGGAGCCGGTGGTGCAGGCTGAGGCCCGGCAGGTATGCGTGCTCAGCAGCAACGCGCCGTTGGGGTCTGGAATGTCGACGTCCTGATGTGAGGGTAGTCCTGGATTCGGCGGTGCGGGAGACGGAAATCGGCGGTGCGGGAGACGGAAAAGAGCCCTCAAGTCCCCTGTCTGCACCAGGAGTTCAGGTCCGGCGGGCCGCGATGCGGTCCGACGTCGGCCAGCGTACGTCGTGTACCCAGCCGAGGCGTTCGAGGAGGCGGATGACGGCGGCGGAGGGGTCGATCTGTCCGCGGTCCACGCCGTGGCGGGCGCTGGTGGGGTCGGCATGGTGGAGGTTGTGCCAGCTCTCGCCGAAGGAGAGCAGGGCCAAGGGCCACAGGTTGGTGGCCCGGTCGTGGCGCCGGGTGCGGAACGGGCGCCGTCCGATCACATGGCACAGGGAGTTGACGCTCCAGGTCACGTGGTGGAGCAGGGCGATGCGGACAAGGCCTGCCCACAGCAGAGCGGTGACGGCGTGCACCCAGGTGCCGCCGATCGCCCAGCCGAGGGCGAAGGGGAGGGCCAGGGTGAGGACGCACAGGGCCGGGAAGGCCCGGGAGACGGCGCGGATGTCGCGGTCGGCGAGCAGGTCGGGGGCGTAACGCCCGGCGGAGGTGGGGTCGTTGTGGAACAGCCAGCCCACGTGGGAGTGGGCCAGGCCGCGCAACTGGCCGCGCAGGTGCGTGCCGTAGCGGTAGGGGGAGTGCGGGTCGCCGGGGCGGTCGGTGAAGGCGTGGTGGCGGCGGTGCGTGGCGACCCAGCCGATGACGTCGCCCTGGAAGCTCATCGACCCGGCCACCGCGAGGGCGATCCGCACGGGCCGGGCGGCCCGGTACCCGCCGTGGGTGAGACCGCGGTGGAAGCCGACCGTGACCCCGAGCCCCGTGACAACGTACAGAGAGAGGGTGAGCAGCACGTCCGCGGGATGGATGAGACGTCCCCACAGCAGCCAGCCGACCAGGCCGAGCGCAAGAAACGGCAGGACGACGATCACCGCCGTCACCGTCACGTACAGCCGCTCACCGCCGCTGCGCGCAGAAGCCGGGCGGTTGTTGGTGGAGAAGGGCGCCGTCCCGTCGTACGTCTGGGATGTGGTGGCGTCCTGTGGCGGGGCGGGGGCTTGGGAACGGGTGGAACGGGTGGAACTGGGCGACATACAAGGCTCCTTGACCTCGGTCTGGAAAAGATGGCCAGGGTCCGGGGCCAGGGAATCGGTGGTGGGCGGCCCGGGGGTTCAGTCCGTTTCGCCGACATGGGTGCGCCGTGCCTGAGAGCGGCCTTCGGCGAGCCAGGACCTGGGTGCCGGGCCGGACACTCGGGTGGGCAGGGTGTCCACTGTCAGGTGGAGGCGGGTGCCGCCTCCTTCGCTGCCTGTGGGGTAGGTGCGGGGCTCGTCGCAGACGAAGAACCGGCTGAGGAGCAGCGCGACCTGCCGTGCCGCGTCGGGGTCGGCGGCGACGAGGCGGACCTCGACGTGCCCGTCGGCCGGCTGTTCTTGGCGGCTCGGCCCGGTCGGGCCGAGCCACGTCGCCGTATGCCCGGTCATGTCCTGCGCCCCTTCGCGGCTCGGTTGGTCCTGCGCCGCGGGCTAAGACGCCCGCGCCCTCCGTCCCGGTGGTCGCGGCGGGCGCGGACGGCGGGTGGTGCGGTGCCGTCAGGTTGTGGCCGAGTGGCGCTGTGGGCGCCACGGTGCCAGGGAAGGCGACGGCTGTACTGGTGCAGTGCGATCCGTTCGGAGTGCTGGTCGTTGAGGAGGTGGATCACGAACGCCCCCAGAGTGATCATCGCGAGGATGACGGCGACGGTGATGCTGGTGTCCATGGCCCGTCACCTCCCGCCGTCGGCCGTGCCGACGGGCGCGGCCATGGCGCCACCCTCCGCCTCCCACGCCTCTGCCTGCGTGCGGCCCGGCGGGTCCGCCTCGGGCGGAACCGCGGGGTGACGGTCCAGCTCGTCAGCGATGAGAGCGTTGCCGGTACGGACGATCCGAGGATCACAGGCGGCGGCCATGAGGCGCCCGGCGGCCTCCGCACCAATCTCCGGGGGAATGATCAGCAGGTCCCAGCGCCCTACGTGGTAGGAGCGCAGCATGAGTTGGTGCGGGTCCTGCTCGTCACGGAACCAACTCACCTTGACCACACGGCCGTTGACGGTGACCTTGCGCGGTACGACGGGCCAGTGCGTCGGGTTGACCGTGACGCGCGTGATGCGGCCCCACAGGGGGTCCAACAGGTCCGTCAGGGCGGGAAGTTCACGAGCGAGGTCTCGGGAGCGCGGCCACCAGGCGCCGCCGAGCAGACCGGAGGGCGGGCCCGGAGGCTTGACGGACAGCCGCAACGGCGGATAGTCGGAGGGCTTTGCGGTCGGTGCGGTCGGCGGGGGTCGTGCGGTGAGCACCGTCATGGCGTCGACCTGTCCCCGGGCTGTCGTGCCGGCCCGGTGCGATGGAACCGAGCGAGAAACCGGCAAGGAAGCCGATCAAGAAAATTCCCTCAGTGCTGCCGAGCCTACTCCTGCGGCGGCCCCGACCACGACTGCCCGACCACGACTGCCCGGCCACCGCTTGCTGAGCGGGCCGCACCCGTCCGGACGGACAGCGGTCGGGAGTAGGCTCGAAGTGCCGAGTTCTCCGCGCGCACGGGCCCGGACACCCGTGTTCTCCGCGCGCACGGGCCCGGACCCCGTGCCGCTCTCGGCGAGCTGTCAGACCGGGCCCGCACGAGGCGAGGTCACGCCATGGACACGAACACACCCCACCTCAAGAAGGCGCCCGCCAACGGCCACGTGCGGAAGGCGGCTTGGCAGGCCGTCGCGCGGGACCGCCGACTACAGTCACGCCCTCGGTCGGCGGTGCGCCATGACCGATGATTCCGAGTCCTCCGCGAAGCTGCTGGCAGACACGCAGACCCATCTCGTGGCGCCCGGCGCGGCCGTACTGAGGATGCAGATGACGCCCCGCCGTGACGGGACCTTCGACGGTGCGTGGTGGCCGCGGTCCCGGAACCTCGAAACCCAGCTGCCCGACCTGATACGTGCGCTCACCGAGCGCCTCGGCCCCCTCGCCCGTATCGGCCTGGACGCAAGCGCCTGGGACGTGCACACACGCCACGTGATCGTCGACGGTCACATGGTCCGCATCGACTGGTCCGCCGTCGACGACAGCACGATGCTCATCACCCGCGGGCGGCAAGACATCTTCTCCTTCCTCCTGCTCCCGCCGCAGACCGACGCCTCCGCCGCACGTGCCGCCATGGCCAGGGCCGTGCAGGACGGCAACAGCGCATCGGCCGCGGAGATCCTGTCGGCCACCGGGATTACTTCCACTTGAGGGACGTCCGGAGGGCGTCTCTCCGCGGCTCCCCGGGAGCCGGATCTTGAAGTTGGCTCCCAAACGGCTCCCCAAATGGGCCCGCAACACAGGTCAGGCCCGGTCCTGATCTCTCAGTACCGGGCCTGACCTGGCGTTTCTCTGTCGGGGTGGCGGGATTTGAACCCACGACCTCTTCGTCCCGAACGAAGCGCGCTGCCAAGCTGCGCTACACCCCGATGTCGTTGCTCCGCGTCCCGCATTGCTGCAGGCCGTGGCGACATCGATTACTTTAGCGGACCGGCGGCCGGAGACGAAATCCGGTTTTCTGGACCTGTGCCCGCAGAGCCCTCAGGGCCTCGGCGTCAGGGTCAGGAGGGTGGCCTCCGGGGGGCAGGCGAAGCGCATCGGGGTGTAGCGGTTGGCGCCGCAGCCCGCCGAGACGTGGAGGTAGGACTTGTGGCCCTCCGCCTCGTGCGACGACAGGCCCTTCACTCGGTCCGTGTCCAGGTCACAGTTGGTGACCAGCGCCCCGTAGAAGGGGATGCAGAGCTGGCCGCCGTGGGTGTGGCCCGCCAGGATCAGGGGGTAGCCGTCCGCGGTGAAGGAGTCCAGCGTGCGCAGGTACGGAGCGTGCACGATGCCCATCGAGAAGTCGGCCCCGGCGTCCGGACCGCCCGCCACGCGCGCGTACCGGTCGCGCTTGATGTGCGGGTCGTCCAGGCCGGTGAGGCCGATCTCGTAGCCCTCGATCTTCAGCGCGCCCCGGGTGTTGGTGAGATTCACCCAGCCCGCCGCGTCGAAGCCGTCGCGCAGGTCCTCCCACGGGTTGTGGATCACGCCGACGGCCGGTGCGTTGCCGTTCAGGCCGTGCTTGCCCTGCACCTTCTCGACCAGGTAGCGGGCGGGGTTGCGCGGCTTCGGGCCGTAGTAGTCGTTCGAGCCGAAGACGTACGCCCCGGGGAACCGCATCAGCGGGCCGAGCGCGTCAAGGGTCTCCGGGACGCCCTCGGGGTCGGAGAGGTTGTCGCCCGTGTTGATCACGAAGTCGGGGCGGAGCCCGGCGAGCGAGCGCAGCCAGCGCTGCTTCTTGCGCTGACCCGACACCATGTGGATGTCCGACACCTGGAGGACCCGCAGAGGGCGCATCCCCGACGGGAGGACGGGGACGGTCACCCGCCTCAGGCGGAAGGAGCGGGCCTCGAAGCCCACCGAGTAGGCGAGACCTGCCGCGGCCGTCGCCGTGATGCCCAGGGGTACTGCGTATCGCGCGCGCATACTTCCATCGTGTCAGACCCGAAGCCCCGGTAAATCAGCGGGCGTCGGGCCGTACACACCTGCGACAATCACCGCATGACCAAGCTCAAGTCGAAGCTCCAGGAAGACCTCACCGCCGCGATCAGGGGGCGTGACGAGCTGCGCTCCTCGACGCTCCGGCTGACCCTCACGGCGATCACGAAGGAGGAGGTCTCGGGCAAGACGGCCCGCGAGCTCTCCGACGACGAGGTGCAGAAGGTGATCGCCCGGGAGGCGAAGAAGCGCCGCGAGGCCGCGGAGGCCTTCGCCGACGGCGGCCGCGCCGAGCAGGCCGCGAAGGAGAAGGCGGAGGGCGAGATCCTCGCCGAGTACCTGCCGAAGCAGCTCTCCGAGGACGAGCTCCAGACGATCGTCGCCCAGGCCGTCGAGGAGGCCAAGGCCGCCGGCGCCGAGGGGCCGCGCGCCATGGGCCAGGTCATGAAGATCGTGAACCCGAAGGTCGCGGGCCTCGCCGAGGGCGGCCGCGTCGCCGCCGTGGTCAAGAAGCTGCTCGCCGGCTGAGCACAGACGGTTCAGTCTCGCCGACTGAGCAAAGACGGATCGCGTACGTGAATGAGGGCGCCTCCTGACCTCAGGGAGCGCCCTCATTCACGTACTAAAGCGAGGAGCTACCGGCCCCAGCCGCCGATCCCGCCCCCATTGCCGTTCCCACCGTTCCCACCGCCGCCGATGACATCCGGCGGCAGGGAGATGTCCGGCCACGGATCGCCGCCGCCGTCGCCCCCTCCGCCGTCGTTGCCGCCACCGCCGTTACCGCCGCCGGGCTTGTTGTCGTCGTGGGGCCTGTCCTTGTGCTTGTCTTTGTCGCCGTCCGGGATGTGGATGGTGTTGAAGCCCGGCGCGGGCTTGCCCGCGAGGGCGCCGCTCATCGCGTCGCGCCAGATCGGGCCCGGCACCTCGCCACCGAAGACCTTGTCGTACGGGACACCGCCGATGGTGATGTCGACCATCTGCCGCTTGTGCTGCGGGTCGCCGACCCAGACAGCGCCCGACATGTTCGGCGTGTAGCCGACGAACCAGGCGGCGTAGCGGAAGTCGGTCGTACCCGTCTTGCCCGCGCTCGGGCGGGAGCCGAGGCCCGCCTGCTGGCCCGTGCCGTCCTCGACCACGCCCTTCAGGAGCGTGTTGATCGTGTCGGCGGTCTTCTGCGACATCGCGCGCGAGCACGACGACTTCGGCACCGGCAGCGACTTGCCGCCCGGAGCGGAGATCGACTCGATGGCGATGGGCGTGCAGTACGTGCCGCGCGAGGCGAACGTCGCGTACGCGCCTGCCATCGTCAGCGGCGACATCTCCTGGGTCCCGAGCGCGATCGACGGCGCCTGCATCATCTTGTTGCCGTCGGCCCGCTCGGCGCCCATCTTCTTGGCCATCTTCGTCACCGGGCAGATCCCGATGTCGCCGATCATCTCCACGTAGTAGGTGTTGACCGACTTCGCGGTCGCTTCCTTCATGGCGTAGGGGCCGACCTCGGACTCGTTCTCATTGGTGAGCTTCGCGCCGCCGGAGTTCACCCACTCCTTGCCGTCGCACGCCGCGACACGCTCCGGGTACGGCATTTCGTACGGCGAGCCGTAGCTCTTCGTAGGAGGCATGCCGCCTTCGAGGGCGGCCGCCGCGACGATGGGTTTGAAAGTCGAACCCGGCTGGTAGCCCGCGCCGCCGCCCATGGCGTCGTCTACGGAGAGGTTGATCGTCGTCTCGTCCTTCTTGAAGCCGTACGGACGGGACTGGCCCATGCCCAGGATCTTGCCGGTGCCCGGCTCGACGATGGTGGCCGCCGTCGCCACGTCGTCGGTCTGGTTGACGTGATCCTTTATCGAGGCCTGCACGGACTGCTGTGACTGCGGGTCGAGCGTCGTCTTGATCTGCAGCCCGCCCTGGTTCCAGACCTTGGCCCGGTCCTCCTTCGTCTTGCCGAAGACCGGGTCGGAGAGGAAGACCTCGCGTACGTAGTCACAGAAGAACCCGGCGCCGCTGACCGCCGTGATGCAGCCGTTCTTCGGCTTGCTCACCTTCAGACCGAGCGGCTTCTTCTTCGCCGCCTCGGCCTCCGCCTGCGTGATGTCGTGCGTCTCCGCCATCCGCTGGATGACGACATTGCGGCGCTTGGTGGCTTCCTGCGTGTCGTTGACCGGGTCGTACCGGCTGGGGGACTGCACGATGCCGGCGAGCAGTGCGGCTTCCTCGACCTTCAGGTCCTTGGCGGGCTTGGAGAAGTAGCGCTGGGATGCCGCCTCGACTCCGTATGCCTGCTGCCCGAAGTACGTGATGTTCAGGTAGTTGCTGAGGATGCGCTTCTTGCCGAGCTTGTCCTCGATCTGGATCGCGTACTTCAGCTCGCGGATCTTGCGCCCGAGGGTCTGCTGGGTGGCCTCGGCGACCTTCGTCGGGTCGTCGCCGGCCTCCTCCACGAAGACGTTCTTCACGTACTGCTGGGTGAGCGTGGACGCGCCCTGGGAGACGCCGCCGCTCTGCGCGTTCTGGTTCAGCGCGCGCAGGATGCCCTTCGCGTCGACCGCGCCGTGCTCATAGAAGCGGGCGTCCTCGATCGCGACGATCGCCTTCTGCATGTACGGCGAGATCTCCTTGAGCGGCACCACGGTGCGGTCACGTGAGTAGACCGTCGCGATCGCACCGCCCTTGGCGTCCAGGATCGTGGTGCGCTGACTCAGCGGCGGCTGCTTCAGGTTGGCCGGGATCTCGTCGAACCCCTCCACCGACCCCTTCGCCGCGAGGCCCAGCGCTCCGGCCGCGGGCAGGGCGATACCGGCCAGCACCGCTCCCGCGAGGACACTGACACCTAGGAACTTCGCTGCCTGCTGAGTTGGTGACAGACCACCGCCCGAGCGCTTCTTTCCCATGAGGGCAGCCTAATCCGTAGTCAAGGGCGTTCCGAGGGAGCGGGTGTTCCTCGGGATGTTCGAGTGCTGGATCGTGACATCCGGGGCTGCATCGCTACTCCTGCCGCACCGCGAACGGACCGCTCTCGTGCCCACGTTCTGATTCGCCGGACAGGCCTCAATGCCTTGGCCTAAGCTGCTCTCAACTGTCACAGCAGTGCGGTTCAGCAACAACCCCTCCGTCATCCCCGAATCTGACGAGGGGGCACCTCCGGCTCCTGGAGAGCTTGAGGGAGTGTCCGAATTCGCCTTATGCGCCATCCGGTGCCCGTTGTGACTCAACTGAAATGCCCGCCTATGCCGGGTTCCTCACGCATGTCGCCAGCTCACTCCGTCGGGTGATCTGCCGCTTACGCATAGTCCGTTCGGGCCATTCAAGATTGGGCCCGAAGGGGGTGTTGCGCTGTCGCCACCTTCCGTAACGTCCTCAACTGGCGGCGGTGAATATGCCGCTGCCGCCGTGGGGGAGCCTCGATTCGGGAGAGGACGGCGCCGGTATGGGCTGGGTAACCGACTGGAGTGCGCAGGCGGCCTGCCGCACTACCGATCCAGATGAACTGTTCGTTCAAGGAGCAGCGCAGAACAGGGCCAAGGCGGTGTGCACCGGCTGCCCGGTGCGGACCGAGTGCCTGGCCGACGCGCTGGACAACCGCGTCGAGTTCGGCGTGTGGGGTGGCATGACGGAGCGGGAGCGCCGCGCACTGCTGCGCAGGCGTCCCACCGTCACCTCATGGCGCCGGCTGCTTGAGACGGCGCGCTCCGAGTACGAGCGCGGCGCGGGCCTGCTGCCCGTGGACTTGGAGGACGACGAGACGTACGAGAGCTACGCGGCGGTGGGGTAACCCACCGCGGCGGTGGGACAGACCCGCTGCTCAGGCAGCTCCGGCCGGATCACCATCAGCACCGGTCGCGAGCCGGTCCCCGATGGCCCGAAGGCCTGCCAGGTCATGCACATCGCCCGGCAGAGCGGTCACTTCGGCCACGGCCACCTCGGGGTGGAGCGCGGTGAAACGGTCGCGTGTGCGCTGTTCGCGCGCGAGCAACTGCATACGTTCGGCGTGCAGCCGCAGCAGACCGGCGGTCAACTGCTCGACGGACGAGTCATGAAGTTCAGAAGGTGCGGGGTTCTCGGAGCTTTCAGAAGTCTTGGAAGTCTTGGGAGTCTCGGGAGTCTCGGGGGAGTCGGCGAGAGCCTCGTGGGAGCTACGCCCTCCAACCTTCCCGTCCCCCTGATCCACAATGCGGCTCTCATCAAGATTTTCCGTGGCGGCAAGCGCGAGATCCTCTGCGGCGGCAAGCGCCCGCTCGGCCGAAAGCCGGGCGGCGCCGCTGCTGTGCACCCGGTTCAGTACGAGCCCGGCGAGCGGCATGTCGTCGGCGGCCAGGCGCTCCACGAAGTACGCCGCCTCACGCAGCGCGTCCCGCTCCGGCGACGCCACCACGAGAAACGCCGTGCCGGGCGCCTGAAGCAGCCGGTACGTGGCGTCCGCGCGGGTGCGGAAACCGCCGAACATGGTGTCCATCGCGGCCACGAACGTCTGCACGTCACGCAGCAGTTGACCGCCGAGCAGCTTGCCCAGGGCCCCCGTCATCATCGACATCCCCACGTTCAGGAACTTCATCCCGGCCCGGCCGCCCACCTTCGCGGGGGCCATGAGCAGCCGGATCAGCTTCCCGTCCAGGAACGAACCGAGGCGCTTGGGAGCGTCGAGGAAGTCGAGGGCCGAGCGCGAGGGCGGGGTGTCGACGACGATCAGATCCCACTCGTCGCGGGAGCGCAGCTGCCCCAGCTTCTCCATCGCCATGTACTCCTGCGTGCCCGCGAAGCCCGCTGAAAGCGACTGGTAAAAGGGATTGTTGAGGATCGCGCTCGCCCGCTCCTTGTCCGCGTGCGCCTCGACGATCTCGTCGAAGGTGCGCTTCATGTCGAGCATCATGGCGTGCAGCTCGCCGTCCCCGTCGACGGCCTTGACCCGCCGCGGGACGTTGTCGAGCGAGTCGATCCCCATGGACTGGGCGAGCCTGCGCGCCGGGTCGATGGTGAGGACGACGACCTTGCGGCCCCGCTCCGCGGCGCGCAGGCCGAGCGCGGCCGCCGTCGTCGTCTTGCCGACGCCTCCGGAGCCGCAGCACACGACGATGCGGGTCTTCGGGTCGTCGAGCAGCCCGTCCACGTCGAGGATGCGGGCCGGGTCGAGGGGGCGTACGGGGTCGGTGCGTGCCGGGTCGGGCGTGCGTGCCGGGTCGGGCGTCGTCATGCGATCCCTTGCTTCCGCAGTTCCGTCGCGAGGTCGTAGAGCCCCGCCAGGTCCATCCCCCCTGCGAGCAGCGGGAGTTCGTGCGAGGGCAGGCCGAGATCGCCGAGCACGGCCCGCTGGTCGCGCTCCAGGGCGTACCGCTCGGCGTACTCGGCGGCCTGCTCCAGGAGCGGGTCGACGAGCCGCTCCGCGTTGCCGCCGCGCCGGGCGCCGCCGAGGCCCACGGCCGACAGGGACTTGGCGATGGCCGTCCGCGGGGTCTGCTCGAGGCCCAGTTCGAGCGAGGCCTCGTCGAGCAGGGCGGGCCGCACCATGTTCACGACGACCCGTCCCACGGGCAGTTGGGCCGCTCGCAGCTCCGCGATCCCGTCCGCGGTCTCCTGGACGGGCATCTCCTCAAGCAGGGTCACCAAGTGCACAGCCGTCTCAGGGGACTTGAGGACGCGCATCACGGCCTGCGCCTGATTGTGTATCGGCCCGATCTTGGCGAGCCCCGCCACCTCGTCGTTCACGTTGAGGAAGCGCGTGATGCGCCCGGTCGGCGGGGCGTCCATCACCACACAGTCGTACGTGAAACGCCCGCTCTTCTCCTTGCGGCGTACGGCCTCGCAGGCCTTGCCGGTGAGCAGGACGTCCCGCAGGCCCGGCGCGATGGTGGTGGCGAAGTCGATGGCGCCGAGCTTCTTGAGCGCGCGTCCTGCGCCCCCCAGCTTGTAGAACATCTGGAGGTAGTCGAGCAGCGCGAGCTCGGGGTCGATGGCGAGGGCGTACACCTCCCCGCCCCCCGGAGCGACGGCGATCTTCCGCTCCTCGTAGGGCAACGCTTCGGTCTCGAAGAGCTGCGCGATGCCCTGTCTGCCCTCGACCTCCACGAGGAGGGTGCGCTTGCCCTCCGTCGCGAGGGCGAGCGCTAGGGCGGCGGCCACCGTGGTCTTGCCGGTACCACCCTTGCCGCTGACGACCTGGAGCCTGCTCACACTTGTGAGCCTAACCAGTCGCCGTCCGGACTACGCAGGAGGCCACCGTGAGCAGCGCCTCACAGCGGCTACAGTCGGCCATATGACCAAGTGGGAATACGCAACCGTGCCGCTGCTCGTCCATGCCACGAAGCAGATTCTGGACACCTGGGGCGAGGACGGCTGGGAGCTCGTCCAGGTCGTGCCCGGGCCGAACAACCCTGAGCAGCTCGTGGCCTACCTGAAGCGGGAGAAGCAGGCATGAGCGGCGTCGTCGATGCTCGCCTTGCCGAGCTCGGACTGACCCTGCCGGAGGTCGTGCCGCCGCTGGCGACCTACCAGCCGGCCGTCCAGTCCGGTGTGTACGTCTACACCTCGGGGCAGCTCCCGATGGTGGAGGGCAAGCTTCCGGTGACCGGCAAGGTCGGCGCCGAGGTGACCCCGGAGGAGGCCAAGGACCTGGCCCGCACCTGCGCCCTGAACGCGCTCGCCGCGGTGAAGTCCCTCGTCGGCGACCTGGACCGGGTGGCACGCGTCGTGAAGGTCGTCGGCTTTGTCGCTTCGGCCCCCGACTTCACGGGCCAGCCCGGAGTGATCAACGGCTCGAGCGAGCTGCTCGGCGAGGTACTCGGCGACAAGGGCGTGCACGCCCGCAGCGCCGTGGGCGTGGCGGTCCTGCCGCTGGACGCGCCGGTCGAGGTCGAGATCCAGGTGGAACTGACCGAGGCGTGAGGGCTGCGCGGGGGTGTTCTGAGCGCCCCTGGAGCAGCCGATAGTTGCCTCTCGAACATCAGCCCGCCAGGGGATAGCCTCCGCCCATGGCTAATGGGCAGTGGTATCCCCCGGAGTGGCCCGACCGCATCCGGGCGCTGAGCAGCGGCGAACTGACGCCGGTGACTCCGCGCCGGGCCGCCACGGTCATGCTCCTCCGGGACTCCACGGCGGGCCCCGCCGTACACATGCTGCGCAGACGCGCCTCCATGGCCTTCGCCGGAGGCGCGTACGCGTATCCGGGCGGCGGTGTGGACCCGCGCGACGACGACCACCTGGTGCGCTGGGCGGGCCCCTCCCTCGCGACGTGGGCGGCGCGGCTCGGCGTGGACGAGCCGGGCGCACAGGCGATCGTGTGCGCCGCCGTCCGCGAGACGTACGAGGAGGCGGGCGTGCTGCTGGCGGGCCCCTCCCCCTCGACCGTCGTCGGCGACACCACGGGCGACGACTGGGAGGCGGCCCGCGAGGCGCTGGTGGCCCGCGAGCTGTCCTTCGCGGAGTTTCTGGATCGCCGGGGCCTGGTCCTCCGTAGTGACCTGCTTGGCGCCTGGGCGCGGTGGATCACTCCGGAGTTCGAGCCGAAGCGGTACGACACGTTCTTCTTCGTGGCGGTGCTTCCGGAGGGGCAGCGCACGCGCAACGCCTCTACGGAGGCGGACCGTACGGTGTGGATCGCTCCCGGGAAGGCCACGGAGGGGTACGACAAGGGCGAGCTCCTGATGATGCCGCCGACCATCGCGACCCTGCGCCAGCTGAGCCCGTACGCGACCGCGGCGGACGCCTTGACTGCCGCCCCGGAGCGCGACCTGACCCCGGTCCTGGCCCAAGCGCGCCTGCAGAACGGCGAGTTGACCCTGACCTGGCCGGGCCACGAGGAGTTCACCAAACACATCCCTACGGGCGAGCCCAAGTGACCCCCGGGGCTCGCCCGTGACGGCACCCGCAGCCACCCGCACCGTCACCCCACCCGACCCGAACGGGAGTAACCCCGCATGACCGAAGCCGCCGCCCTTCCCGGACAGCCCCGGGGTGGAGTTCTCAGCGGTCGCGCAACGGCCCGCGCCGTCAATGTGCTCGCGCCGAACGCGTCCGCGATGACCCTCGACGGCACCAACACGTGGATCGTCTCGGAGCCCGACTCCGGGCTCGCGGTCGTCATCGACCCCGGCCCGCTGGACGACGCGCACCTCCAGAACGTCATCGCCACCGCCGAGAAGGCCGGTCAGCGCGTAGCCCTGACCCTCCTCACCCACGGCCACCCCGACCACGCGGAAGGCGCCGCACGCTTCGCAGAGCTGACCGGCACCAACGTGCGGGCCCTCGACCCGGCGCTGCGCCTCGGCGACGAGGGACTCGCCGCGGGTGACGTGATCACGACGGGCGGCCTGGAGCTGCGCGTCGTGCCGACGCCCGGCCACACCGCGGACTCCCTGTGCTTCCATCTCCCGGCCGATCAGTCCGTCCTGACGGGGGATACGGTCCTGGGCCGCGGTACGACGGTCGTGGCGCACCCTGACGGCCGCCTGGGGGACTATCTGGACTCGCTGCGTCGCCTCAGGTCGCTGACGGTCGACGACGGCGTGCACACGGTCCTGCCGGGCCACGGTCCGGTCCTGGACGACGCGCAGGGCGCCGTCGAGTTCTACCTCGCGCACCGCGCGACCCGCCTGGCCCAGGTGGAGACGGCGGTCGAGAACGGTCACGTGGCGCCTGCGGACGTCGTCGCCCACGTATACGCGGACGTCGACCGCTCCCTGTGGCCGGCGGCGGAACTCTCGGTCCGTGCACAACTGGACTACCTACGGGAACACGGCCTCATCTAGGGTCCAGGACCCTTCGCCCCCGCCCGCGCCGGGCACTTTGCGCCCCGCCCGCGCCGGACGCTTCGCCCCGCCGCCCACACCGGAGCCTTCGCCCCGCCGCCCGTACGGGCGCTTCGCCCCCACCCGCCCGCACCGGACGCTTCGCGCACAGGCCTTCCCCCCACCCACCCAATCCACGCCGGGTAATCGGGTGGGTGGGCGGGAAAAGCCTGTGCGGCAAGCACAAATGGGGCCCGGCCTCAAAGAGACAGAACCCCATCCGCGTAAGACAAAGCGTCAGCGCACCGGCGTCAGCGTGACCGCTTGGCCAACCGCTCCACATCCAGCAAAATCACCGCGCGAGCCTCAAGCCGCAGCCACCCGCGCCCGGCGAAGTCCGCCAGCGCCTTGTTGACCGTCTCGCGGGAGGCGCCGACCAGCTGGGCCAGCTCTTCCTGCGTGAGGTCGTGCACGACGTGGATGCCCTCCTCGGACTGCACACCGAAGCGGCGCGACAGGTCGAGGAGCGCGCGGGCCACACGCCCGGGCACGTCGGAGAAGACCAGGTCGGACATCTGGTCGTTGGTCTTGCGCAGGCGCCGGGCGACGGCACGCAGCAGCGCGGCGGCCACCTCGGGCCGCGCGTTCAGCCACGGCTGGAGGTCGCCGTGCCCCAGGCCGAGCAGCTTGACCTCGGTGAGGGCGGAGGCGGTTGCCGTACGCGGACCCGGGTCGAACAGCGAGAGCTCACCGATGAGCTCGCCGGGACCGAGCACCGCGAGCATGTTCTCGCGCCCGTCGGGTGAGGTCCGGTGGAGCTTCACCTTGCCCTCGGTGACCACATAAAGGCGGTCTCCGGGGTCGCCCTCATGGAACAGAGCATCTCCGCGCGCGAGCGTCACCTCACTCATGGAGGCGCGGAGCTCCGCGGCCTGCTCGTCATCGAGCGCCGCGAAGAGCGGGGCGCGCCGCAGAACGTCGTCCACGAGTTCTCTCCTTGTCGACCTGCATCAGGGGACCGTGCTCCCCATTTTGCCGGACGGTCCAAACAGTGTGATCTGTCACAAGGATGCCGTACTGGTGTCGCATGCCATGCAGGAGGGGGCCAATTGGGGGCCGATCCATGGGGTCAGGGGCGGATGTCAGTGCCGGGCTCTAGGCTGGCCGGGTGTCCAAAAAGCCGGTGAGAGCACAGGCCAAGGGGGCTGGAAGGGTGACCGCACGCCGTGATTCCGCTGTGGGCGAACAGACTTCCTCTGAGCCAGAGAATGCGACAAAAGGGACAAGGGTGCCACCGGTGAGGAAGCCTTCGGCGAAGAAGACGACGGCGGTAAAGAAGACGACGGTGGCGGCGAAGAAGCCCACCTCCACCAAGAAGCCCACCCCAACCAAGAAGCCCACCCCAATCAAGAAAGCCACCCCCACCAAACAGGCCAAGCCCGAGTCCCGTACCGCCCTCGTCCGCCGCGCCCGCCGCATCAACCGCGAGCTCGCCGAGGTGTACTCGTACGCGCATCCCGAGCTGGACTTCGAGAACCCCTTCGAGCTCCTGGTGGCCACAGTCCTCTCCGCGCAGACCACCGACCTGCGGGTGAACCAGACGACACCGCGCCTCTTCGCCGCGTACCCGACCCCGGAGGACCTGGCAGCGGCCAACCCCGAAGAGGTCGAGGAACTGATCAGGCCGACCGGGTTCTTCCGGGCGAAGACGAAGTCGATCATGGGGCTTGCCGCGGCCCTGCGGGACAACCACGGCGGTGAGGTCCCCGGCCGCATAGAGGACCTGGTCAAGCTGCCCGGCGTAGGCCGCAAGACCGCGTTCGTCGTGCTCGGCAACGCCTTCGGAGTCCCCGGAATCACCGTGGACACCCACTTCGGGCGGCTCGTCCGCCGGTGGAAGTGGACCGAGGAGACGGACCCGGAGAAGGTCGAGGCCGCCATCGCCGACCTCTTCCCGAAGAGCGAGTGGACGATGCTCTCGCACCGCGTGATCTTCCACGGCCGCCGCATCTGCCACGCCCGCAAGCCCGCCTGCGGCGCCTGCCCCATCGCCGACCTCTGCCCGTCGTACGGGGAGGGCGAGACCGACCCGGAGAAGGCGAAGAAGCTCCTCAAGTACGAGATGGGGGGCCTGCCGGGCCAGCGCCTCAAGCCCCCGCCGGACTACCCGGGAAAGGCGGCGCCCCCGCTGGGCGCGGCATGAGCGAGGAACCAACCGAGGGGCCACGGGCGTTGTCCACAGTTGGACGGGGGTGCCGATGACGCACGCGAGCGATACAGGCGAGACAACCGACACGAGCGATACGCACATGACGAACGGGAACGGCTTCCAGGGGCACGGCCACGCGGGCACCCCCGCCGAGCACGACCGCACAACCAGCCCCAACGGCCACGTGCGCCTGAGCACCGAAGGCCTCCCCGACTGGCTGGCCCCCGTCGTCCGCGCCGCGGAGACCGTCAAGCCGACCCAGCTCAGCCGCTTCCTGCCCCCGGAGAGCGGCGCCGGACGTCAGTCCGCCGTACTGATCCTCTTCGGAGAGGGCGCCCAAGGCCCCGAGCTGCTCCTCATGGAGCGCTCCGGGAGCCTCCGCTCGCACGCCGGCCAGCCGTCCTTCCCGGGCGGCTCCCTCGACCCCGAGGACGGCGATCCGCAGACGGACGGCCCCCTGAGGGCCGCCCTGCGCGAGGCCGAGGAGGAGACCGGGCTCGACCCCAGGGGCGTCCAGCTCTTCGGCGTGCTGCCCCGCCTCTTCATCCCGGTGAGCGATTTCGTCGTCACGCCCGTACTGGGTTGGTGGCGTTCACCCAGTCCCGTAGGTGTGGTCGATCCGGCCGAGACGGCCCGCGTCTTCACGGTTCCCGTGTCCGATCTCACGGATCCCGACAACCGCGCGACGGCCGTTCATCCGCGCGGCCACGAAGGCCCCGCCTTCCTCGTCGAATCCGCTCTGGTCTGGGGATTTACGGCCGGGGTGATCGACAAGATCCTGCACTTCGCGGGCTGGGAGCGCCCCTGGGACCGTACGAAGCAGGTCCCGCTCGACTGGCGCGCATGACAAGGTTGCGGGGACGTGGCGACCGCGATGCGAGGCGAGGATTGAATCGGTGAACGTGCTGGACATCCTGTTGGTGGTCGCCGCCGTGTGGTTCGCGGTCGTCGGCTATCGCCAGGGATTCGTCGTCGGCATCCTGTCGGTGATCGGTTTCCTGGGCGGCGGCCTCGTCGCGGTGTACCTGCTGCCCATCATCTGGGGCGCCCTCACGGACGACAAGCAGGCGGTGGGCACGACGGCCGCCGTCGTCGCCGTCGTCATCGTGATCGTCTGTGCCTCGATCGGCCAGGCCTTCACCACGCACCTCGGCAACAAGCTGCGCAGATACATCACCTGGCAGCCCGCCCGCGCCCTGGACGCGACGGGCGGCGCCCTGGTCAACGTGGTGGCGATGCTCCTCGTCGCCTGGCTGATCGGCTCCGCCCTCGCGGGCACGACGCTGCCGACGCTCGGCAAGGAAGTCCGTAACTCCAAGATCCTGCTCGGCGTCTCGCGCGCCCTGCCCAACCAGGCAGACACCTGGTTCGCGGACTTCTCGTCCGTCCTCGCACGCAACGGCTTCCCGCAGGTCTTCAGCCCGTTCTCGAACGAGCCCATCACCGAGGTGCAGGCCCCCGACCCGGCGCTCGCCAAGAGCGCGGTCGCGACGAAGGCCAAGCAGTCCATCGTGAAGGTGCAGGGCGAGGCCCGCGGCTGCGGCAAGGTCCTTGAAGGCACCGGCTTCGTCTTCTCCGACCGCCGCGTGATGACGAACGCCCACGTGGTGGGCGGCGTGGACGAGCCGACGGTGCAGATAGGCGGAGACGGCAGGACGTACGACGCGAAGGTCGTGCTCTACGACTGGGAGCGCGACATCGCCGTCCTCGACGTGCCGACCCTCCAGGCGCCCCCGCTGCAATTCACGTCCAAGGACGCGGCCAGCGGTGACAACGCGATCGTCGCGGGCTTCCCGGAGAACGGTCCGTACGACGTGCGCCCCGCGCGCGTGCGCGGCCGCATCACGGCCAACGGCCCGGACATCTACCACCGGGGCACCGTGCGCCGCGATGTGTACTCGCTGTACGCGACCGTCCGCCAGGGCAACTCCGGCGGCCCGCTGCTCACGCCGGACGGCAAGGTGTACGGCGTGGTGTTCGCGAAGTCCCTCGACGATCCGGACACCGGTTACGCGCTCACGGCCGACGAGGTCCGCGAGGACATCGAGGCCGGCCGCACCGCCAACCAGGAGGTCGACAGCGAGGGCTGCGCGCTCTAGCCGGGCGGGGGCGCCGTGGGGTCTTGGTTCGCCATGGGGCCTCGGTCGCGATGGGGCCTTGGTCCGCGGCCTCAGTCGCGCGTATGACGCAGCCGCGCCGAGACCCAGCGGGCCCTGCGGCGCAAGATGCGTGGAATGCCGATGCCCTGAGCAGGGCCTTCATGGCCCGGATCGTGCGGGCCGCCCCCCTCATGACTGTTCAGCGCTGTGGCCGAGCGGCGGTTGCGTGCTGCGTCACTGTAGTCGTGCGTCCAGCCCATACCCCGACGTGTGCCCGTGCCTCAAGGTCGGTAACCGCGCCCAGGGGCCCCAATTGGCCTATGCGGGGGGCAAGTGGCCGTTCGAGGAACGGATGTTCGCCGCCACCCTTGTGAGGCTCACCGATCCGGCTCGGGATCCTTCAACCAGTTGACCAGCTCGGTCGAGAACGCAACAGGGTCCTCTTCGTGAGGAAAGTGGCCGAGGCCGTCGAACAGGCGCCAGCGGTACGGCGCTTCGACGTATTCGCCGGAGCCCGCCGCGCTCCTCGTACGCATCACGGGGTCCAGGGATCCGTGCAGATGCAGCGTGGGGACCTGCACCGGCCGCTTCATGCGGCGGTTGAACTGGATGCCGTCGGGGCGGGCCATCGAGCGCACCATCCAGCGGTACGGCTCGATCGAGCAGTGCGCCGTCGATGGGATGGTCATGGCCCGCTGGTACGTCGCGACCGTCTCGTCGTCCGGCAGGTGCGGCCCCGACCAGTCCCGCACCAGACGACCCACCAGGGCCCCGTCGTCCGCGACGAGTTGACGCTCCGGCAGCCACGGCCGCTGGAAGCCCCAGACGTACGACCCGGCGGCGGTCTGCTTGCGGTCCGACAGCATCGCCGAGCGCCAGCGCCGCGGATGCGGCATCGAGGAGACGGCGAGGCGGCGCACCAGCTTGGGCCGCATCACGGCCGCCGTCCACGCCAGATATCCGCCCAGGTCGTGCCCGACGAGCGCGGCGTCCGGCTCACCGAGGGAGCGGACGACGCCCGTGATGTCGAGCGCGAGGTTCGCCGGGTCGTAGCCGCGCGGCGTACGGTCGCTGCCGCCCACGCCCCGCAGGTCCATCGCGACCGCACGGAAGCCCGCGTCGGCGAGCGCCACCATCTGGTGCCGCCAGGTCCACCAGAACTGCGGAAAGCCGTGCAGGAGCAGCACGAGCGGCCCCTCGCCCATCTCGGCGATGTGGAAGCGCGCGCCGTTGGCGGCGACATCCCGGTGCGCCACCTTTCTCCCGCCGGGGACTTCGACGCGTACGAGCGAGGGCGGCTGGGCCGAAAGAGGGGCGGGGTCCGTCATGAAGACGAGCGTGCCACAGCCGGGGCCTTCTCACCGACACGGTCGACGACGGCACCCACGGGGCTCACCGCGCGGGGGTGCGGCTTGACGTTCCCCAGTACGGCAGCCGTCTCCTTCGCCGAAGCGGCCGCCTTCTGCGGGCCCCTGCCCTTCTTGGCCTTCTTCGCGAAGATCACGCCGATGAGCGCGAGGAGCCCCGCGACCAGCACATTCGCGGCGAAGGACAGAACGAAGCAGATCGCCATGTTCCAGCCGCTCCAGGTGCGGATGCCATAGGCGAGGGCGAAGCTCAGCATCGGCAGCGAGAAGATCAGCACCGTCACCGCCGCGATGAACGCGGCACCGCCGATCGCACCGCGCTTGACGTCCTGCCGCAGCTGCGCCTTGGCCAGCGCGATCTCGTCGTGCACCAGCGCCGACATCTCGCTGGTCGCCGTGGAGACCAGCTGGCCGAGGCTGCGCTCGGTGCCGACGGGCCCGTCGGGTGCGCTCATCGCGTACTCCCTCTTCCGTAAGCGTGCATAAGCCTGCTCGGATACGTCTGTTGTTCAGTTACGACAGTTCAGATGCGACTGCTCAGCCAAGTCGGCTCAGCCAAGTCGGCTCAGCCAAGTCTGCGCAGATAAGTCTGCTCAGATCATGCCGGACCCTCGTCATCGGCGCGTGCCCCGCCCGACACTTCGGCAAGCCTGCGGTGCTCGGCGGCCTTCTTCTCGTAGATCGCGGCCATCCGCAGGTGGTACTCGGGCTTGTCCTGCTCGTAGATGTCGGGGATGCCGTCGAGGTCGTCGTCGCGCTCCTCGTCGGCCACCATCGCGCGGTACTTGGCGTTGCGGACCTTGAGCAGGATCGCGGAGAGCACGGCCGCGATGAGCGAGCCGATCAGGACGGCGGCCTTGATCTCGTCGGTGAGCAGCGGGTCCTCGGTGAAGGCGAGTTCGCCGATCAGGAGCGAGACGGTGAAGCCGATCCCGGCGAGCGAGGCCACCGCGAAGACGTCCGGCCAGGCCAGTTCGTCGTTGAGCTCGGCCTTGGTGAAACGTGCCGCCAGCCAGGTGCCGCCGAAGATGCCGACCGCCTTGCCGACCACGAGACCGAGCACCACACCGAGCGTCTCCGGCTTGGTGAATACGTCCCCGAGCGCGCCGCCCGACACCGCGACACCCGCGCTGAACAGCGCGAACAGCGGCACGGCGAGGCCCGCGGAGAGCGGGCGCACCAGGTGCTCGATGTGCTCGCCCGGCGAGTGCTCCTCGTCGTCGTGGCGGGTGCAGCGCAGCATCAGGCCCATCGCGACACCGGCGATGGTGGCGTGGATGCCGCTGTTGTACATCAGGCCCCAGATGACCAGGGCCAGCGGAACGTAGATGTACCAGCCGCGTACGCCCTTGCGCAGCAGCAGCCAGAAGACCGCGAGGCCGACGACCGCGCCGCCGAGCGCCGCGAAGTTGATGTCGCTGGTGAAGAAGACCGCGATGATCAGGATCGCGAAGAGGTCGTCGACGACGGCGAGCGTGAGCAGGAAGGCGCGCAGCGCGGACGGCAGGGACGTGCCGATGACCGCGAGGACCGCGAGCGCGAAGGCGATGTCGGTGGCGGTCGGCACCGCCCAGCCGTCCAGGGAGCCGCCGCCGACCGTGTTGGTCAGGAAGTACACGAGGGCGGGCGCGGCCATGCCGCAGAGTGCCGCGACGACGGGCAGCGCGGCGGCCTTGGGGTCGCGCAGATCGCCGGCGACCAGCTCACGCTTGAGCTCGATGCCGGCGACGAAGAAGAAGACGGCGAGCAGTCCGTCGGCGGCCCAGTGCTGGATGGAGAGGTCGAGGCCGAGCGAGCCCGGACCTATGTGGAAGCCGCTCACCGACCTGTACGAGGCCGTGGCCGTGTTCGCCCAGATCAGCGCGGTGACGGCGGCGACGAGGAGCAGGACACCGCCGACGGTCTCGGCACGCAGCGCGTTCGCGACGAAGTTCCGCTCGGGCAGCGAGAGCCGTCCGAGTACCTTGCGATTGTTGCTGGGTGCTGGCGCGGCCACGGGGGTCGACCTCCGGTCGGTAGGCAGGACGAATCACATGCCGACCAGACTTCCCGGCGCACCTAGGTATTTCTTGTCGCGTCTTCTTGTCGTGTTGTTGACGCGATCCTTAGCTTACCTAACATGCGACCGGACGTATCCGGTGATCTTCACCTTATGCGCGAGAGGGGCATCCGGCGCGTGCCGGATGCCCCTCCCATGTACGCCAGCTGTGGCGCCCCGAAGGGGCGCGGGGCTGTGACATGTGCGGCTCCGCCGCGTGGGCGCGACCAGCCCGATGCACCCGCAGCCGATCAGCCCAGTTCCCGCAGGTCAGCGAAGTTTCAGTCCTCGCTCGGCGCAGCCGGCAGCTTCGTCTGGATCAGGTCCATGACCGAGGAGTCGGTCAACGTCGTGACGTCACCCAGCTCCCGGTTCTCCGCGACGTCCCGAAGGAGCCGCCGCATGATCTTCCCGGACCGCGTCTTCGGCAGCTCCGCCACCGGCAGGATCCGCTTCGGCTTGGCGATCGGGCCGAGCGTCGCGCCCACGTGATGACGAAGGTCCGCGACGAGCCCTTCGGCCTCCGCGTCGGCGGAACCCCGCAGGATCACGAAGGCCACGATGGCCTGACCGGTCGTCTCGTCCGCCGCGCCCACGACCGCCGCCTCGGCGACGGAGGGGTGCGAGACGAGCGCCGACTCGACCTCGGTGGTGGAGATGTTGTGCCCGGACACGAGCATCACGTCGTCCACCCGGCCGAGCAGCCAGATGTCGCCGTCCTCGTCCTTCTTGGCACCGTCACCGGCGAAGTACTTGCCTTCGAAGCGCGACCAGTAGGTGTCGATGAACCGCTGGTCGTCGCCCCAGATGGTGCGCAGCATCGACGGCCACGGCTCGGTCAGGACGAGATAGCCACCGCCGCCGTTCGGAACTTCCCGTGCCTCGTCGTCGACGACGGTGGCGGAGATGCCCGGCAGCGCGCGCTGGGCGCTGCCCGGCTTGGTCTCGGTGACGCCCGGCAGCGGCGAGATCATCATCGCGCCGGTCTCGGTCTGCCACCAGGTGTCCACGATGGGGCAGGTGTCGGCGCCGATGTTCCTCCGGTACCAGATCCACGCCTCGGGGTTGATCGGTTCACCCACGGACCCGAGCACCCGCAGGCTGCTGAGGTCGAACTTCGCGGGGATGTCGTCGCCCCACTTCATGAACGTACGAATGGCCGTCGGCGCCGTGTAGAGGATCGTGACGCCGTACTTCTGGACGATCTCCCAGAAGCGCCCCTGGTGCGGGGTGTCGGGCGTGCCCTCGTACATGACCTGCGTCGCGCCGTTGGCCAGCGGCCCGTACGTGATGTACGAGTGCCCGGTGACCCAGCCGATGTCGGCCGTGCACCAGTAGACGTCGGTCTCCGGCTTGAGGTCGAAGACGGCGTGGTGGGTGTACGCGGCCTGCGTGAGGTAACCGCCCGACGTGTGCAGGATGCCCTTCGGCTTACCCGTCGTACCCGACGTGTAGAGGATGAAGAGCGGGTTCTCCGCGTCGAAGGCCTCCGGCGTGTGTTCGGTGGACTGCCGCTCGGTGAGCTCGTGCCACCACACGTCGCGGCCCTCGGTCCACGTACCCCCTGCCTCTTCGAGGGACTGGCCGGTACGGCGTACGACGAGGACGTGCTCGACGGAGCTTCCCTCGCGCGAGACGGCGTCGTCGACGGCGGGCTTGAGCGCGGTTGGCTTGCCCCGGCGGTAGCCGCCGTCGGAGGTGATGACGACCTTGGCGTCGGCGTCCTTCACGCGCGTGGCGATGGCGTCCGCGGAGAAGCCGCCGAAGACCACGGAGTGCGCGGCGCCGATGCGGGCACAGGCCAGCATCGCCACGACGGCCTCGGGGATCATCGGCAGATAGACGGCGACGCGGTCGCCCTGCCGAACTCCCAGCTCGGTCAGCGCGTTGGCCGCCCGGCTGACCTCGTCCTTCAGCTCGGCATAGGTGATGGCCCGGCTGTCGCCGGGCTCACCCTCGAAGTGGATCGCCACACGGTCGCCGTTGCCGGCCTCCACATGGCGGTCCACGCAGTTGTACGCGACGTTGAGCTTGCCGTCGGCGAACCACTTCGCGAACGGCGGGTTCGACCAGTCGAGCGTCTCGGTCGGTTCGGTGGCCCAGGTCAGCCGGCGGGCCTGCTCGGCCCAGAAGCCGAGCCTGTCAGCCTTGGCCTGTTCATACGCCTCCGCGGTGACGTTGGCGTTGGCCGCCAGGTCGGCCGGCGGCGCGAACCTTCGCTCTTCTTTAAGAAGGTTGGCCAGGCTTTCGTTGCTCACGACATCTCCCATTCCCAGGGTGTCCGTTGTGTCCCAAGCCACAGCTCATCAGACGGATACCCCTGGTGACAAGAGCCTGCCGAAAATTGGTTTAGACCTTTACTTGGGCGGGTGGCTCATCCTCCGGTGCCGGTGTCACCTGGTCGAAGACCTCCTCCTGAGCCTCGGTCAGGAGATAGGCCTGCGCCTCACCGACGTGGAAGTACATCCCGTGCAGCTCGAGCGCGCCGTCGGCCATCCGCCGGGCCACCGCCTCATGGCCGCGCAGATGCTCCAACTGCTGCACCACATTGGTCAGACAGAGCTGCTCGACCGCGTCGGCGGGTGCCCGCCCCGCCAGTCGCGCCCAGGCCTTGTCGGCGTCGTACGCCGCCATGCGCTCAAGGCTCGGCATGCCGTGCCGCAGCCACCGCCGCAGGGGCGTCTGGGTGCCGCCGGGCGGCGTGTTGAGCAGGGCCTGCATCGCCCCGCACCCGGAGTGCCCGCACACGGTGATGGACCGCACCTTCAGCACGTCCACGGCGTACTCGATCGCCGCGGCCACCGAGTCGTCCCCGCTCTCGGCACCCGGCAGCGGCACCAGATTGCCGACATTGCGTACGACGAAGAGGTCGCCGGGGCCGCTCGACGTGATCATCGATGTGACGAGCCGGGAGTCGGCGCAGGTCAGGAAGAGCTGTGAGGGACGCTGCCCCTCGCGCGCGAGGCGGGCCAGCTCGCCGCGCACATGCGGGGCCGTGTTCCGCTGGAACGCGCTGATGCCGCGCGCCAGTTGATGCCCGCTGGGCCGCTCGCCGCGCGGGGTCTCCGCGGGGCGGTCGCAGTGGTGGTTGCGCCAGGCCGTCCAGGGTCGGCAGCAGGAGTGCGATGTGCTCGCGGGCTCGGCGATCCGTGTCCCCGCGCGCCCGGTCACCTCGACACTGCCGCCCTGCGCGGTGTGCGCGTCCTGCCAGCACTGCAGCGCCTCGTACGCGGCATGGTCCATGAAGGAGCCGTCCAACTCGACGATGGTCGCGGTCCCTTGGGGTACGAGATGCAGCGCCCTGCTGAGCCTGGGCACCGCGAGGAACGTCAACTGCCCGCGCACACGGACGTGATGGACGTCGTCCTCATGGGCGTGCGTGATCCGCGTCCGGGCGAGGCGGTGCAGCGCGACGGCCACGGCGACGGCGACGCCGAGAGCCACGCCTTCGAGCACGCCCAGGAAGACCACGCCGAGTGTGGTGATCGCGTAGACGGGGATCTCTCGGTGGCGGGTGATGGTGCGGATGTGGTTCAGGCTCACCATCTGGATGCCTACGGCCATCACCAGGGCGGCGAGCGCGGCGAGCGGGATCAGCTCCAGGACGGGGACGAGCAGCAGGGCGGCTACTACTACCCAAACGCCGTGCAGCATCGTGGAGTTCCTGCTGACGGCGCCCGCTCGTACATTGGCCACGCTGCGCACCGCGACCCCGGCGACCGGCAGTCCGCCGAGCGCGCCGGAGACGACATTGGCGGCGCCCTGCCCGAGCAGCTCCCGGTCGAGATCGGAGCGGCCGACGCGGGACTGCCCCGCCGCCCGCCGGGAGGTGAGCTTGTCCACGGCGACCGCCCCGAGCAGCGACTGCACCCCGCACACCAGCGTGACGGTGAGCACCGCGGCGACGAGCCCGAGCACGGGTCCTTCCGGGAGCCCGGCCAGCGCGTGACTGCGCCACGACGGCAGGTCGACCTTGGCGAGGCTGAGTCCGGCGACGCTGGCACAGGCGGTCGCCACCGCGACGGCGACGAGCGGCGCCGGTACGACGCGCAGAACTCTCCCCGGGCGTCCGGGAATCCGCGGCCAGACCAGCAGGATCGCCAGCGTCAGAAGACTGATCGACAGGGCGGCCGGGTGCAGATCGGCCAACTGGGCGGGCAGCGCACGGAGATTGTCCGGCACGGAGCTCTGCGGGGTGCCGCCGAGCACGATGTGCAGCTGGGCGACGGCGATGGCGACACCGATGCCGGCGAGCATGCCGTGCACGATGGCGGGGCTGACGGCGAGCGCCGAGCGGGCCACGCGCAGGCAACCGAGGCCGAGTTGGGCACATCCGGCGAGGACGGTGATGGCGCAGGTGGTGCGCCATCCGTAGCGCTGGATGAGGTCGGCGGTGACGACCGTGAGGCCGGCGGCGGGGCCGCTCACCTGGAGCGGTGATCCGCCGAGCCGCCCGGCGACGAGTCCGCCGACGGCGGCGGCGACGAGCCCCGCCTGGAGCGGTGCTCCGGTGGCGAGCGCGATGCCGAGGGAGAGGGGCAGGGCGATCAGGAAGACGGCGATCGACGCGGAGAGGTCGGCGCCGGAGATGCGGAAATTGCGGAAGCGGTGGGACTTGCCGGACGGCGGCCCGTGGGGCTCGTGGTCGTGTGAGGCGTGGGCCGAGTCGGTGGCGTGGGCGGGGGCACAAGCGGTCATGGTTTCCCGTCTCCTCCGGGGCAGCGCGGTCGCGGGACAAGGGGTCCTCCGGCGGTCTCCGGAGGGCGGGGTCGCGGCCGTGGGTCACGGCGTTGCAGCGGCGGGATATCTCAACTCTCGGTAAATGAATCGTAATGGAGAGTAAAGACCCTGGGTGAATAAATGGGTCAAATGGGGCATTGAATCACCCTGGCGAGTGAATAAGCCTATTCGTCGGCTTGTCGTACCCCGTCTCCCGTGCCCCCGTGCGACGTTGGCGACGTCGTCGGCATTTCACCGCAATTAGGGCCTAATGCCTGCGATGCCCCTTGCGGTGATCCCTGCAGCGAACCCTGCGGTGCTCCCCGCAGCCCCCTGCCCCGACTCGAAGCCGATGTGAAGGAAGAAGGTGGGCGGAAGATGGCCGCCATCCAGAGGATCCAGCGGATCGCCGCGGGCATCACCGCCCTCGTGGCATGCGTCGCGGCGCTGGCCGGTTGTGCGGGCGGCGACGCCGGCACCGCTGCCAAGAAGGGCGCGCACGGCCCCGGGAAGGCGGCTCCCGCCCCGGCGCCCAAGAGTGCGGTCCGCATGATCGGCGACGGCTCCACCGCCTTCACCGGTCAGCAGCCGCACCTGCCGAGACCCGCACGCCTCAAGCCGGGCAAGAAGCCACCCCAGTTCGTGGTCTTCTCCTGGGACGGCGCGGGCGAGGACAGCCAGAAGCTGTTCTCGCACTTCCGCAAGGTCGCCAAGCGGAACAACGCGACGATGACGTACTTCCTCAGCGGCGTGTACCTGCTCCCCGAGGAGAAGCGCAAGCTCTACAAGCCGCCGCAGCACCTGTCCGGCAGCTCGGACATCGGCTTCAACGACCGCAAGGGAATCAAGGACACCGTGGACCAGCTCCGCGGCGCCTGGCTCGAGGGCAACGAGGTCGGCACGCACTTCAACGGCCACTTCTGCGGTACGAACGGCGGCGTGGGCCAGTGGTCGGTCGCCGACTGGAAGTCCGAGATCGGCCAGGCCAAGTCCTTCGTCAAGGCCTGGAAGACCAACACGGGCCTGAAGGGCGCGCAGCCGCTGCCCTTCGACTACGACAAGGAACTGATCGGCGCCCGCACGCCCTGTCTCGAAGGCCAGGAGAACTTCATGCGGGCGGCCCGCGAGCTCGGCTTCCGCTATGACACCAGCGGCGTCAACAACCAGCTCTGGCCCAAGAAGAAGGACGGCCTCTGGGACCTGTCGATGCAGCTGGTCCCGGTCCCCGGCCGCAAGTTCGAGACGCTCACCATGGACTACAACTTCATGGTGAACCAGTCGGGTTCGACGTCCCAGGGCGATCCGTCCAAGCACGAGTACTGGGGCGACCAGATGCGCGACGGCCTGCTCCAGGGCTTCGACCGCGCCTACAAGGGCAACCGCGCCCCGCTGATCATCGGCAACCACTTCGAGTCCTGGAACGGCGGCACGTACATGCGCGCCATCGAGGAGACGGTCGAGTCGGTCTGCACCAAGCCCGCAGTGCGCTGTGTCTCCTTCCGGCAGCTCGCCGACTGGCTCGACGCCCAGGACCCGCAGACCCTGGAGCGCCTCACCAAGCTGCCGGTCGGCACGGCCCCGAAGGGCGGCTGGCCGTCCTACCTCTCGGCCCGGCCCGCCCCGGCCCCGAAGGGCGTCCCGGGCGCCCCGGCGGTCAAGCCGTAGCGCCCAGAGGGGTGTTCAGGCCGTAGCGGCCAGCCGCTCGCGCAACACGAAGTCGGGGTCGACCTGGCCCGCCAGGTCGGCCCCCGTTCGTTCGTTGCCCCAGCTCTGTGCGTTCTTCAGGTGGAAGTGCACCATCTGGCGTGTGTAGCGCTCCCAGTCGCGGCGTTCGTACGAGGCGTCGGCGGCGGACTGAAGTGCTTGCAGGGCAAGGCGGTTGGTGGCCTCCAGGCGCTCGAACCGGGGCGGTCGGCCCTTCTCCATGGCGCGCACCCAGTCCGAGTGCCCGACCGTCACCAGGAGGTCGTCGCCCACCTGCTCACGCAGGAAGTCGATGTCCTCCTGGCCCTGCACCTTGTTGCCGACGACCCGGAGTGCGACCCCGAAGTCCCGTGCGTATTCCTTGTACTGGTGATAGACCGAGACTCCCTTCCGGGTCGGCTCGGCCACCAGGAATGTCATGTCGAAGCGCGTGAACATGCCGGAAGCGAAGGAGTCCGAGCCGGCGGTCATGTCGACGACCGCGTACTCGTCGCGCCCGTCGACCAGGTGGTTCAGACACAGCTCCACCGCCCCCGTCTTGGAGTGGTAGCAGGCGACACCGAGGTCGGCTTCGGTGAACGGCCCTGTGACCATCAAACGCACGGCGGCGTCGTCGAGTTCCACCGTCCGGGCACACGCGTCGTACACCGGGTTGTCCTCGCGCACCCGAAGCAGCCGCGAGCCCTCGCCGGGCGGCGTGGTCTTGATCATTGTCTCGGCGGAGGAGATCCGCGGGTTGGAGCCGCGCAGATAGTCCTTGATGAGCGGAAGGCGCGCCCCCATGGCGGGCAGTTCGGCGGCGACCGTGTCGTCGAGGCCGAGCGCGGGGCCCAGGTGCTGGTTGATGTCGGCGTCCACGGCGAGGACCGGTGCGCCGGTGGCGGCGAGGTGGCGGATGAAGAGCGAGGACAGCGTCGTCTTGCCGCTGCCGCCCTTCCCTACGAAAGCGATCTTCATGTTCACCAAGGGTAGCCTGATGATCACCTGACGTATCCATTCGGCGTGAAGAAGACCACTCCTTCGTGGGGCGGGCGCGTGGTGTGCGTAGGGTCGTACTCATGAGTACGACAGCTGATCCGCTCGCCGCTCTGGGCGCGCTGCCCGGAGTGAGTGACTCCGTGGACTCCGTGCGCAAGGCCGTGGACCGGGTCTACGGCCACCGGATCATGCGGCGCCGCAGCAACGAGGTCACGTCCGAGGCGGCCCTGCGCGGCGCGCGCGGCTCCGCGGCGCTCTCCGGCGCCGAGTGGGCGCTCGAAGAGGTGCGTCGGCGCAGCGACTTCAGCGGCGACGACGAGGCGCGCACGGTCGGCGCGGCCCTGCGGTTGACCGCCGAGGCGGGGCAACTCCTGTCCATCTGGCGGCAGTCGCCGCTGCGTGTCCTCGCGCGCCTGCACCTCGTCGCGGCGGCGGAGGCCGACGAGTCGGCGGGGCGGCCGCGCCTCGCGGGCGAGCCGGTCGACGAGCCGCTGGTCGAGCTGAAGGTGCCGGACTCCGAGGAAGTGGCGGGGCGCCTGGAGGGGCTCTCGCAGCTGATCATCGCGGGGAGTTCCGCACCGGCCCTGGTGACGGCGGCCGTGGTGCACGGGGAGCTGCTCAGCCTGCGGCCCTTCGGCTCGCACAACGGCCTGGTCGCGCGCGCGGCCGAGCGCATTGTCCTGGTGGGCAGCGGGCTCGACCCGAAGTCCATCTGTCCGGCTGAGGCGGGGCACGCCGAGCAGGGCCGGGCTGCGTACGTCGCGGCGCTCGACGGCTATGCGTCCGGGACCCCGGAGGGGATGGCCGCCTGGATCGCCCACTGTGGGCGTGCGGTCGAGCTGGGGGTCAGGGAGTCGACGGCGGTCTGCGAGGCGCTGCAGCGCGGCGCGGCGTAGAAGACCCCACACAGGGTTGCGGCGGTACGAGTTCTCGTACCGCCGCTGGCATGTTCACCGTGTTACCAAGCGTCCTCGAAGGTTGCCCATCAGGTCGGGAACATTGCCCGTCACCTGGTGCGGCTGGCCCGTAATCGACGGGTCGACGTCGCGTGGGTGCTCGATGTCCATGCTCCGGTCCGTGGGGCCGTGGTTGCGTTTGAAGGTAATCCTCTCGGATGTCCTTGGTCTCGCGGGCCGTTGACTCCTTTGTACTCCTGTCCTGGGGTAAGCGGAAGTCCTGGCCCTACTTCTTTACTTTTAGGTTCAAATAAGGGTGAATCGGGCGCGGGTCGTCCGGCGCCTGCTGGCGAACCAGACGAGGCCCGCGGTGGCCGCGGCGGCGCCCACCGCCGCCACCGCCACGAGCGCCGGACGGGACGGCTTCCGCCGCCGCTCCTTGAGCCGCACCGGGCGGTGGAAGTCGAGAACCGGCCACCCGCGCGAGAGGGCCTCGCGACGCAGCGCGCGATCGGGGTTGACCGCGTGCGGATGCCCGACGGACTCGAGCATCGGGACGTCGGTCACCGAGTCGCTGTAGGCGTGGCAGCGGTCGAGGTCGTATCCCTCGGAGACCGCGAGCTCCTTGATGGCGGCCGCCTTGGTGGGGCCGTAGGCGTAGTACTCCACCTCGCCCGTGAAACATCCGTCGTCGCCCACGACCATTCGGGTGGCGACCACGCGGTCCGCACCCAGGAGCTCCCCGATCGGCTCGACGACCTCGGCGCCCGAGGTGGAGACGATGACGACGTCGCGGCCCGCGGTGTGGTGCTCCTCGATGAGGGACGCGGCCTCGTCGTAAATGATCGGGTCGATCAGGTCGTGCAGCGTCTCGGCGACGATCTCCTTGACCTGCTGCACGTTCCATCCGCGGCAGAGCGCGGACAGGTACTCGCGCATCCGCTCCATCTGGTCGTGATCGGCGCCTCCGGCGAGGAAGACGAACTGCGCATAGGCGGTCCTGAGTACCGCCCTGCGGTTGATCAGGCCGCCTTGGTAGAACGACTTGCTGAAGGTGAGAGTGCTCGACTTCGCAATGACCGTCTTGTCCAGGTCAAAGAAGGCGGCTGTGCGAGGCAAGGAGTGGTTTTCCACGAGCCCGAGCATAGGCGCCCACCATTCGGCGTAAGGTGAGGCGCGTGGGTTTGCCTGAGAAGGCTCTCGGGTACACCATGGAAGTCACGGATCGTTCGCGACCGTGCTAACCCGGTCTGGCTCCTCCCCCCCCGAGTCGGACCGTGGGGACGACCCCCGCTCTCCCCCCCGGCGGGGGTCGTCGCATGTCCGGATGGGTTTTACGGGCTTCGTGCGACTCCGATCCGATCACGTGACGCGTCAGGGCCGCCGATTCGGCGGCCCTTTCGCTTGCCCAAGATCCGTCACTGTGCGTAGCCGTCAGGCTGCTCTGCGGAAGTCTTCGGGATGTCACCGGTATGGGTGAAGGGGATATTCACAGCCCACGTCTTGTCCACAGTAATTGACCAAGATCCACACGATTTCCGGGATCGCTGCACGCTGATTCCGCTCGTTCCGCACGCGAAGTTCATGGCCGGATTGCTTTGGCCGGTTCTTCGCCGATGTGGAACGCGGCATTCACGGGGCTTGTAGTGAGAGGGGGCAGGAGATCGTGGCTGGAGTGATTACGGACGACAGGCCGCCGCAGTCCGACGGACGGCAGAGCGGACCGCTGATCGTCACGGAAGATGTGGACCTGCTGGACGACCTGCTGCGGCTGTGCGCCGCGGCGGGCGCGCGACCCGAGGTGCAGCACGGGGTGCCCGAGCGCAGAGGCGGCTGGGACGCCGCCCCGCTCGTGCTGGTCGGGGACGACGCGGTGGACCGGGTGCGGGGGGCCGCGCGCAGACGCGGGGTCGTGCTGGTCGGCCGGGACCAGGACGATTCCGGGGTCTGGCGGCGTGCGGTGGAGATCGGCGCCGACCATGTCCTCGTCCTGCCCGACGGCGAGCGCTGGCTGGTGGACCGCATCGCCGACGTGGCCGAGGGCGTGGGGCGGCCCGCGCTCACCGTGGGGGTGATCGGCGGGAGCGGCGGCGCCGGCGCGTCGACGCTGGCCTGCGCGCTGGCCGTCACGGCGGCCCGTGCGGGGCGGCGCACGATGCTCGTCGACGCCGACCCGCTCGGCGGCGGGCTCGATGTGCTCCTGGGCGGTGAATCGGCCGACGGGCTGCGCTGGCCCGCCTTCGCCCAGTCCAGGGGGCGAGTGGGCGGTGGCGCCCTCGAGGAGTCGTTGCCCGAGCTGCACTCCCTGCGCGTCCTCAGCTGGGACCGGGGTGATGCGGTGGTCATTCCGCCGGATGCCATGAGGGCGGTGATCGCGGCCGCCCGCCGCCGGGGCGGGGTGGTGGTCGTGGACCTGCCGCGCCGGGTGGACGAAGGAGTGGCCGAGGCGCTGGCCCAGGTGGATCTGGGGCTCCTGGTGGTACCGGCGGAGCTGCGCGCGGTGGCAGGGGCACGACGGGTCGCGTCGGCGGTGGGGATGGTGCTGCGGGACCTGAGAGTGGTGGTCGGCGGTGGTGCCCGTGGCCCGGCAGGTGCGGGCGGCTTCGGTGGCCTCGGCTGCTTCGATGCGGAAGAGGTGGCCAGGCTGATCGGGCTGCCACTGGTGGGTGAACTTCCCAGAGAGGCCGGACTGTTGGCGGCGCAGGCCGGGGGCATGCCGCCCGGAGGCGTCGCACGGGGGCCGCTCGCGCGCTTTTGTACGGCCTTCTGGGAGCGGGTCTCTGCCGACGCCACCGGAGGCGGCTCATGAGCGCCGTCGTCGGGGCCAGGATGCTGGACGGAGTGCGCCAGTGGCTCGCCGAGAGCGGCACCGAGCCGACACCGGCCCGGGTCGCCGAGGCGCTCCGGGCGCAGGGCAGGGTGCTCGGTGACGCGGAAGTCCTGGGCGCGGCCGCGCAGTTGCGTTCGGAGCTGGTGGGCGCCGGGCCGCTGGAGTCCTTGCTTGCGGACGCCTCGGTGACCGATGTGCTGGTGTCCGCTCCCGACCGGGTGTGGGTGGACCGGGGCGGCGGCCTTGAGCTGACCACCGTGTCCTTCGAGGATGCGGCGGCCGTGCGGCGGCTCGCACAGCGGCTTGCGGCCGTGGCGGGGCGCCGGCTCGACGACGCGAGGCCTTGGGTGGACGCACGGCTCCCGGACGGCACCCGCCTCCATGCGGTCCTGCCCCCGGTCGCCGTCGGCTCGACCTGCCTCTCCTTGCGCGTCGTACGTCCCAAGGCCTTCACCCTCGCGGAACTGGTCGCGGCGGGCACGGTGCCGCCGGGCGGGGACCGGGTGCTGCGGGCACTGCTCGACGCGAGGCTCTCGTACCTGATCAGTGGCGGGACAGGCTCAGGCAAGACGACGCTGCTGAGCGCCCTGCTCGGCCTGGTCGGGCCGGGGGAGCGGATCGTGCTCGCCGAGGACTCGGCGGAGCTGCGCCCCGACCACCCGCATGTGGTGCGCCTGGAGGCCAGGCCCGCGAACCAGGAGGGCACGGGGCAGGTGGGCCTGGACGACCTGGTGCGGCAGGCCCTGCGGATGCGGCCCGACCGGCTCGTCGTGGGCGAGGTGCGGGGCGCCGAGGTGGTCCATCTGCTGGCCGCGCTGAATACGGGCCATGAAGGCGGCTGCGGCACGGTGCATGCCAACGCGGCGGGGGATGTGCCCGCCCGTCTTGAGGCACTGGGCACGGCGGCGGGGCTCGACCGGGCAGCGCTGCACAGCCAGTTGGCGGCCGCGCTGTCCGTGGTCCTTCATCTCGTACGGGACCGGACCGGCCGGCGGCGGATCGCCGAGGTGCATGTCCTGGAGCGGGACCCGTCGGGGTTTGTGGTGACGGTGCCTGCGCTGCGGTGGGGTGAGCGGTCCTTCGTCCGGGAGCGCGGCTGGGAGCGTCTTGACGGGCTCCTGGGCGGCGCCGGCCGGGGCGGCCTTGGGGGTGCGGGGTGAGCGCGGCGGGAGTGGCGGTGCCGGTCTGGGCGGCGGCTCTGTGCGTGGGAGGTGCCGCCTGGCTGTTGGCCGGGCGGGACCGGGCGCTGTGGCGGGCGAGGGCGGTGCTCGGTTGCGGCGCTGCCGCGCCGGACGGCTCGGCGTGGCGGCGGGCGGTGGCCGCGGTGAGCGGGCGGGTGCGGCATGAATGGTGGTGCCTGGCGGGCGGGGTGGCGGTCGCGCTCCTGGGGGAGTCCGTGGTGCCGCTGGTCGTGGGGGTGGCGGGGGTGCCGTTGATACGGCGTGTGCGGCGGGCCCGGGACGCGCGGATCGCGGGGGAGCGGCGGGCCGCGGAGGTGATCGCGCTGTGCGGAACGCTCGCGGGAGAGGTGCGGGCGGGGCGGCAGCCGGGCGAGGCGTTGAAGGTCGCGGCCGGTGGTTCGGATGCCGGGGGCGGTGTCGGGCTGGGGGAGGCGCGGGCTGCGGTGCTCGCGGCGGCGCGGTTCGGCGGGGATGTGCCGGGGGCGCTTGAGGTGGCGGCGCGGGAGCCGGGGGCGCAGGGGCTGTTGGGGCTCGCGGCGTGCTGGCGGGTGGCGGTGGACCGAGGCGCCGGGCTCGCGGCGGGGCTCGAAAGGCTGGAGGGCGCGCTGCGTTCGGAGCGCGACCAACGCGCCGATCTTCGGACCCAGTTGGCGGGAGCCCGGTCCACTGCGGTGATGCTCGCCGGATTGCCGGTGATCGGGCTGCTCATGGGCAGCGCACTTGGCGCGGCACCGCTGCGGGTGCTGCTGCACACGGGGGCGGGGCTCGGGTGCCTGGTGGTGGGCGGTGCGTTGGAGGGCGCGGGCGTGTGGTGGGCGCTGCGGATCGTACGAGGGGCGGAGGAGCGATGAGCTTGGTTGTCCACAAGCTGGGGGTGGCCGTGTGGGGAGCCGTGGCTGTCCTGTGGCTGGCGTCGACGGTGCTGGCGGCGCGACGGGAGCGGGCGGTGCGGTGCCGGACGGGGGTGGTCCTTGGCGCGCCGGTGGGCGTGCCGGTTTCTCGCAGGCCGACGCGGACGTGGCCCTGGCGGCAGGAAGCGCGGAGGAGATGGCTCGTGGCGGCCGGTGCGGCGAGTGCCGGGTGGGTGCTGGTCGGGGGGATTCCGGGGGCTCTGCTGGGGTTGGGCGCGGGATACGGGGTGTTGCGGTGGTGGCACGGGCGGAGTGAGGCGGCCCCGGAGTTCGACGCCGCGGAGGCGTCTCGGCAACTGCCCTTGGCTGCTGATCTGTTGGCGGCCTGTGTTGCGGCGGGCGCGGGACCCGTGGTGGCCGCTCAAGCTGTGGGCGAGGCCCTGAAGGGACCGGTCGGTGAGCGGTTGGCGCGCGGGGCGGCGGAGGTACGGCTCGGAAGCGAACCATCCGATGCCTGGCGGATGTTGGCCGCGATACCGGGCGCGGGGGCGCTGGCAGGCCTGCTGGAACGGGCTGGCGAGTCAGGGGCTCCGGCGGCGGAACCGGTGGCGCGCCTCGCCGCTGACTGCAGAGCGGAACGGGGTCGTACGGCGATGGCGGCGGCGCGCAGGGCCGGCGTGCTGATGACAGCGCCGGTGGGGCTGTGCTTCCTGCCCGCGTTCATCGCGGTAGGGGTGCTGCCGGTGGTGATCGGGCTCGCGGAGGGCCTGTTGAGCGGCTGAGCAACCGATGAGGTGCGCCGCCGAACTGGCGGAATGTACTGAACTGACCGAATTTTCATGGGGGTTGAGATGCGGGGACAGCTGTGTGCGCGGGTGCTGCGACGCGGGGTGCGTGCGGTGCGTGCGGTGCGTGCGGTGCGTGGGGACTCGGGGATGGTCACTTCGGAGTACGCGATGGGGCTGATCGCGGCGGTGGGGTTCGCCGGGCTGCTCTACAAGGTGGTGACGAGCGGGCAGGTCAGGGCGGCGCTGCAAGCGGTCGTGGAGAAGGCGCTCGATGTCCAGTTCTGAGAGGGCTCCAGGCGGGCGGACATTCCGGCGCCCGTTCCGGGAGTGCGAGCGGGACCGGGGATTCGTGACCGCTGAGGCTGCCGTGGTGCTGCCGACGCTGGTGCTGTTCACGATGGCGCTGGTCTGGGCACTGCTGACTGCGTCCGCGCAGATCCAGTGCGTGGACGCGGCGCGGGCCGGGGCTCGCGCGATGGCCCGGCAGGATCCCAGGAGCGCGGCGGTGGCGGCGGCCCGCCAGGCGGCACCGCGAGGTGCGGCGGTGCAGGTGCGGCGGGACGGAGACCTGGTCCGCGTGGCGGTGGTGGCCAACTCGCCGGGACCGGAAGCGCTGGGGCTCGGGCTGCGGCTGCGGTCGGAGGCGGTGGCGTTGGCGGAGGAGACGGTGGGGGTGGGGACGTGAGGGGCGATTCCCGGCGGTCGGCCGTCACCGCCACCGCAGCGTCGGATCGTGGCGCCGCCACCGTCTGGGTCGTCGTCGTGATGGCCGTGTTGTGCGTGATCTGCGGCGCGGTTCTGGCGATGGGGCAGGTGATCGTTGCCCGCCATCGGGCGGGCGGCGCGGCGGACTTGGCGGCGCTCGCGGCGGCGGACCACTGGATGGAGGGGCGCTCCGGGGCGTGCGCGCGGGCGGGGCGGGTGGCCGAGGCGCAGGGGACGCGCATCGTGCGCTGCGCGGTGCACGGCGAGCTCTCGGACGTCACCGCGGCGGCGGAGTTCGGGCCGTTCGTGACGGAGGTCAGGTCGCGGGCGGGTCCTGCGGGACCGGCTGTTCCGGGGCCGGGTGCCCCGGGACCGGCCGCTCCGGGGCCGGGTGCAGCTGCCCGGCAGTCACTGGCCCGGCAGTCACTTGGCCTGGAGGCACTTGCCCCGCAGTCGGATGCTCTGGAGGCACTCACCCCGCAGCCACTCGCTCCGGAGCCACCCACGGCCGACGCGCCCGAGCCAGAGCTGGCTCCCGAGCCAGATCCCAAGTCCGAGCCAGATCTCGAGCCCGCTCCCGAGTCCGAGCCAGATCCCGAGCCCGCTCCCGATCCACATTCCGGTCGCGCTTCCGGTCGCGCCCCCGGTCCTGCTACCGGCCCCGATCCAGGCATGGATCTCGCGCCGAACGCCCCTCACCCATCAGTCAGTCGGCGCGTCCCTGAGGAGGATCGAGAGGAGGCGGACAGCGCCGCGTTTGTGGAGGGGATCGTTGCCGTTGCCGCATTTGGGGGACTGGATGCAGGACGGGCAGCCGGCGTCGCACTCGCAGGAGGCGATGGCCTGCCGGGTGGCCGTCAGCCACTCGCGGGCCGTGTGGAACGCCCGCTCGGCGAAGCCCGCGCCGCCGGGATGGCCGTCGTACACGAAGACGGTCGGCAGGAGCGTGTCCGGGTGCAGCGGTACGGAGACACCGCCGATGTCCCAGCGATCGCACGTCGCGAAGAGCGGCAGCATGCCGATGGAGGCGTGCTCGGCGGCGTGCAGGGCGCCGCCGAGGATCTCCGGATTGATCCGGGCGGCGTCCAGTTGGTCCTCGGTGACCGTCCACCACACCGCCTTGGTGCGCAGGGTGCGGGGCGGCAGGTCCAGCTTGGTCTCGCCGAGGACTTCGCCGGTGATCAGCTTGCGGCGCAGGAAGGAGACGACCTGGTTGGTGACTTCGACGGAGCCGTGGCAGAGGCGGCCCTCGCCCCAGGGGATCTCGACGTCCGTCTCCAGGACGGCGATGGCGGTGGTGTCGCGGGCGGTCGTGGAGTAGGGCGGTTCGGCCTGCTCGACCAGGGCCACCGAGTCCTCCAGATCGAGGTGGCGCACGAGATACGTACGCCCTTGGTGGAGGTGGACCGCACCCTCGTGCACGGCGGTGTGCGCGGCGGAGGCGTCGACGGTGCCGAGCAGCCGGCCGGTGCCCTCCTCGACGATCTGGACGGGGCTGCCGCCCCCGCCCCGGATGTCGGTGAGGTCGGCGGCCCGCTCCCGGCGGGTCCAGTGCCAGGCCTTGGTGCGGCGGCGCAGCAGCTTCGCGGCCTCCAGCTGCGGGAGGAGTTCCGCGGCGGCCGGGCCGAAGAGGGTCAAGTCGTCGTCGGTGAGCGGGAGTTCCGCGGCCGCCGCGCAGAGGTGGGGCGCGAGGACGTACGGATTGTCGGGGTCGAGAACGGTGGACTCCACGGGCTGCTGGAACAGCGCCTCGGGGTGGTGGACGAGATACGTGTCCAGCGGGTCGTCGCGGGCGACGAGGACGGCGAGCGCGCCCTGCCCGGAGCGTCCGGCACGCCCTGCCTGCTGCCAGAGCGAGGCGCGGGTCCCGGGATAGCCGGCGATGACGACGGCGTCCAACCCCGATACGTCCACGCCGAGTTCGAGGGCGGTGGTGGCCGCGAGGCCGAGGAGTTCGCCGGAGTGCAGGGCGCGCTCCAGGGCCCGGCGCTCCTCGGGGAGATAGCCGCCGCGGTAGGCGGCGACGCGGCGGGCGAGGGAGCGGTCGACCTCGGCGAGGCGTTCCTGGGCGATGACCGAGATCAGTTCGGCGCCGCGCCGGGAGCGTACGAAGGCGACCGAGCGGACGCCCTGGACGGTGAGGTCGGTCAGCAGGTCGGCCGTCTCGGCGGTGGCGGTGCGGCGGACGGGTGCGCCCTTCTCGCCGTGGAGCTCGGTGAGCGGGGGTTCCCAGAGGGCGAAGACGAGATCGCCGCGGGGCGAGGCGTCGTCGGCGACCTCCTTCACGGGCAGTCCGGTGAGGCGCTCGGCGGCGACGGCAGGCTCGGCCGATGTGGCGGATGCGAGGAGGAAGACGGGGTCGGAGCCGTAGCGGGCACAGAGTCGGCGGAGGCGGCGCAGGACCTGGGCGACGTGCGAGCCGAAGACGCCGCGGTAGGTGTGGCACTCGTCGATCACGACATAGCGCAGGGCGCGGAGGAAGGCGGACCAGCGGGGGTGGGAGGGGAGTATCCCGCGGTGCAGCATGTCGGGGTTGGTCAGGACGTAGTTGGCGTACTGACGTACCCATTCGCGTTCTTCGACGGGGGTGTCGCCGTCGTAGACCGCGGGGCGGATCGCGTTGCCGAGGGGGGCCGCGAGTTCGCGGACGGCGCGGCGCTGGTCGGCGGCAAGGGCCTTGGTGGGGGCCAGATACAGGGCGGTCGAGCCGCGGCCGTTGGGGGCCTCGGAGCCGTCGAGCAGCGCCGAGAGGACGGGGGTGAGATAGGCCAGTGACTTTCCCGACGCGGTGCCGGTGGCGACGATGACCGACTCGCCGTCCAGGGCGTGCTCGGCGGCTTGTGCCTGGTGGGCCCAGGGGTGCTCGATGCCCGCGGCCTGGACGGCGGAGATGACCTCGGGACGGATGCGATCGGGCCAGACGGCATAGCGGGCCTCGCGCGGGGGCAAGTGCTCCGTATGAGTGACGCGCGAAGCACGGCTCGGTCCCGCGGTGAGCCGGTCCAGGACCGTCCGTGGAGACGTGCGTTCCGGGACGCCCGTGGAGGGTTCGCCGGGAGGGGAAAAGTTGGCCATCGGCACCGAGTCTGTCACTGGCGGGATGGACAATGGTCCTAAGGCGTCGTGCACGCCCGCCGGTAAGTGATTGAATGCCATCGCGGCTGGCGATCCGTCCTGGGGGCTCTGCCGAGGTGTCCCGAGGGATGACCGCTCGATAGCAAGGTGCTGGAGGATCCGTGGACCTGTCCCTGTCGACCCGTACCGTCGGCGATCGTACGGTCGTCGAGGTCGGTGGCGAAATCGATGTGTATACCGCGCCCAAGCTGCGCGAGCAGTTGGTCGAGTTGGTGAACGACGGCAGTTTCCATCTGGTCGTCGACATGGAGGGCGTGGACTTCCTCGACTCCACCGGACTCGGCGTGCTGGTCGGCGGCCTGAAGCGGGTGCGTGCCCATGAGGGCTCGCTGCGCCTGGTCTGCAACCAGGAGCGCATTCTCAAGATCTTCCGCATCACCGGCCTGACCAAGGTGTTCCCCATTCACACCTCGGTCGAGGAAGCGGTCGCGGCCACCGACTGAGTGTCGGAAGTCCCGGGCCGGCCGTCGGCCGGCCCCGGGGTGGCAGTACAAGCAGGGGACCGGGCCCTCGGCCCGGCCCTCTGACAGCACGCGTGTACGCCCGAGGGGGATTGCATGGCCACCGTTGAACTCCGCTTCAGCGCGCTGCCCGAGCACGTCAGGACCGCCCGCCTCGTGGCGGCGGCCGTCGCGCGCAGGGCCGGGGTGGACGAGGCGGTCCTCGACGAGGTCAGGCTCGCCGTCGGCGAGGCCTGCACACGCGCCGTCGGTCTCCATCAGAGCAACGGCGTCGAGGCGCCGGTGCGGGTCGCGCTGATCGAGGACGAGAAGCAGTTCTCCATCGAGGTCGGCGACGAAGCCCCCCGTTCGGCTCCCGGTGACCGGGTGCCCGGCTCAGGTGGCGGCGAATCCGACGAGCTCGAGGCCGAGGGTGAGGACGAGATGGGTCTCGCCGTCATCAGCGGGCTCGTGGACGACGTGGAGGTCACCGCGGGCGAGTCCGGCGGACTCATTCGGATGACCTGGCCCACGACTCCGGCGACCCTGCGCTGACGCCACGCGCGGCCGCTCGACCCCATGCGGGGCGCCATGGCCGCCTGCGTACGCACCACGCCCGCACGCGGTGATCGTTTCCCGCCAGATCGCGGTCTCAAGGTCTTGCTGCCGACCAGGCGAGCAGGGCCTTTCTTACTTTGATCATTTCTCCGGGCGATTGCCCCGGTCATTTGCCGAGGGCTTTGCGCTGAATGGCGTACCGGTCAAGTGACCCCCGTCAACGGTTTTGGGGCATTACCGCTTTCGAGGGCAATCCGTGGTCGCGATCATTTGCTGGGGAGCAATCTCGCGCCAATTCTGTTTGCGGCGCTCTGTTTTGATCAGGTTCCGCTCCCTACAATCCGTCCACATCTTGAGCTCAGCCCCAGCGTCAAGGAGGACGAATGGCGGGGCTTTCTACCCCTCATCAGTTTGACCACCCCTCAACCCTCGCAGCCGCCGTACTGACCGACGACAACCGCCTCATCGTGATGGTCATCGCGGCCGTCGCGATCGCGGCTCTCGCGGTCGCCTGGGTGCTCGTACGCCAGGTGCTCGCGGCCGACGAGGGCACCGACAGTATGAAGAAGATCGCGAAGGCGATCCAGGAGGGCGCCAATGCCTATCTGGGCCGGCAGTTGCGCACTCTCGGTGTATTCGCCGTCGTGGTGTTCTTCCTGCTCATGCTGCTGCCCGCGGACGACTGGAATCAGCGTGCCGGCCGATCGATCTTCTTCTTGATCGGTGCGGCGTTCTCGGCGACCACCGGCTATATCGGCATGTGGCTCGCCGTACGCAGCAATGTTCGTGTGGCGGCCGCCGCCCGAGAGGCCACTCCCGCGGAAGGTGAACCCGCAAAGGATCTCACCGCCGTATCGCACAAGGCCATGAAGATCGCTTTCCGCACGGGCGGCGTCGTCGGCATGTTCACGGTGGGGCTCGGTCTTCTGGGCGCCTCCTGTGTGGTGCTCGTCTACGCCGCCGACGCGCCGAAGGTCCTCGAAGGCTTCGGCCTCGGGGCGGCGCTGATCGCGATGTTCATGCGTGTCGGCGGCGGCATCTTCACCAAGGCCGCCGACGTCGGCGCCGACCTGGTCGGCAAGGTCGAGCAGGGCATTCCGGAGGACGACCCGAGGAATGCCGCGACCATCGCCGACAACGTGGGCGACAACGTCGGCGACTGTGCGGGCATGGCCGCCGACCTCTTCGAGTCGTACGCCGTGACCCTGGTCGCCGCGCTGATCCTCGGGAAGGTCGCGTTCGGTGACTCCGGACTCGCCTTCCCGCTGATCGTCCCGGCGATCGGTGTCGTGACAGCGATGATCGGGATCTTCGCGGTGGCGCCACGGCGCTCCGACCGCAGCGGCATGAGTGCCATCAACCGCGGGTTCTTCATCTCCGCGTTCATCTCGCTGGCGCTCGTCGCGGTGGCCGTCTTCGTCTATCTCCCGTCCACGTACGCGGAGCTCGACGGTGTCACGGACGCGGCGATCAAGGGCCATGACGGCGATCCGCGGATCCTCGCGGTCGTCGCCGTGGCCATCGGCATCGTCCTGGCCGCGCTGATCCAGCAGCTCACCGGGTACTTCACGGAGACCACCCGGCGTCCGGTGAAGGACATCGGCAAGACCTCGCTCACCGGTCCTGCCACCGTCGTCCTGGCCGGCATCTCGATCGGCCTCGAATCGGCCGTCTACACCGCGCTGTTGATCGGGCTCGGTGTGTACGGGGCGTTCCTGCTCGGCGGTACGTCGATCATGCTCGCCCTCTTCGCGGTGGCACTCGCGGGTACCGGGCTGCTGACCACCGTCGGTGTCATCGTCGCCATGGACACCTTCGGGCCCGTCTCCGACAACGCGCAGGGCATCGCCGAGATGTCCGGTGACGTCGAGGGCGCGGGCGCGCAGGTGCTCACCGACCTGGACGCCGTCGGCAACACCACGAAGGCCATCACCAAGGGCATCGCCATCGCCACGGCCGTTCTCGCGGCCGCGGCGCTCTTCGGCTCGTACCGCGACGCCATCGCGGAATCGGCCAAGGACGTCGGCGAGAAACTCGGCGACGGCGCTCCGATGAACCTGGTGATGGACATCTCGCAGCCCAACAACCTGGTGGGCCTGATCCTGGGCGCCGCGGTCGTCTTCCTCTTCTCGGGGCTCGCGATCAACGCGGTGTCGCGGTCGGCCGGAGCGGTGGTCTACGAGGTGCGGCGGCAGTTCCGCGAGCACCCCGGGATCATGGATTACTCCGAGGAACCGGAGTACGGGCGGGTCGTCGACATCTGCACCAAGGACGCGCTGCGTGAGCTGGCCACACCGGGTCTGCTCGCCGTGCTGACGCCGATCGCGGTCGGCTTCTCGCTCGGTGTCGGCGCGCTCGGCTCGTTCCTGGCCGGCGCGATCGGCACGGGCACGCTGATGGCGGTCTTCCTCGCCAACTCCGGCGGCGCGTGGGACAACGCGAAGAAGCTCGTCGAGGACGGTCACCACGGCGGCAAGGGCAGCGAGGCCCATGCCGCGACGGTGATCGGTGACACCGTCGGTGACCCGTTCAAGGACACCGCGGGTCCGGCGATCAACCCCTTGCTGAAGGTGATGAATCTGGTGGCGCTGCTCATCGCGCCCGCGGTCGTCCAGTTCAGTTACGGGGACGACGCCAGCGCCGGGTTGCGGGCACTGATCGCGGTGCTCGCCATCCTGGTCATCATTGGCGCGGTGTACATCTCCAAGCGCCGCGGCATTGCCGTGGGCGACGAGGACGGAGGCGAGGAGCGGGTGGCGAATTCGGCCGACCCCGCCGTGGTTTCGTAACACCGGGTCAGACTCTGCCCAACACGCGGGCGGACGGCGCGTTTTGACGCGGCGTCCGCCCGTTGTGTGTGTGGTGAGCCTTCTCTCGCGCTGTCCGTGTGGTGCAAATGGCTTTAATAGGGGTCGTACCGGACCCCCGGCATGCGATTGTCGCCCAGTTGGCGTGTAAGTTCCGGGGCCGAGAGCCATGGAAGGGACCAATCCGGTGAACAAGAAGCTTGCTGCCGCACTGTCCGGCGGTGCGGTACTGGTACTGGCGCTGTCGGGCTGCAGCGACGACGGGAACGAGAAGCTGGACGCCTGGGCCAAGGACGTCTGCGACTCGGTGCAGCCGCAGTCGAAGAAGATCGCTGATGCCAATGCCGCGATCCAGAAGGAGACCTCGGACAACAGCTCGCCGGAGGACGTCCAGAAGACCGACTCCAAGGCGTTCCAGGACATGTCCGACGCCTACAAGGCGATGGGCGCCGCGGTGAAGAACGCGGGTGCCCCGCCGGTCGACGGGGGCCAGAAGAAGACCGATGACGCGGTCAAGGAACTGAACGCGATCTCCAAGTCGTACGGCGACCTGAAGAAGAAGGTCGACGGGCTCGACACCAAGAACCAGGCGGACTTCGCCGATGGGCTCAAGGGTGTCGCGGGCGAGCTGGACAAGTTGAGCAAGAGCGGGAACGAGGCGTTGGAGAAGCTGCAGGAGGGTGAGGTGGGGAAGGCGATGAGCAAGCAGGACAGCTGTAAGTCCGCTTCCGCTACGCCTTCCGCGTCCTAGGGTTGCCCCCTTTTGCTGTGCTGCCCCGGAGCTGGGGGACTCCCCCCGGCTCCGGGGCAGCGTTGCGTTCAGCGGCGCCCGGCGGCTGTGGGCACAGCCAAGGCGGCCGACTGCGCACAGCGGGGACAGGCGGATGCGGGTCACAATGAGGGGGTGAGTATCGCTAGCGCCCCCCTGCCCTCGTCCGATCGTCTTGATGTTGCCGCTCAGCTGCGGGAAGCCCTGCTGGCGGTCGACTTCACCGCTGATGGGCTGCTCGATCTCCTTGGGGCGCCCGCCTATGCCGCGCTCGCGCGCAGTGAGACCGTGCCCGCGCTGCGGGCCACGCGTGGCGACGGGGCGCTGGAGACGCTCGTACGGCTCTTCCTGTTGCAGCGGACCGTGCCGCACGCGCGCGTGGCGGCAGTTCTGCCCGTCGACGCACTCCTGGAGAGCGGTTGGCTGGCCGAGGCGGACGGTGGCCTCGCGGCGACCGTGGACGTGCGGCCCTACGGTGGTCCTGACGGCGAGGACTGGTTCATCGTCTCGGACCTCGGGTGCGCGGTCGGCGGGGCCGGCGGCATCGGCAGCCATGACGAGGGCGTCGTGCTCGGGGTCGGCGGTGCGTCCACCACGCTCGCGGGGCTCACCGTGCGTACGCCGGTGGAGAGCGCGCTCGACCTCGGCACCGGCTCCGGGATCCAGGCGCTGCACGCCGCTCAGCACGCGACGCGGGTGACCGCGACCGACCTCAACCCCCGGGCGCTGCACATCACCCGGCTCACCCTCGCACTGTCCGGCGCCCCCGTCGCCACCGTGCTCGAGGGCTCGCTCTTCGAACCGGTGGGCGAGGAGACGTACGACCTCATCGTGTCCAATCCGCCCTTCGTGATCTCGCCCGGGGCGCGGCTCACCTACCGCGACGGCGGGATGAGCGGGGACGATCTGTGCCGGTCGCTCGTTCAGCAGGCGGGGGCAAGACTGAACGAAGGGGGGTACGCGCACTTCCTGGCCAACTGGCAGCACGTGGACGGCGAGGAGTGGACCGAGCGGCTCCGCTCCTGGGTGCCGCGCGGCTGCGACGCGTGGATCGTGCAGCGCGAGGTGCAGGACATCACGCAGTACACGGAGCTGTGGCTGAGGGACGCGGGGGATCACCGGGCGGATCCGGAGGAGTACGCCGCGCGGTACGACGCTTGGCTCGACGAGTTCGACGCACGTAAGACGCGCGCCGTCGGGTTCGGCTGGATCACCCTGCGCAAGGCTGCTGCCGGATTGGGCGCCGCCGAGCCGTCGGTGACGGTGGAGGAGTGGCCGCACCCCGTCGAGCAGCCGCTCGGCGAGACGGTGCGGGCGCACTTCGCGCGCCAGGACTTCCTGCGGGCGCACGACGACGCCGCGCTGCTCGCCGGGCACTTCAAGCTCGCCGACGAGGTCGTGCAGGAGCAGGTCGGCCTTCCGGGCGCCGAGGACCCGGAGCATGTCGTGCTGCGCCAGCACCGCGGGATGCGACGCGCCACCAAGGTGGACACGGTGGGGGCGGGCTTCGCCGGGGTGTGCGACGGGTCGCTGAGCGCCGGGCGGATCCTCGACGCCATCGCCCAACTGGTCGGGGAGGACCCCGTATTGCTGCGGGATCGCACGCCCGCGCAGATCCGGCTGCTCGTGGAGCAGGGCTTCCTGGAGCCGGTCGGGGCGTAGGGCGTAGCACGCACGCCGCGCGTCCAGACGCGTAGCCGCGCGCGGGTGATGCCGGTACGGCAGGTCCCGTACGCGACCGCGCCCGCACTGGGCCATCGGGTCGGTTTGCGCGCCGAAGAGCGCCGGAAAACAGGACCGCATCGGGTCGGTGCGGGTGCCGGAGGGCGGGGCGCCGCACAGTGGTCCACAAGAAGGTGCGTACGGCGCGAACAGGTTCCGTGGCGACGAGTTCCGGTCGAGTTGGGCGCTGTCGGGTCTGCCGTCGGGTCTGCCGTCGGTCCCGAAGGCGCGTGCGGAGCGGTGTGCGCCGTGCGGTGACGCGCGCCGGGCGCCCGCCGTTCACCCGGGGTTCGCGCCCCGGCTTCCCGGGCGTGCCAGTTTCCCAAGCCGGGAAGTCGGTACGGGGAGGAAATGCCATGGAGAGTGGGCCAGCGATCTTCGCGGGCACGGTGTTCGCGCTGTTCGGAGCCGGGCTGCTGCTCTGGACCGGGGCACGCGTGGCACACCGCGCACCCGTCGCCCAGGGTGTGAACCCTGTCGCATCGGCGACGCTCGCCGCGATCGCCGGAGCGGGCGCACTGGTGCTCGGAGTGTGGTGCTTCACCCGGCTGTGAGTGGGATGCCTCACCTGGCTGCGACGGCACGGCGGCGGTGGCCGCGGGGACGATGTCGGCGGATATGCGGCGGGGCCGGGCCGTAGGCCCGCCGCCGGTGGTCGAACGGCAGGTCGCCACTCCGGGCGGCAGGAATGGCGGTACTCGGGTTACCGTTCGAGTGGCCGTTGCGGGCTTTTCCCGTTTGACACGGGGGCGGGATGTACCGTCACACTCCGCAGCGACGGCGCAACTCAAGCGCATCGAGCGAGGCCACCTAGTGCGGCCACCGAGTACTAGTACGGCCACCGAGTACCGACCGGAGAGAAGAGCGAAGTTGTCCCCGACCAGCGAGACCGCAAAGGGCGGCCGCCGACTCGTCATCGTCGAGTCGCCTGCCAAGGCGAAGACGATCAAGGGTTACCTCGGCCCCGGCTACGTAGTCGAGGCGAGCGTCGGGCACATCCGCGACCTCCCCAGCGGCGCCGCGGAGGTGCCCGAGAAGTACACCGGCGAGGTGCGCCGCCTCGGCGTGGACGTCGAGCATGACTTCCAGCCGATCTATGTCGTCAACGCCGACAAGAAGGCGCAGGTCAAGAAGCTCAAGGACCTGCTGAAGGACTCCGACGAACTCTTCCTCGCCACCGATGAGGACCGCGAGGGCGAAGCCATCGCGTGGCACCTCCTCGAGGTCCTGAAGCCCAAGGTCCCGGTCAAGCGCATGGTGTTCCACGAGATCACCAAGGCCGCGATCCAGGGCGCCGTCGCCAACCCGCGCGAGCTCAACAAGCGCATGGTCGACGCCCAGGAGACGCGCCGCATCCTCGACCGTCTCTACGGCTACGAGGTCTCGCCGGTCCTGTGGAAGAAGGTCATGCCGCGCCTGTCGGCGGGCCGCGTCCAGTCCGTGGCGACCCGCCTCGTCGTCGAGCGTGAGCGTGAGCGCATCGCCTTCCGCTCCGCCGAGTACTGGGACCTGACGGGCACCTTCGGTACGGGCCGCGCCGGTGACGCGTCTGACCCCTCGCAGCTCGTCGCGCGCCTCACCACGGTCGACGGCAAGCGCATCGCGCAGGGCCGCGACTTCAACTCGGTCGGGCAGCTCAAGTCCGACACCCTGCACCTGGACGAGACGAACGCCCGCGCGCTCGCCGCGGCCCTGGAGAACACCCGGTTCTCGGTCCGCTCCGTCGAGTCCAAGCCCTACCGCCGCTCTCCGTACGCCCCGTTCCGTACGACGACGATGCAGCAGGAGGCCTCGCGCAAGCTCGGCTTCGGCGCGAAGGCGACCATGCAGGTGGCCCAGAAGCTGTACGAGAACGGCTTCATCACCTACATGCGTACGGACTCCACGACGCTGTCCGACACGGCGATCGGCGCCGCTCGCGCGCAGGTCACGCAGCTGTACGGCAGCGACTACCTGCCGGACAAGCCCCGCACGTACGCCGGGAAGGTCAAGAACGCGCAGGAGGCGCACGAGGCGATCCGCCCCTCGGGTGATCGTTTCCGCACGCCCGCCGAGACCGGCCTGACCGGCGACCAGTTCCGGCTCTACGAGCTGATCTGGAAGCGGACCGTCGCCTCCCAGATGAAGGACGCGACCGGAAACTCGGTCACGGTGAAGATCGGCGGCACCGCCTCCGACGGCCGCGACGCCGAGTTCAGCGCGTCCGGCAAGACCATCACTTTCCACGGCTTCCTCAAGGCGTACGTCGAGGGCGCCGACGACCCGAACGCGGAGCTCGACGACCGCGAGCGCAGGCTTCCGCAGGTCAGCGAGGGCGACGCGCTCTCCGCCGAGGAGATCTCGGTCGACGGCCACGCGACCAAGCCCCCGGCCCGCTACACCGAGGCCTCGCTGGTCAAGGAGCTCGAAGAGCGTGAGATCGGCCGCCCGTCGACGTACGCGTCGATCATCGGCACCATCCTCGACCGCGGATACGTCTTCAAGAAGGGGACGGCCCTCGTGCCCTCCTTCCTGAGCTTCGCCGTGGTCAACCTCCTGGAGAAGCACTTCGGGCGGCTCGTCGACTACGACTTCACCGCACGCATGGAGGACGACCTCGACCGCATCGCGCGGGGCGAGGCGCAGGCCGTGCCGTGGCTGAAGCGGTTCTACTTCGGCGAGGGCGACGACGCGGGGGCCGCCTCGAGCGCCGGCAACGGCGACGGCGACCACCTCGGCGGGCTCAAGGAGCTGGTGACCGACCTGGGCGCGATCGACGCTAGGGAGATCTCCTCCTTCCCCGTCGGCGAGGGCATCGTGCTGCGGGTCGGCCGCTACGGCCCGTACATCGAGCGGGGCGAGAAGGACGCGGAGGGCCACCAGCGCGCCGACGTACCCGACGATCTGCCGCCGGACGAGCTGACGGTCGAGTACGCCGAGGAGCTGCTCGCCAAGCCGAGCGGTGACTTCGCGCTCGGCACCGACCCCGCGTCGGGCCACGAGATCGTCGCCAAGGACGGGCGTTACGGCCCGTACGTCACCGAGGTGCTGCCCGAGGGCACTCCGAAGACCGGCAAGAACGCGGTCAAGCCGCGGACGGCCTCGCTCTTCAAGTCGATGTCGCTCGACACGGTGACTCTTGAGGACGCGCTGAAGCTGATGTCCCTGCCCCGTGTGGTGGGTGCCGACGCCGAGGGTGTCGAGATCACCGCGCAGAACGGGCGCTACGGGCCGTACCTGAAGAAGGGCACGGACTCGCGGTCCCTGGAGGCCGAGGAGCAGCTCTTCAGCATCACGTTGGAAGAGGCGCTCGCGATCTACGCGCAGCCCAAGCAGCGGGGGCGGGCCGCGGCCAAGCCGCCGCTGAAGGAGCTCGGCGAGGACCCGGTCAGCGGGAAGCCGGTCGTCGTCAAGGACGGGCGCTTCGGGGCGTACGTCACTGATGGCGAGACGAATGCGACCCTGCGGGCCGCGGATTCCGTCGAGGACATCACTCCGGAGCGGGGCTACGAGCTCCTCGCGGAGAAGCGGGCGAAGGGGCCGGCCAAGAAGACCGCCAAGAAGGCGGCGAAGAAGGCTCCGGCCAAGAAGACGGCTGCCAAGAAGACGGCTGCCAAGAAGACCGCCGCCAAGAAGACGACGGCCGCGAAGAAGACCACTACGAAGAAGGTCGCCGCGAAGAAGACCGCGGCGTCCGAGGCCGAGTAGAGGTCGCGTCGTACGGCGGTGTGAATCTGTGAATCTGTGAATCGAAGGGGCGTCCGTTTGTTCGGGCGCCCCTTCGAGGTGTCACACGGTGCGGATAGGCTGGACGGATGACGCGTGCCGAGCAGCCAACGGCCGGAAACCCGGCCCCCGACGACGCCCTGGTCGCAGATTCCCGAGAGCGTGCCGTCCGCGCCCTGCTGCGCGTACCGCAGCTGAAGCGGCTGTGGAGCGCACAGCTCGTCGGCGGTGTCGGCGACGCGCTCGCGCTCCTCGTCCTGGTGGTCCTCGCCCTGCAGGCGGCGATCTCCGAGGCGGCCTTCGGGGGCGGGTACCGAGGGGTCGCGTTCGCCGTAACCGCTGTCTTCGGGGCACGCGTTCTCGCAACGCTGCTCTTCGGAGCGGTGCTTCTCGGGCCGCTGAGCTCGCTCACCTCACCCGACGGGCCGCTGGACCGGCGCTGGACGATGGTCGTGGCGGACGGTCTGCGGGCCGCGCTGCTGATCATCGCGCCGCTGTGGATCGACTGGACTGCGGAGAACGCGCTCGCGGTGCTGCTCGTCACCGCCTTCGTGATCGGCGTCGCCGAGCGCTTCTGGACGGTGTGCCGGGAGAGCGCGGCGCCCGCGCTGCTGCCCGCGCCGCCGCTTGAGGGCGCGACGGTACGGCCGCTGCCGGACCACATGGACGCGCTGCGGCGCCTGTCGCTGCGCACGGGATTCGTGGCGCTGCCCGTCGCGGCCGCCGTGCTCGTCGCCGTCACCCTGATCGGCAACCTGCTGGGTACCGGTCTCGAATGGTTCGAGGTGCACCAGGCGGGGCTCGCCTCGTTCGTCGCCGCCGGGCTCTTCGCGGCCTCGCTGTCGATCGTCTACTTCCTCGAACTTCCCGCCACGCAGACGCCACGCGCGCGTAGCCCCCTCGAAGGGCTCCGCAGGCCCCGCACCGGCGCCGGCACCGACAAGGGCCGCACCGGCGCGATCCCGCTGCTGGTCGCCGCCTGCGCCGCGATCGCCGGGGCCGTCGCGGCCGCCGTGGCGGTCGCCGTGCTGCACGCGAAGGACCTGGAGGGCGGGCCCGTCACGTACGGCCTGATCGTCCTCGCGCTGACCGGCGGCACCGCCGTCGGCATCCGTACGGCACCCTCCGTGCTGCCCGCGCTCTCGCGCCGCCGGCTGCTCGCGCTCGCCATCGCCGTCACCGGCGTCGCCCTGCTCGCCGCGGGCCTCGTGCCCGACGTGACGACCGTGCTGCTGCTCCTCGCGCTCACCGGGGTGGCCGCCGGCATCGCCGCGAACACCGGGCACGCGCTGCTCGACCAGGAGGTCGAGGACTACCGGCGGGCCCGCACGACCGAGCATCTCCAGGCGGTCGTACGTCTCTTCGTGGCGCTCGGCGCCCTTGTGGCCCCCGTGGTCGCCGCCGCGATCGGCCCGCACCGCTTCGTCAACGGCAAGTTTGTCTTCGATCACGGAGGCGCCGCCTTCACGCTGATGCTGGTGGGCGCGCTGCTCCTGCCGGTGGCCGCGCTGGTGCTTGCCAAGGTCGACGACCGGCAGGGCGTACCGCTGCGGCACGACCTCAGGGACGCGCTGCGCGGCGGCGACGACCCGCTGCAGGCGCCCGCCGCCACGGGCTTCTTCATCGCCCTGGAGGGCGGCGACGGCGCGGGCAAGTCCACGCAGGCCGAGGCGCTCGCCGAGTGGATCCGGGCCAAGGGCCACGAGGTCGTGGTGACGCGTGAGCCGGGGGCGACGCCCGTCGGCAAGCGGCTGCGGTCGATCCTCCTGGACGTGTCTTCGGCCGGTCTTTCGCACCGGGCCGAGGCGCTGCTGTACGCGGCCGACCGTGCCGAGCACGTGGACACCGTCGTACGGCCCGCCCTGGAGCGCGGCGCCGTGGTCATCTCCGACCGGTACATCGACTCGTCCGTCGCCTACCAGGGCGCGGGCCGTGACCTGTCGCCGACCGAGGTCGCCCGGATCAACCGGTGGGCCACGGGCGGTCTCGTACCGCATCTGACGTGCCTGCTCGACGTGTCCCCCGAGGCCGCCCGCGAGCGGTTCACGGAGGCGCCCGACCGGCTCGAGTCGGAGCCCGCCGAGTTCCACGCGCGCGTGCGGTCCGGTTTCCTGACGCTCGCCGCTGCCGACCCGGGGCGCTACCTGGTGGTCGACGCCGCGCAGGAGCCGGAGGCTGTCACCACCGTGATCCGGCACCGGCTCGACCTCGTCCTTCCGCTCTCCGAGGCCGAGGTGAAGGCGCAGGAGGAGGCCCGCAAGGCCGCCGAGGAAGAGGCGCGCCGCAGGGCCGAGGAAGAGGCCGCGCGGAAGGCCGAGGAGGAGCGGGTCGAGCGCGAGCGCCAGGAGCAGATCGCCAAGCTCCGTGCCGAGGAGGAGGAGCGGGCGCGCCGCGAGCTCGAGGAGGCGCAGCGCCTGGAGGCCGAACGGCAGGCGGAGGAGGCCAGGCAGCGCGCCGAGGAGGCGAAGCGCCGGGCCGAGGAGGAGCAGGCGCGGCTGCTCGCCGAGGAGAAGGTGCGCGCGGCCGAGGAGGCGCGGCGCCGCCGGGAGGCAGAGGAAGAGGCGCGGCTTCGGGCCGAGGCGGATGCGCGGCGGATCGAGAAGCAGCGCAAGGCCGAGGAGGCGTTGCTGCGGGCCGAGGAAGCGCGGCGGCTGGCTGCGGCACAGGCCGAGGCGGCGGCTGCGCGGACGGCGGCGGCTTCTGCGGCTGCGGCTCCTGCACCTGCTGATTCCACGCCGGACAACGAGACGACTGTGCCCACGCCTGTCGTGACTCCGCAGACATCGGGGGAGAACACCGAGGTTCTGCCGCAGCCGCCGGTTCCCTCGGGGGCCGCGGACGAGACGGCTGTGCTGCCGCCCGTCCGGGAGGACAAGGTGCCGCCGGGGTACTTCCGGGACGAGCGTCCCGCGCCTGCGCCTGGCGGCGGGAACGACCGGACCCGTGAGCTGCCCCAGGTCGACGAGCAGGGTGCGCCTCGCCAGCGGCCGCGCTCCGACTGGGCGGAGGAGACTCCGCTGGACGATCTGCCGTCCTTGGCGGACGAGTTGCTGGGTTCGCGGGACGACGAGGACGACCGGGGCCGGAACGGGCGCTGAGCGCTGCGGTGCCGGTGCCCGCACCGCGAGCGGCGGGCGTTGTCAGTGGGCTGCCCCACAATGAAACCGGCAGCGAAAAGTGCAAGGCAGAGGCGGTGACCCATGGCCGTATGGGATGACCTGGTGGGCCAGGAGCGGGTGAGTGAGCAGCTGGGGGCTGCCGCTCGGGACGCCGACGCCCTCGTCACCGCCGTGGCCACGGGCACCGCGCCCCCCGAGGCGTCGAAGATGACGCACGCCTGGCTCTTCACCGGGCCGCCCGGCTCCGGGCGGTCCACCGCCGCCCGTGCCTTCGCCGCCGCGCTGCAGTGCACGAGCCCGGACCGCGCGCTGGGCGGCGTACCCGGCTGCGGGTTCTGCGACGGGTGTCATACGAGCCTGGTCGGTACGCACGCCGACGTGGAAGTGGTGCGTACGGACCTGCTGTCCATCGGCGTGAAGGAGACCCGCGACCTCGTGCGGCGGGCCCAGCTCTCGCCCGCCGTCGGCCGCTGGCAGGTCATCGTCCTGGAGGACGCCGACCGCCTCACCGAAGGCGCGGGCAACGTCCTCCTGAAGGCCGTCGAGGAGCCCGCGCCCCGCACCGTGTGGCTGCTCTGCGCGCCCTCGCTGGAGGACGTGCTGCCCACGATCCGCTCCCGCTGCCGGCACCTGACGCTGCGTACGCCGTCTGTCGACGCCGTCGCCGATGTTCTCGTACGACGTGACGGCATCGAGCCGGATGTCGCAGCGGCCGCCGCCCGGGCCACGCAGGGGCACATCGGCCGCGCCCGGCGCCTTGCGACCGACCCGCGGGCGCGCGAGCGCCGGGCCGCCGTGCTCAAGATGCCGCTTCGGGTCGAGGAGATCGGCGGCTGCCTCAAGGCCGCGCAGGAGCTGATCGACACGGCGGGAGAGGACGCGAAGCAGCTCGCCGAAGAGGTCGACGTGAAGGAGACGGACGACCTGAAGGCGGCGCTCGGCGCGGAGAAGGGCGGCCGGATGCCGCGCGGCACGGCGGGCGTGATGAAGGACCTGGAGGACAGGCAGAAGCGCCGCAGGACCCGCACCCAGCGCGACAGCCTCGACCTCGCCCTGATCGACCTGACCGGTGTCTACAGAGACGTGCTGACACTCCAGCTCGGCTCCCGCGTGGCCCTCGCCAACACGGAGGTGCAGGACATGCTGGAGCGCATGGCGCGCGGCACATCGCCCGAGTCCACGCTCCGCCGCATCGAGGCGATCAGCGCCTGCCGCACCGCCCTGGACCGCAACGTGGCCCCGTTGCTGGCGGTCGAGGCGATGACGGTGGCGCTGCGCGCGGGCTGACCAGCGCTCTCCGGAGGGGCGAACGGGACATTCCGGCCCGGAGGTTGACCGAGTCACCCGTACGAGCACTGAGGGCGACCGAGTGATCGCGGACGGTTAGTCTCGCCTGATGCGCATCAGAGGACTCCGTACCCCCGCCACCGTGTTCCTGGCCGCCGGACTGCTCATCTCCGGCTGCTCGGCCGGGAGCTCGACGGCGGACGCGTCCATGGCCGCGCTGCCCCGCGCGACTCCGGAAGGGCTCGCGCCCTACTACGGGCAGAAGCTGAAATGGCGCGAGTGCGGCGTCCCGGGCTTCGAGTGCTCCACGATGAAAGCGCCGCTGGACTACGACAAGCCGGGCGGCGACGAGATCAAGCTCGCCGTGGCCCGCAAGAAGGCCACGGGCCCCGGCAAGCGCCTGGGCTCGCTCCAGGTCAACCCGGGCGGTCCCGGCGGCTCGGCGATCGGCTATCTCCAGTCGTACGCGGCGCTCGGTTACCCCGAAGAGGTCCGCGCCCGCTACGACATGGTCGCGGTCGACCCGCGCGGCGTGGCCCGCAGCGAGCCCGTCACCTGCCTCGACGGCAAGCAGATGGACACGTACACGCAGACGGACATCACCCCCGACGACGCGGGCGAGACGGATGAACTCACCTCGTCCTTCAAGGAGTTCGCGGACGGCTGCGAGAAGAAGTCCGCCGAGATGCTGCCGCACGTCTCCACGATCGAGGCCGCCCGCGACATGGACCTCCTGCGGGAGGTGCTCGGCGACGAGAAGCTGACGTATGTGGGCGCCTCGTACGGCACATTCCTGGGGGCGACATACGCCGGGCTCTACCCCGACCGCGTCGGCCGCCTGGTCCTGGACGGGGCGATGGACCCGTCCCTGCCCGCGCGCCGGATGAACCGCGACCAGACGGCGGGCTTCGAGACGGCGTTCCAGTCGTTCGCCGAGGCCTGCGTGCGGCGGGCGGACTGCCCGCTGGGCACGGAGAGCCCGCAGGACGCGGGCAAGCGCCTGAAGTCCTTCTTCGACGACCTGGACGGCAAGCCGATCCCCGCCGGCGACCCCGACGGCCGCAAGCTCGGCGAGGCGCTGGCCACGACGGGCGTGATCGCCGCGATGTACGACGAGGCGGCCTGGCCCCAGCTGCGCACGGCGCTGGGCACGGCGATGAAGGACAAGGACGGCGCGGGCCTCCTCTCGCTCTCGGACAGCTACTACGAGCGTGACGGCGACGGAACGTACGCGAACCTCATGTTCGCCAACGCGGCCGTGAACTGCCTGGACCTCCCCCCGGCCTTCAAGTCCCCCGAAGCCGTGAAGAAGGCCCTCCCCGACTTCGAGAAGGCATCGCCGGTCTTTGGCGAGGGCCTCGCCTGGGCCTCGCTGAACTGCGCGTACTGGCCGGTGAAGGCCACGGGTGAGCCGCACCGCATCGAGGCGAAGGGCGCCGCCCCGATCGTGGTGGCCGGCACGACGCGCGACCCCGCCACCCCCTACCACTGGGCCGAGTCCCTGGCCGCCCAGCTCTCATCCGGCAAGCTCCTCACCTACGAGGGCGACGGCCACACGGCGTACGGCCGAGGCAGCGACTGCATCGACTCGACGATCAACGCCTACCTCCTGGAGGGCACCGCCCCGAAGGACGGAAAGCGCTGCTCATAGCGGTGCCGGGGGCCCTCAGGGGGCTCTCGCGGGGGGTGTACGGAGCACCCCCGGAAACTGTGTAGACTTGGCGACGTTGCTGATCGCACCATAGGTGCGGGCAGCGCGCCGCCTTAGCTCAGATGGCCAGAGCAACGCACTCGTAATGCGTAGGTCTCGGGTTCGAATCCCGAAGGCGGCTCTGTGGAAGCCCCAGAACTCACTCGCCGTGATCTGGGGCTTTTGCTTTTTTCGGGGTCGTTTTGGGCGCGGCGAGGCGCACGGCTGAGACGCCGTGGAGGGGCTTGCGTGAGCGATGCCTGAGCGGAGCCGCTCAGGGACCTACTTCTCTCGGGCTTCCGGCGCTTGGCCTTCTTCTTGGCCTTCGCCTCCTTCGCCGCCTTGCGAGCCGCCTTCTCTGCCTCAGCCTTGCGCTGAAGCGGCACCAACTTCGCGGTCGCCTCGGCGGCGTTCTTGCCGACCTGAGGCAGGACGCTCTGGTAAATGTCCCGCGTGATGCGGGTGTCGCTGTGCCCGAGAGTGTCCGACACGATCTTGATGTCGATGTCTGCGGCCAGCATGAGAGTGGCCGAGCCGTGGCGCAGGTCGTGGAGACGGATCGGCGGGAGACCGGAGGCGGCGACGAGCCGTTCGAAGAGGTCGGTCACCTTGCCGGGGTGCAGCCAGGAGCCGTCCTCCTGAGCGAAGACATGGCCGGTCTCGACCCAGGCCGAGCCCCACTCTGAGTGGTCTGCGTCCTGTTGTTCGCGGTGCCGCTTGAGGACGTTGACGGTGTCGTCGTCGAGCGCGACGACGCGGTAGCCGCTGTCCGTCTTGGGGTCGGATGCCTCGATCTCCCAGCCGTCCTGCACGAGTTGGGAGGAGACGGTGAGGGAGTGGGTGTCGAGGTTCGTCTCCGACCACGGCTGTCCGCACGCCTCGCCACGGCGCAGCCCGCGGAAGGCGATCAGGTGCCACATCGCGTACAGGTGGTCCTCGGCGACGAAGTCGAGGAAGGCGCCAGTCTGTTGAGGCGTCCAGACCATCACGGGCGACGGCTTCTCGCCCGTCTGCTCCCACTTGGCGATCCGCTCGTCCGTTCACACGAGCGCCTTCGGCTTGCGTACGGGGTCGATCTCGACGTGGGCAGCCGGGTTGAACGTGATGATCTGCTGCCCGATCGCGTCGTTCAGGGCGGCGCGCAGGGGCGCCTTCACGTGCTGGCGTGTGGCGGGTCCGGTGATGCGGCGGAAGGGCGGCATCGCATCGATCGCGGCACGCCGTTGGGCGTTGTCCTCCAGGGTCTGGGCGTTGGCGTCGCGGATGTCCGTGAACATCTCGCTGAGGTGGCTGACGCGCAGCCGGTCCAGGCGACGGTTCCCGATGCGCGGCTTCAAGCGCACGCGGATGTCGGTCTCGTAGCGGTTCAGGCCGGACTTGCGTATGCGCTTGCTCGCCAGCCACTGGTCGAGCCACTCGGCCACGGTCAGGCTGCCGATGAGGTCCTGGCCGGCGTTGAGGCGTCGCCTCGTCTCCTCGACGTCGGGCAGAGGTGTCCGCTCGCGGCCGACCTCGGCCAGCATCTCGGCGATCAGCTCCGTGCCCTCAAGGTCGTCCGACTCGGCCAGCCCGAGGAGGGCGCGGACGTGGTCGAGGTCGGCCTGGGCGGCCTTGCGGCTGTCATAGCCGCCGCGGGCGAAGGAACGGCGGCTGCCGTCCTCGCGCGGGGGCAGCTCCTGGCGTACGGAGTAGGTGCACCCCTTGGCCGTCCCCGGGACAGCCGCGTCGACGACGCCATCCGCGACGCGGTTCGCGAGCTGATCGTGGAGGTGGGCTACACCGGGATGACCGTGGACGCCGTCGCCGCCAGGGCCCGGGTGGGCAAGGCCGCCATCTATCGCCGGTATGCCTCGCGTGTCGAGCTGGTCTTCGCCGGCCTGGTGCAGGGCCGGGAACCGCATCCACTGCCGGACACCGGATCACTGCACGGAGATCTCATCGGTCTCGCGAACGTGGTCCTCGCGGCGTTCTCCGATCCTGTGGTCATCGCCGCGGAGCGCGCGGAGGTGTCGGGCATCCTCCAGCGGGCCTTCGCCCGCGGTGAACTGGCCGTGCAGGCTGACCCCGCGCTGGTCCATGCCGCAGTGCTCGGCACCACCTTCGCGTGGATCTTCCTGCTGGGGCAGCCGCCGTCCCCGGAGCTGGCCGCCCGGATCGCCGGACTAACCGCAGTCGGGCTGACTGGCGGATCATGAGCGGCCTGGCCACCGTCGTTGTCGGTGGTGCGGAGTGCGCTCCGGGGATGCGAGCTTCAGGAACGTTCAAAGTTGTCGACTTCACGCCTGCCCCGGTGCCAAGCCCGGCGATCGAGACCGCGGTGCCCGTGGGTGTCGCCACGATGGACAAGCAGTTCGAGGGGGAGATTGCCGGGCGGTCGGCCACGCTGTTCACCTCCGCGTTCGACCAGTCCACCAACACGGGCACCTATGTCGCCATGGAGTCCTTTGAGCGCGCGGCAGAGCCGGATCGTGGTGTGTCCGTCGGTGGGGTGATCCGGTGGTGGAGGAACGGTGAGTGCTCTCCACGCGCGGATGCGCCGGCAATCCAGCCCGGTTTCCGCAGGTTCTGCCAGGTCGCCTGATGTTTACCCCCTGCGGGGGTGTCGGGACAGTACGCTGAACTCAGCGCGATCGGTCCCGCTCGCATGGTGTCCAGGAGGTGCGTCATGACTGCCGAGACGGTGGCTCCTGCGTGGATGCACGAGCAGATCACGGCGGAGCAGTACGACTCCTGGTCCGAGGAGCAGTGTGCGGGGATCGAGATCGTGGACGGGATGGTCGTCGTGAGTCCCAGCGCGTCCAAGCGCCACAACCGGCTTGCCCGGATCCTGGCGAATGCCTTGGAGGCTGCCGCAGGGCCGGAGTGGAACGCCGACACCGACTTCGACGTCCGTCTGCAGGATGTTCCGCTCACCAATCGGCGACCGGACGTTGTCGTGTATCGCGCGGACACGATCGACGTCTCGCCCACCCGGCCGGAGCACGTGCTGCTGGTTGTGGAGGTTGTCTCGCCGGGGTCGGAGACCACCGACCGGATCGTGAAGACGGACCAGTACGCCAAGGCCGGCATCGCCTTCTACTGGCGGGTCGAGCAGGCCGCGACCGGGGTCCCGCTCGTGTACACCTACGTGCTCGATCCGGCGATCAGGACGTACCGGGACGGGGACGTGTTCACCGGTGTCGTGAAGGTCGCGGCGCCCTTCCCAGTCGAAGTCGACCTCGGTCGGATCTGAGTCTTACGTCGGCGAGACCTCGGCAATTTGCGTGAGCGCTGCGTGAGCGGACTGGGCGGCACGAGGGCGGATCAGCGGGCGTACGAGCCGATGCCGACCAGGCAGTACACGTACTCGTTGATCGTCGTTCCGTTGAGGGTGTAGCGGGAGGAGAAGGCGTACTGCGTCTGGGAGTTGTCGTTGCAGGCGCTCAGGTCCGACGTCATGGGGATGCTCTCGATCACCCGGTAGTGGGCGTCGGATGCGGAGCAGGACACCTCGTCGACGTCGCTGACCTCCTGCGCGGTCTCGGAGTTGGGCAGTGTGCCGTTGAGGCAGGTGCCTGAGTCGTACGGGGTGGGGGCCTCGCTCGTGGGAGTCGTAGGGCTCGTGGGTGTGGCCGCGGGGTCGGTCGCGCTGTCGTACGGGTCGTCGCTTCCGTATGGATCGTCGGTCTCGTACGGATCGCTGGAGTACGTCGGTGTGGTGGTTGTCGGGTCGGGAGTGGCGGTGCTGTCATCGCCGTCGCCCTGGTTCAGAAGCAGGATGACGAGGAGTACCGCGCCGACGACGCCGAGCGCGGCCAGGCAGCCTCGGGCGGTGGAGCCGGGTGCGGCGGCCGGGCGGGGTGCGGGGGGTATGGGTTCGGACACCGGATCAGTGTGGGGTAGCGGGCGGTTTTTGTGGAGTGGGTTTCTAGAAAATAGTTCTAGAAATTCCGTGGCTTACGCTGGGTGTCACCATGAGCCCCAAGCAACAACGCGGCGAGGAAACCGCCGACCGCCTCCTGGACGCCGCGCTCCGGGTGTACGCCGACTCCGGCGAGCAGGGCGTCACCGTCAGCGCCATCACCAAGGCCAGCGGTGTCAGCCTCGGCAGCCTCTATCACCACTTCGGCAGCATCGACGGCCTCATGATCGCCCTGCTGCAGCGCTGGCTCGGCCGGCTGCTCGGCGAGCTCGCCGCGGCCGTGGAGCGTTCCCGGACCGCCCGGACCGGCATCCGCGCCCTCGTGCGGGTCTACTTGACGTTTATCCAGGAGCACCCGGACGCGTCCCGGCTCCTGCACTCCTCCTACGCCGACCGGCTCGGGATGGCGCAGGCCAGGCAGCTCCGCGATGCCCAGGAGGCCAGGCTCTCGCCGATGGCCGCGTGGATGCGGCAGCACATCGAGTCGGGCGAGGTCGCCCCGCTGGCCGTGCCCTTGATCGAAGCGCTGGTCCTGGGGCCTGTCGTCGCGACCGCGCGCCGGTGGCTGTCCGGTATCGACGATGTCGACCTCGACGAGGCCGCGCGCGTCCTGCCGGAGAGGATTCTGCGGTCGCTCAGCCCCTGAGCGGTGCGGGCCTCGTGCGTGGCGCCTAGCGCATCGTCATCGGCTCCATCGATGGGCCGTGATGTTCAAGACCCGGCAGCAGCCAGCTCTGGAACGGGGCCAGTGCGGCCAGGACCAGGAACAGCACGCCGATCGCGGTGCTGAACACCGGGCCGAGGCGCCATAGCTTCTCGATGAAGATGATGACCGCCACGCCCGCCATCGCCGCGATGTTCATCGTGCCAAGGGGGATGAGGACGATCATGAGTCCCCAGCAGCAGCCGACGCAGTAGAGCCCATGGTGGGCGCCGACGCGCAGGTCACGGGCGCGCGGCCGGTAGCCGGCGTAGCGCACGAGTTGGCCGATGGGGCTTCGGCAGTGGCGCAGGCACATGTTCTTCAGCGGACTGAACTGGTGGAGTCCGGCGAGCAGGAAGGCGCCGGCGCCGATCCAGCGCCCGGCTTCGGGGTGGCCGTCGACCAGGTCGCCGGTCGCGGTGAGAATCCCGTACACACAGAGACCGAATGCCGTCCAGGCGATCAGGTACCCGGCCACGAACTGGGCGATCCGTGCCGTGCGGGCGGCTCCGGAGGACTGACGGCCGATGGCCCGGACCCAGGTGATGGCCACCGGCGCCACGGACGGGAACATCATCGCGACCATCATGGTCACCCACAGCAGCAGGAACAGGGGCAGGCCGAGGCCCATCGTCCCCGGCTCCATGTCCATGTCCGTGTCACCGGCCTGTGCGGCCGTGAGCAGCCACGCGAGCAGCGCGAGCACCACCATGACGGACCAGGCGATGGTCATCTCCCGGGCCGGGAGGAGATTGCCCGGCCTCAGGGGCGCGGAGAGCGCTGCCCGGTCACGGAACACAGTTCCAGGTCAGCACAGAAAGCGGTGGGTCGCGCGGCAAAGGAGGGCAGGGAGGACAATGGAAGTGCGGGCCTCGAGGAGGCGGCGGATATGACTGAGACAGCTCAGACGGCAGCTCCTACTGTTCCGAAGTGGCATGCGTCCGGAGACTGGTTCGACACCTGCAAGTGCAATGTGCCGTGCCCCTGCACGTTCGCCGAGCCACCCACGTTCGGAGACTGCGAGGGAATCCTGGCCTGGCATGTACGCGAGGGGCGCTACGGCGATGTTCCGCTGGACGGCCTCAACGTACTGATGCTCGGCTCGTTCGTCGGCAATGTGTGGGCCGAGCACTCCGACGCGTACGCGGGCGTCTTCTTCGACGAGAGGGCCGACGACGCGCAGCGCGAGGCGCTCCAGATGATCTTCAGTGGTCAGGCGGGCAGCTGGCCCGCCGAAATGATCAGCATGTTCGGGGCCGAGATGCGCGGCATGGACTTCGCCCCCATCGACATTCAGGTCGACGACGACCTGGGTAGCTGGCGGGCCACCGTTCCGGGCCGGGTCGAGGCCGGTGCGACGGCGCTCACCGGACCGACGACGCCCGAGGGCGCGCGTGTGCAGTCGACCAACCTGCCGGGATCGGAGACCGGTCCGGGCCAGGTCGCGACCTGGGGCCGCTCGACGGCCGACCGTGCCGACGCCTTCGGCTTCAGCTGGAGCCGCCAGGGGCAGTCCAGCAAGCACATCCCCTTCGACTGGGCCGGGCCGAACTGAACCCGCTCGACCCGCTCAGTGGCGCAGCGCCCTGCTGATCTCCGCCTTCGGGGTGCCGGACAGGCTTCGGTTGCTGCGGGCCGTGCCGGACTTGGCGGCGCCCGGGGCCACGCCGTTGATGTTCAGGACGACCGTGTCGAGGAGGTTGCCGTCGCCGTCACGGAAGTTGACGGAGATCGTGTAGTCCGCCTTCTTGTCCGTGCTGTTGGTGGCGGTGATCTCGGCGGTGGTCCGGTCGCCGTCGGGCTTTGTGGTGTCCGCGGCCTTCACGTCGCCCTTGGCGTTCACGCCGTCCTTGACCTTCGCCAGCTCTGAGGCCGCCGCCTCCGTGGCGGACGCGACCGCCTCGCCCGCCTTGGCCGTGGCCGATGCGACGGTGTCCTTGGCCTTGTCGACGTCTTCGTCGGAGCAGGCGGTGACCGTGAGGGCGAGCAGGGCGAGGACAGCGATGCAGGCCGCGGATGCGGTACGGGTGCGCTTCATGCCGCCCACCTTCGGGGTGACGGGCGGCGGGCGCGAGGCGGGGCAGTCCGTACGGGTGGGAGGGGGTGGGAGCGGGTGGGGAGCGGCGGGAGAGGGGGGAGAGGGGGGAGAGGGGGGAGAGGGGGCAGGATCAGGTGTTTATCCGGGTGAGCCATGCGCGCACCGCCGCGTTGAACACCTCTGGCTGCTCCAGGTTCGGCATGTGGGCCGCCGACTCCACCACGCACAGTTCCGCGCCCGGGATCGCGTCGCGCATGGCCTCGGCGCCGGACACCGGTGTGTACGTGTCGTCACGGCCGACGACGATCAGGGCGGGGACCGTTACGCGGCTCAACAGGGCCCGGTAGTCCGGGCGTTCGGCCCTGCCCCGGAGGGCTGCCGCGGCGCCTTCCGGCGGGGCTGCCAGCATCATGCGGTGCACATGGGCCGCGGCCCGCGGGTTGTACGGGGCCGCCATCTTGTCCAGTACTTCATCGGCGTACGGCTTCATGCCCTCGGCGAGGAGCCGGTCGGCCATGGCGTTGCGCCAGGTCCTGCCCTCGTCCGTCTCGGCGGTCGGGAAGGTGTCGGCCAGGAGCAGGCCGCTGATCCGCTCGGGGAAGAGGCGTAGGCACTCCATCGCGATCTGGCCGCCCATGGAGAGGCCGCCGAGTGCGCAGCGGGTCACCCCGAGGTGGTCGAGCAGGGCGAGGACGTCTGCGGCGAAGGTGGCGAAGGGGGTGGTGCCGGGGATGACGTCCGTCTCGCCGTAGCCGCGGAGGTCTGGGGTGATGACGCGGTGGGTCGCGGAGAAGGCGGTGCGCTGGGGGGTCCACATCGTGCGGTCGAAAGGGTGGCCGTGGATGAGGAGGAGGGGTGGGGCCGACCCTTCACCGTCGGGGACCTCACCGCCGGGGGCTTCATCGTCGTAGCCGATGGTTATGCCGTTGAGGTGCGCGGTTGTCATGGGGGGAGGCTAGGTCGGGGTAACTCCGCGGTGCAATAGTGTCTTTGCTCGCGGTGCAATGTGGTTGGCCGGGGGAGTGGGGGGGGGCCTGCGGGCGCTTGTTTCCCGCCCGTATGGCGGCTGCTGGATTTCTTGGGGGGGGGGTCTTGCTGTGGCGCGTAGCGACTATCGGCTCGTGGCCGATGAAGTGGCCGGGGAGATCGAGCGCGGATTGCTGCGGCCCGGGGATCAGTTGCCCACGCAGCGCGCCTTCGCCCGGCAGCGGCGGATCGCGAACTCCACCGCCATCCGCGTGTACGGCGAGCTCGTACGGCGGGGTCTCGCGGTGGGCGAAGTCGGGCGTGGCACCTTCGTCAGGGCCGCGCCCCCGCACCCCGGCGGGTCCGCCTCGCTCGCCGAGCAGCCGCGGAGGGCGGACGCGCCTCCGGTGAACCTGGAGCTCAACTACCCCGTCACGCAAGGGCAGTCCGAGCTGATGGCCCGCGGCATCGCCCCGCTGCTGCGCCCGGACGTCCTGATGGAGGCCGCCCGCCCGGCCGCTGCCGACGGCACTCCCCAGGCGCGGGCTGCCGCCGCCGATGTGCTGGCCCGGGCGGGCTGGCGGCCCGACCCCGCCCATGTCCTCTTCGCCGGCAACGGGCGGCAGGCCATCGCCGCCGCGATCTCGTCCCTCGTACGCCCTGGAGGCCGTCTCGGTGTCGAGGAGCTGACGTATCCGCTGGTCAAGGCCATTGCCGAGCGGCTCGGGGTGAGTCTGGTGCCGGTTGCCGTGGACGAGGAGGGGATGCGGCCGGACGCGCTGGCCGCCGTCCACCGCAGTGCTTCGCCGCTCAGCGCGGTGTATGTACAGCCGACGCTGCACAATCCGCTGTCCCTGACCGCCGGTCCGCAGCGGCGGGCCGAACTGGCCGCCGTGCTGGGGGAGTTGGATCTGTTCGCGGTCGAGGACACCACGTGGGCCTTTCTCGCCGATGGCGCTCCCGCGCCGCTCGCCGCGTACGCCCCGGACCGCACCGTCCTCGTCGACAGCCTCTCCAAGCGGCTCGCCCCCGGACTCACCGTGGGCATGCTGACCGCGCCGCCCGCCCATCTGGACGTCCTCGCGCGGACCCTGCGCTCCGGGGCCTGGACGGCGGGCGGGGTGAATCTGGAGGCCGTGGTGCGGTGGTGCGGCGACGGGACGGTGGACTCGGTGGTCGCCGCCAAGCGCGTCGATGCGGAAGTGCGGCACCGGGTCGTGCGGGAGCGGCTCGGGGTGGGTGCGGGTGCGGTTGCAGTCGCGGGGTCCGGGGCTCGCTCGGGGCGGGTCCGTGTCGACCCCCGTTCCTATTTCTGCTGGTGGGAGCTGCCCGCCCACTGGCGGGCCGAGGCCTTCGTCGCCGCCGCGGCCGAGCGGGGTGTCGCCGTGACGCCCGGGTCCGCCTTCGCGGTCGGGGAGCGGTCCGCGCCCGGCGCGATCAGGATCGGGCTCGCGTCGCCGCCGGTGGACGTGCTCGGGGACGCGTTGGGAGTGCTGGCCGATCTTGTTCGCAGCGCGGGGCCCGGTGCGGGCACGGATGCGAGGATGCCCTGATGCGCGACGACGAGACGGTGGAGACGGCCCAGGCGGCGGAGTTCGTACGGTTCCAGTCCCCGGTGCGGCATGAACGCGGGCACTTTCCCGGAGTGTTCGTACTGGTCAACGGCCTTGCCAGGGAGGGGAAGCTCACCCCGGAGCAGGAGCGCTTCCGGCGGGCCAACAACGACTGGTACGACGCCGCGTACCCGACCCCCTCGAAGGTCGACCCGACCGTGTACGACCCCGAGATCACCCCGGGAGCCGTGGCCTGGTTCAAGTCCACCGCCACGCATCTCATCGAGCGGGTGCCGGGCTATCTGGAGATCCTCGACGCGCACGGCGTCGAGTGCCGGATGCTGCGGTCGTCGGATCCGGGGCGGGTCGTGTACGAGGACGACTTCCAGGTCGTGGTCGTTCCGTACGGTGCGTGACCGGGCCCCGCGCCCGACGCCCGTACGGCGGATAGTTGTGCCGTACATCGGGTAGCCTGCCGTACCGGCGGTTACGTCCCGGGTCAGCCGCCCACGCGAGCGGCCGAAGCCCCGCACCAGCGTCCACGCGTGAGCGATTGGTGACCAATCGGTGAGCAAGTGGTGCCGGTATCCGAGGCGGTTCCGCCCCCGCGCGGGCGCCGGACGGCCGTGGCGCGTGCGCGGATCCCGCGGGCTCATCGGCGCCGCGAAGCGCGCTGCGGGAGTAAAGAGTCCTCAAGTGGCCAGTAAGCCAAGGGAATTGACCGCTCCCGGCGGAAAGTGATCGGACCCGACCGCGGCGGCGTCACTCCCCCGAGCTGCGCGATCCGCGCGAGCACCGCCGTGGCCGGTTCCGATGCATGGATTCCATCAGGGCCCGCCAACCGATCGCTAACATGAGGCCAACGGTTGGCGGGAGATGGCGTGGGCATGCGGAGTGAGTTGCGGTTCGGGCTCCTTGGCGCACCCGCCGTGTACGACGCGGACGGTGAGCCGCAGCCCGTCCAGAGCGCCAAGGGGCGCGCTCTCCTTGCTGCACTCCTCCTCGAACCGGGCAGGGTCGTCTCCGTGGACGCCCTCAAGGACGCCTTGTGGGGCGGTCACCCGCCCGCTTCCGCGCACGCCTCGCTGCAGAACCACGTCACGCGTCTGCGCCGGCTGCTCGACGCCCCGGACCGGCTGCGGGCGGTGCCCCCGGGCTACCGGCTGCGGGTGGCCGACGGCGAACTCGACGTACGTGTCTTCGAGCAGCTCGTGTCGCGGGCCCGGTCGGCGCACGCGGAGCGTGACTGGGACGCCTGTGCGGAGGCCGCGTCCGACGCGCTCGCCCTGTGGCGCGGCACCCCGCTGGACGGCCTGCCTCCGGACGCCGCGGGCCACGCGCTCGTGCCACGGCTCGAAGAGGCGCGGCTGCTCGCCCTCGAACTGCGCTACGACGCGGAGATCGCCCTGGGTAGCAGCGGCGGGCTCGTGCCGAAGCTGGCCGAGCTGGTCGCCGAGTACCCCCTGCGGGAGGCCTTCCACCGGCAGTTGATGCTGGTCCTGCACCGTGCAGGGCGGCAGGCGGAGGCGCTTGCCGTGCACCGGGAGCTGCGGCGCAGGCTGGTCGAGGAGCTCGGTGTGGAGCCGGGGGCCGCGGTGCGCGAGGCGCACCGGGTGGTCCTGCAGGAGCCGGTGGGGTCCACCGTGCCGGGGGACGCCGAGCCCGAACCCGCCGTGACCGAAGCTCCGTCCGCCGCCGCCGCTGCGGCGCCCGCGCCCGCTCAACTTCCGCCTTCCCCGCCGCACTTCACGGGCCGTACCGATGTGACGTACGCCCTTTCTCGACTGCTCGCAGGAGGAGATGGCGACGAAGAGGGCACGCCCCCTGTCGCCGTCGTCTCCGGCATGGCCGGTGTCGGCAAGAGCGCGCTCGCCCTGCATGTGGCGCACGGGCTGCGCGAGCGCTTCCCGGACGGGCAGCTCTACGTCAACCTGCACGGTGCGACGCCCGGCATGACGCCCCTCACCCCGGACCAGGCGCTCGCCGCGCTCCTTCGCGACCTGGGCGTGGAGCCGCAGCGCAGCCCTCAACACCCGGACGCGGCATCGGCGTTGCTCCGCTCGCTGCTCGCGCCCACCCGGACCCTGATGGTCCTGGACGACGCGGCGACCGCAGCGCAGGTGCGGCCGCTCCTTCCCGCAGGGTCCGGCTGCGCGGTCATCGTCACCAGCCGCTCCCCGCTCGCCGCGCTCGACGGCGCGGGCCGCTTCCCGTTGGAGCCGCTCTCCGGCCGGGACAGCGACGCGCTGCTGCGTGCCGTCTCCGGGCGCGCGGGTCTTGAGGCCGGGCACCCCCTGGTCGAACTCGCCGGGCGTCTGCCGCTGGCCCTGCGCATCGTCGCGGCCCGGCTCGCCGCCCGCCGCGCGCTCACCCCGGACGCGCTCGCCGAACTCCTCGCCGCGAGCGACGGACGCCTTCACCACCTCGAACACGACGACCTGAGCGTGCGCCGCTCGCTCGCCGTGGCCCTGGACGCGCTCTGCGGCTCGGAGCGCGAGGCCGATCAGGACGCCGCCGCGGCCCTCGCCAGGATCGGCGCGCTCGACCTGCCGACGTACGGAGTGCCGCTCCTCGCCCGGCTGTTGGGGGTGGCGGAACGGCGTGCCGAGGCCGCTCTCGACCGTCTCGTCGACGTCGCGTTGCTCGACGAGACGGCCTACGGCCGGTACGCCCCGCACGATCTCGTACGCGACTTCGCGAGGGAGGCGGCACGCCAGAACGGGTGCGGGATGACGGGCGCGGAGGTGGCGGATGCGGCGCTGCACTGGTACGCCGAGTCGGCGCTGCAGAGCCTGCTCGCGATCATGCCGGAGGGCCTTGACCGCGACGACCGGATGCGGGGCGTGGCGGACCGGCTGTCCGCCGGGCGCGCGGACAGCCGGTCCGGGGACAGCCGGTCCGGGGACAGCTCGGAAGGTGGGGCGGTCGGTGCGGTGCCGGCGATGTCCACCGACCAGGCCTTCGCCTGGGGTGACACGGAGCTCGCGAACGTCATCGCGGTCGCCGACCGCTACGGTCGCTCGTCCGCCCTCCTCCCCGTCCTTGTCCGCTGCATCTTCTCGTACCTCAAACGCCGTGGCAGGCTCGCCGAGGCGGACCTGCTGACGCGGCTCGCCATTACGGCGGCCCGGCGCAGCGGCGACCGCGAGGGCGAGGCACAGGCGCTCACCGACCTCGCGGGCCTCAACTATGTGTCGGGGCACAGTGGCGCGGCGCTTGAGCGGATCGACGAGGCGCTGGTCCTGTGGCGGGAGCTCGACCACGTGTCGTGCGTCCACCGGGGCGTCATCAACCGCGGCCTGCTGCTCGAAGCCCTCGGCCGCTACGAGGAGGCGGCGGACGCGCTGCGGCAGAGCATGGAGTTGGCCAAGAGCCTGGACGACCCCCTGAGCGAGGCGTTCGCCCTCAGCAACCTCGGCAACATATACGAGCACACCGACGCGCGCGCGGCGATCGACTGTCACCAGCGCAGCCTGGAAATCGGCGAGGCGCAGGGCCACGACGGTGTCCGGCAGGAGGCGCACTGCGACATCGGCTACTCCTATCTGGCCCTGGGCGAACCGGCCCTCGCGCTCTCGCACTTCGAGGAGAGCCTGCGCATCCACGACGAGGCCGAGGACTGGCACAACGAGTCCCGGGTGCGCCTCGGAACGGTGCGGGCCCTGCGCGAGCTGTCCCGCACGTGCGACGCGGCGCGTGAGTGCGAGGACCTCCTGGACCGCGCGGAAGCACGGGCCGACGAGCATCGGGCGGGGCTCGCCCGCCATCAGCGCGGACTTCTGCTGTACGCCGACGGGCACGTCGAAGAGGCGTACGCGGAATGGGAGGCGGCGCTCGCGGCGCTCGACGGCACGGACAGCAGCGAGGTGGTGAGCGAGCTCAAGGGCCTGCTGGCGGGTACGGTGCCTCAACAGGTCTGAGGCGTACGTGACGTGCATGGACGCGTACGGGACTGGGCCTGTTGCGTACGGGACTGGGCCTGTTGCGTACCGGACTTGGCCTGATGCGTACGGGGCCTACTTCGCGTCTGCGTAGCACTCCACCACGGCCGTGGTGAACGGAAAGCGCACCGGCGTCTCGCCGAAAGCGATGCGTCCCGCGAGCTCCCCGGCCTCCCGGATCGCCGTCACGACCGCGGCGGCCTCCTGCTCGGGGCAGTGCACGATCACCTCGTCGTGCTGGAAGAAGACCAGCTCGGCGCGGAGCCCGGACGCGGTGACGGCCTGGCGCAGCGCGGCCAGCATCAGGAGCGCCCAGTCGGCCGCGCTGCCCTGGACGACGAAGTTGCGGGTGAAGCGGCCGCGGGCGCGGGCGTTCGTCGAGGCGTAGCCGGGCGTGAACTCGCCGTCCTGGGCTGGTTGTTCGGCCTCGTCCGCCGCCTGCGGGAGGCCCGCCTCGTCGAAGTCGCCCGCGCCGGCCGCCGGCGGGCTCGTCCTGCCCAGCCAGGTCCGTACGAGCCTGCCTTCCTCACCGGCCTTCGCCGCATCGTCGACGTACGCGACGGCGGCGGGGAATCTGCGGCGCAGCGCCGCCAGGTTCTTCAGGCCGTCGCCGGAGGTCTGGCCGTAGACGGCGCCGAGGAGTGCCAGCTTGGCGTGGTCGCGGTCGCCGGCGAACGCGCGGTCGGAGAGGCGGGTGTAGAGGTCCTCGTCGCTGCCCGCCACCTCCATCAGGCCACGGTCGCGCGAGATCGCGGCGAGGACTCGCGGCTCCATCTGGTCGGCGTCGGCGACGACGAGCCGCCAGCCTGGGTCGGCGACGACCGCGCGCCGGATGACCTTGGGGATCTGCAGGGCGCCGCCGCCGTTCGTGGTCCAGCGGCCGCTGACGGTGCCGCCCGGTGTGTACTCGGGGCGGAAGCGGCCGTCGCGCACCCAGTCCTGAAGCCAGCTCCAGCCGTGTGCGGTCCAGATCCGGTACAGCTTCTTGTACTGGATGAGTGGCTTCACGGCGGGGTGCGCGATCTCTTCGAGCTCCCAGCGCCGGGTGGACTTCACCTTGATGCCGGCCTGTGCGAAGGCCTTGATGACGTCGGCGGGCAGATCGGGGCGTACGCGGCGGCCGAAGGCGGCGGAGACCTCGTCGGCGAGCTCGGCCAGGCGGCGCGGCTCGGCGGCTCCCGCGTTCCGCCCGCCGCCCGCGTACCGCTCGCCGAGGAGTTCGGTGAGCAGGGCGTGGTGGACGTCGGCGCGCCAGGGGAGGCCCGCGACGTTCATCTCGGCGGCCACGAGCATGCCCGCCGACTCGGCAGCGGTGAGCAGCCGCATCCGGCCGGGGTGCTCGGCGGCCTCGTGTCTTCGCTGCTGCTCCGCGTACACATCGAGGAGGGCCTCGAAGGGGAGGGCGGTCACCGGGGAGTGCTCGAAGAGGGAGTCCTGGGCTCCGGGCTCGGCGGCTCTGGCGGGAGGGTCGGTCGGCACCGGGGCGTTGTGCAGCCGGGCCCAGGCGGCGGCTGCCGAGCGGGGTTCGCCGAGGCGGCCCTCGTGACCGAGCAGGAGCTGCTCGGCGTCCTCGATGTCGTAGCAACGGGTGGCGCGGGTGCCGGTGGCCAGGAGGCGGGGGTAGATCTCGGCGGTGGAGCGCCAGACCCAGCGGGTCACGTGGGGGCGGTCGCGGACGGCCCTCGCGAGGTCCGGCTCCTCCTGGACGGGGCCTGCGGGCAGCCCGTCGTCCCCGAGGGGCGCGAGGGTGGCTCCGCCGGTCTCGGTGGCTGCGATGGCCCACCTTTTGATCACATCGCCGAGTGTGCCAGCCACCACTGACACTGGCCGGGGGCCTTTTGCGGTCGCCCCGCAGCGTCGGTCGCCGAACAAGCCTTTCCCGCCCGCCCACCCGTTGCTCCGAGATGACTCAGCACCCCCTCACGCCACCGCGTGGAACTTCACCGTCGACTCGCTGATGTGCAGCTCCCGGGCGATCGCGCGGTTGCGGTGGTCCCGGGCCAGATGTCCTAGCACCTCCAGCTCCCGTGTGCCGAGGGCGCTCAGCGGATCCGCCGTCGGCGGTGCCCCAGCGAGCAGTACGAGAGCGAGCCGGGGCCGTCGTCCCTGACGGTGACCCACAGGGTGGACTCGGCGAGCTGCCAGCCCACGTGGAGGTCCGGTACCCGCTCGGCCAGCGGTTCGAGGTCCGTCGGGCTGACGTCGGCGGCGACGCCGAGAAGGGATTCAGGGTCCCGCATCTGGTCCTGGTCCATTGAGGCGGCGTACGACGGAATACAAACCGCACGGCCGGCCTTTCGGACAGGTGGAACGGCGCGCTGCCGGTCTCCGTCGAGCTGCGCGGCGGTACGGCCGACAGGATCGTCACCATCGCGGACCCGGACGCGGCGAAGCACGGTGTCCCCTTCTCGCGGGGCTCCGAAGCCGACCCGGCGCTCGCGCTCGCCCGGCACGCGCGGCTGGCGGGCGAGGGCGAGCTGCGGGTGCCAGTCGCGGAGGTGTTCCCGCTCGGCGCGGCGGCCAAGGCGCAGGAGACGAGCGAGACGGGCCATGTGCGGGGCAAGTTGGTACTGGTCACGGAGGGCTGAGGGCGAGGGCTGAGGGCGAGGGCTGAGGCGGGTGCGGGGCGCCACGGCCGGGCGTCCCCGACATGCGGGGGGCGTCCGGCGCTGCGAGGCTCGGAGCCATGAGAGTGGCCCTTGCGCAGACCGACTGTGCCCTCGGCGAGGTGGACGAGAACCTCGCGGTGGCGCGGGACCAGATCGGCCAGTCGGCGGCGCAGGGCGCGGATCTCGTCGTCTTCCCCGAGCTGAGCCTGCACGGCTACCACTTGGGCGGACTGCACCGCGACACGTCCCTGGACGCGAAGGACCCCCGCCTCCTGGAACTGTCGACGCTCGGCCCTGACGTCATGGTCGGCATCCACGAGCACACGAGCCTGCGGGCGTACAACACGTCTGCGTACTACGCGAGCGGCCAACTCCTCCACACCCACCGGAAGTTGCACCTCCCCAACTACCTGGCGTGGGAGGAACGCAAGCATGTGAGCCCCGGCCAGCATCTGCGCGCGTACGACCTGCCCGGCGGGCACGGCCGCGCCGCGACCCTCGTCTGCAACGACGCCTGGCAGCCAGTACTCCCCTGGCTGGCGGTGCAGGACGGGGCGGAGGTCATCATCGTCCCCACGAACAGCGCGGCAAGCCTCGATCCCGAGGCGATGGACACGGGTCTGTACTGGGACACGCTCCTCTCCTACACGGCCCGCATGCTGCAGTGCTGGGTGGTCTTCGTGAACCGTGTCGGGAACGAGAACGGGGCGTCCTTCTGGGGCGGTTCGCGGGTGGTGGACCCGCGGGGTTCGGTGGTCGCGCAGGCGCCGAAGTGGGAGCCGGCGCTGGTGACGGTCGACATCGACGTCCACGAGTCCCGCCGGCACCGGCGGGCGGTCCCTCTGGTCGCGGAGGCACGCCTGGGCCTGATCGACCGGGAGGTACGCCGCCTGATCGACGAGGGCGGCGACAGCTGACTCCTGGCGTCGGCGCCTCCAGCCGGGGTCCGGCCCCTGCCCCCTCCGGCGGCGAGGCGGCGCCCGGCCTGACGCCGCCCCGCCCCAGGTGGGGTTCGGCCCCGGCCCCCCAGCCGGGGTCCGGCTCCGGCCTTTCCGGTAGCGAGGCGGCGCCTGGCCTAACTCTGCCCGGGGCCGCAGGCCTGCACCGGCCGCCCCACCTCCAGCCGGGGTTCGGCCCCGGCCCTTCCAGCAGCGAGGCAGCGCCCGGCCTAACGCCGCCCGAGGCCGCCGGCCTGCACCGCTCCCACGCCAACCACCGCACAGGCAACCGCACACACCCCCACCGCGCCCCACGGCACCACCACCCCCGCCGGCGCCGACAACCGTGCAAGACCCGCGCTCAAGCCGCCCAGATTGACCAGCGTCACGCCCACGCCAAGCACCGTTCCCACCGCCACGGCCAACAGCGTCTCCCCGGCGATGACCATCCGCACCTGCCGCCCCGTGGCCCCCGCCATCCGCAGCGCCCGCAGCTCCGGCCCCCGCACGGACGTGGCCATCAGCAGCGTGCCCGCGAGGGAGATCGCCGTGTAGACCAGGGCGATACCGAGCAGCGTCAGCAGCCCGAGCCGAGTCTGGGCCTTGGTGGCCGGATGAGTGTCGTCGAGCCACTGCTCACCGGACCGCACCACCCCACCGTCCCCGACCCGCTCCCGAAGCGCGGCACCAACCTCCCCCCGGTCCACCCCCGACCCCGCCCGCAGCCCCACATCCACCCGATCGACCTCAACACCGGCCCGCGCACCGGCCCCTGCACCAATTCCCGCGCCAGCCCTTGCACCGGCCCCTACGCCCGCGCCTACTCCCGCACCGGCCCCTGCATCAACTCCCGCGCCAGCCCTTGCACCGGCCCCTACGCCCGCGCCAATTCCCGCACCGGCCCCCGCGCCAGCCCTAGCGCCATCCCCTGCGCGAGCCCTTGCACCGGCCCCTACGCCCGCGCCAACTCCCGCACCAGCCCCCGCCCCGCCCCCCACACCACCCCCCGCATTAGCCGAAGTGACATAAGCCCCGTTATCCCCGGTCCCCCGCTCAAGCACCGCCACAATCCGCAACCGAGCCGCCCGCCCGTCCCCCAACCAGACATCGACCCACTCGCCAACCCGCCGCCGCTCCCACTCCTCGTTGACGACGATCGACCGGTCGTCGAGATCGCGTACGTCCCCGTCCACCACCGGCAGCCGGGACACCGAGGCGAATGCCGCGGGATCGTCGAGTGCCCGCGCCTCCGACCGGATGAGCGCGCTGCCCCCTTCCCGTACGTACACCGCAGTCGCCGACGACGCGGCCACGGTGGCCCCCTCCACGCGCCCAACAGGCCTCAAATTATTGCCAGTTACCACAAACGCCGCACCCGTGCGCTCCCGCACCTCCGCGGCCCGCGCCGCCCCCGCCGTCTCCGCGGAGCCGAGCAGCGACCCGGCAAGCGCCACGGTGACGAGCACCGGCGCGGCGACGGCCGCGGTCCTGCGGACCGATGCGGCGGAGTTCTCCCGGACGAGCAGGCCGACGGCGCCGGGCAGCCGGACGGCACGGACGACGGGACGTACGAGAAGGGGAGCCAGCGCGGCCACTGCCGTGATGAGGATCATCGGCTGCGTGGTGTACGTCTTCCGCTTCATCAGCGCGGACGGATCGCTCCACAGTGTCCACCCCAGCATCCCGAGGCCTGTGACCAGTAGCGCCGCTCCCACGATCCGCCGGCTCCACGGCATGACCCCGCTGTCCACCGAAGCGTCGCGCAACGCCTCGACGGGCCCCACGCGCCCGGCCCGCCGGGACGCGATCCACGCACCCGAGACGGCCACCAACACGCCCACCCAGAAGGCGAGATGGTAGGGCCAGACGGCCTCGCCCACCCCGAACCACTCGGGAGCGATCTCCGCCCCCACCAGCCGCTCGGCGAGCACCGGCGCACCCCAACTCCCCAGCACACACCCCACTCCGGAGGCCACGACCCCCACCGCGAGCGCCTCCCCGAGGAGCGTCCTGCGCACCTGCCCCGGCGTGGCCCCGGCCATCCGCAGCAGCCCCAACTCCCGCCGCCGCAGCGCCACCACGAAGGCGAACGTGGACGCGGTGACGAAGACGGACACGAACGCGGACACCCCGCCGGCCGTTCCCAGGAAGGAGTTCACGGCCACGAGCGCCTCGGCTTCCCGTGCCGTCCCGGGATCGGCGAGCCGCCGCTCATCCCCGGTGAGAACACGGGCCCGCTTCCCGACCACCTCACGCACATCCGCCGCCGCCGCGTCCACACCCACGGCGTCCCGCTTCGAACCGTCCGTCCGCACAGGACCGAGCCGACGCAGCTCGCGCAGAAGTTCGATATCCACAGGGTGTGGATGAGCGAGCGGCTTCGATACGTACCCGATGTTCGGCCCCCGCTCGACCGGTACGGTCAGCCGGTCGTGCCCCATGACGACCACGGGCGATCTCGCGAACCGCACGGGTTCGCGCTCCGGCGCGCTCAGCGTGGACGCAAGACCGAGCCCCATGGCGGCGATGAGCGAGACGCCGAGCGCGACGGCGACAAAGGCCCCGAGGAGACTTACCCATCGGGCGCGCAGAAAGGCGAAAACCATCATGACCGAGTCACCGCCCCGGGCCGAAGGCCACCCTCGACCCCAAAGCCGTCCCCACGCCGGGCCTCAAGCCCAGCCCCAGCCCCGGCCCCACTGCGGGCCTCAAGCCCAGCCATCCGCCGAGCCACTTCCCCCGAATCCGGAGCGACCGCCTCATCGGCGACCCGCCCGTCGACGAGGAACACCACCCGGTCCGCGTACGACGCGGCGACCGGATCATGAGTCACCATCACGACCGTCTGCCCTTCGCCCTGCCCTTCCCCCTCCACCAACGCCCGCAACAGGACAAGCACTTCACGACTTGTCGTCGTGTCGAGCGCACCGGTCGGCTCGTCCCCGAACAGCACGGCGGGCCGGGTGACCAGCGCACGCGCAAGGGCGACCCGCTGCTGCTGACCTCCGGACAGCTCGCCCGGCCGGTGCCGGGCGCGGTCGGTGAGGCCGACGCGGGCGAGCGCGTCCCGGATCTCCGTACGCGAAGGCCTGCGCCCCGCGAGCCGCAGTGGAAGGGCCACGTTCTGCGCGGCGGTCAGCGACGGCAGGAGGTTGAAGGACTGGAAGACGAAGCCGATGCGGTCGCGCCGCAGCAGCGTCAGGCGGCGCTCGCTCAGCCCGGTCAGTTCGGTGCCGCCCACCTCGACGGTCCCGGACGTCGGCCGGTCGAGCCCCGCGGCGCACTGCAGCAGCGTCGACTTGCCGGACCCGGAGGGCCCCATGATCGCGGTGAAGGTCCCGCTCGCCAGCTGGAGGTCGACACCATCGAGGGCGGTCACATCGCGATAGAGGCGGCGGACCGCCGTAAGGCGTACGGCAGTTGTTGTCATGCCCTCAAGCCAACCGCCGGGAGGCCGCCCGGGCACGACCACTGGGGGGCGTTGTGGGGGTAGGCCCAGCCATACCCTTGCCGTATGGATCCGGTGACCGAGGTGATCGACAAGGCGCTCGCGGCAGCGCTGTACGCGGATGGCGACGACGGCCTCGACACCGGCGCCTCCCTCCTGGCGGCCGCCCCCGAGGCCGACGCGGAGCTGCGCCGCAGGGGCGAGGAGCTGGTGCGGCGGGCGTGGGAGCGGGGCTGGCAGCCGGCGGACGTCGCCCGCATGGTGCGACGCGCACAGACCGACAGCGACCCCGATCAGGCCCGCCTGGCCGCCGAACTGATCACGGCCGAGACCCGGCGCTACGGCGACACCCTCCCGCCCCGCTGGAGGGCTCAACTCGCCGACCTTGCCCCGGAAGACGACCCGGCATCGCGCCGCCGCCCCACCGACCGCTTCTCCACGGCCACCACGACCCTGGCCCTCTACCGCCTCCTCCTCCGCCTCCCCCCGATCGAGCCGGTGGGCCCGGCCCCCGGCACCCCCCTGCACATCCCGTCGCCCCCCGGCCACGAAGAACCCCGCATCCTCACCCGCATCCGCGCGCTCCTCGCCAAGGCGGAGGCCACGGGCTTCCCCGAGGAGGCGGAGGCCCTCACGGCCAAGGCGCAGGAGCTGATGGCCAGGCACACCATCGACGAGGCCCTGCTCGCGTCCCGCACCCACGCCAAGAACACCCCCGGCGCCTGCCGCATCGGCGTGGACGCTCCGTACGAGACGGCGAAGGCGATCCTCCTTGACGCGGTGGCCACGGCGAACCACTGCCGGGCGGTCTGGAACGAGGCGTACGGCTTCTCCACGGTCGTCGGCTTCGAGCCCGACCTGGAGGTGGTGGAGTTGCTCCACACATCGCTCCTCCTGCAAGGAACCACGGCGATGGCGAAGGCGGAGGCCGGCCAGCGCGCAGGCGGCCGAAAGCGTACGAAGACGTTCCGTCAGGCGTTCCTTCTGGCGTACGCGCACCGCCTCGGCGCCCGCCTGGCCGCCACCGCCGAACACGTCACGGAGGAGGCCCCGGAGGCCGGCGAGCTCCTCCCGGTCCTCGCGGCACGAGACGTGGCCGTCACGGAGTCCGCCGAGCGGATGTTCCCCGAGACGACAACCACCAGAGTCCGCGGCGCGACCGACGCAGAGGGCTGGCATTCAGGCACTACAGCAGCGGACCAGGCCCACCTGCCCCCCTCCGCCCGAAGCCTCCCTTAACGCACCGCAGCCTCGCCTGCACGAACAAGCCTTTCCCGCCCAGCCGCCCACCTGCCCGATTGCCCCGCAGACGACCCCTGGGCCCCAAGACGCCCCCACCGCAGTCCCCTACGCCCTATATGCCCCGTATCATCACAGAGTGACCTGGCTCCGAGCGCTGAAATTGACCGCCCGCTCGGGCCTCAGCGTCGAGCGGAAGCGGCTCGAACCCCTCATCGCGCTCCGCGGCGCAGCCGGCCTCGCCGTAGTCATCGGCCTCAGCCTCACCCTCTTCGGGCCTGCCGTAGCCGCCAGCTCAGCCTTCGGTGCGTATCAGGCCGCCATCGCCACCTTCCAGCGCAGCTGGCGCCCCCGCCCCGAGCTGGCCATCGCCTCCGGCAGCAGCCTCGCCGTCTCCACCTTCCTCGGCTACCTCACCGGCTCCCACACCCTCCTCTTCCTCGCCCTCCTCTCCCTGTGGACCTTCCTCGCGGGCCTCAGCTGGGCCGCAGGACCCACCATCGGCCTCATCGCCTCGTCCAACGTCGCGATCATGCTGGTGACGGTCACCCTGCCCACCTCCGTGGCCGCCGCGGCGGGCCACGCCGCGATGATGGTGGTGGGCGGCGCGGTCCAGGCCGCGCTGGTGATCCTCTTTCCGGTACGCAGGTGGGGCGCCCAGCGCGACGCACTCGCGGACGCCCTCGCGGCGGAGGCCGACTACGCCCGCCGGCTGCGCCACGACCCGCTGGCCGACTTCGACCCGGAACCCCTCATGGCGGCCCGCGACGCGGCGACCATCACCCCGCGCCAGGCCCGCACCCGCCCCGCCGAACTCCACGGCGCACGAGGCATCGCCGAGCGCATCCGCCCGGTGCTCGCCTCCCTGGCCGACCCGGCCGTGGGCGTACCGGAAGAGGGCCCCGAGCGGGACCGCGTACGCGAACTCCTGAACGCGGCGGCCGCGGTGCTCGACGCCGCGGCGCGGGCGATCCGGCACGGCGAACCGGTCCGCATCCCGCCCGCGGCCCTGGCCACCCTCAAGACCCCGGACACCGAAGCGATCCTCACGGGCCCGGCCGACAGAGCGGCCACCCGCCTGGCGGCCCTCCTCCGCGACGTGGTGGAGACAGCGGGCAAGCCCCCGGAGGGCCCCCGCACCGACCCCGAGGACGGCCCCCGCGCAGACCCCGAAAGCGGCCCCCGCCCCGAACAACCACCGCCCCACACCCCCCTCCTCCGCCCCACCCTCCCCGCCCTGATCCCCGCGGCCCTGCGCGCCATGCGCGCCGACCTCCGCCACGAGTCCCCCGTCACCCGCCACGCGATCCGCGTCACCGCGGTGGCCGCCGCCGGCTACCTCCTTGGCACCTGGCTCCCCTTCGGCCACGGCTACTGGGCCCCCATGGCCTCCGTCATGGTGATGCGTCCCGACTTCTCGCAGACGTACTCACGCGCCGTCGCCCGCTTCGGCGGCACCCTGGTCGGCGTCGCCCTTGCCACCGGCCTGGTCCAGCTGGCGCACCCCGGCACCGGACTCTCCGCGATCCTCGCCGTTCTCTGCGCCGGAATGATGTACCTGCTGATGCGCACGGGCCAGATGGCGGCCCAGGCCTGCGTCGCCGCGTACGTCGTGTTCCTGCTCGGCATGGGCGGCGAGCAGTGGACGCAGACGGTGCCGGAACGCGTCGTCCTGACCCTCATGGGCGGCGTCCTCGCGATGATCGCGTACGCCGTGTACCCGGCCTGGGAGACGCCACGGCTGCGCACCCGCCTCGCCGACTGGCTGATCGCGGACGGCCGTTACGCCGCCGCGGTCGTCGGCCACTACGCCGACCCCGCGGGCAAGTCCTGCCCCGACGTCCGCGAGGCGCTGCTCGCCGCCCGCGACGCCCGCATCGCCTGGCTTGAGGCGTCCGACCGCGCCAAGATCGAGCCGGTACGCCACCGGGGCCTGTCCCGCGCCGCGGCCACCGACGCCGAGGAGGCCCTGGCCCAACTCGGGCGCGTGGCCATGCTGATGGAGGCCCATCTGCCCGAGCGCGGCGCGACCCCCGTACCCGCGGCGGCCCGCCTGGCCAAGGCGCTGCGCAAGTCGACCGAGCAGGGCGCCAAGGCGGTGCGCGAACGCCGCGTACCGAAGTGGGAGGCGGTCCGCACCGCCCTGGAGGAGTGGGACGGCGAAGGCGTGCCCGACCGGGTCGTGCGCAGAGGCGCGGGCCTCCTCCTCACCACCCTGGAAGAGGTCTCCGACGCCCTGGACACGAGCCCGGCCCCGATGCTGGTGGACGGCTCCGAGTCGGCATCCGACCCGAGCAAAAGCAGCGGGCGGCAGGGCCCGGAAGGCCCTGCCGCCCGCTGACGGCCGTACGAGAGATGCCGTACGGCAGATGCCGTACGAGAAGTCAGGACGTACCGAAAATCAGGACTGCGGAAGCCCCGCCGTCGGCAGCCCCTCCGGCAGCTTCCCGCCCTCGGTCTTCGTGAACTGGTCCGTTCCGGAGCCCTCCCACTCGACCGACATCGACGTACCGTTGACGGACTCGACCGTGCCCTTGGTACGGCCCGAGTCGCCCTTGGCGCACTTGAGCTGGATGGTGTCGGCGCTCGCGGTGCCGCTGCACAGCACGTCCTCGCCGAGGAGCGTCGCCTTCTTGTCGGCGATCACCAGCGCGAGCGGGCTCCCGTCGGCGGTGGTGACCCAACTGCCCTCGACGCTCCCGTCCTTGGCGCCGGAGCCCTCCTCCGGCGTGTCGGACCCATCGGCCCCGGCGGACGAACCCGCCGAGCCCTTGTCCTCGCCCTTGCTCCCGCCGTCGTCACCGTCACTGCTGCAACCGGTCAGGACAAGGGCGGCGACAAGACCCGCCGCCGCGGCACCGATACGTACGTTCCGGACGCGCATGCGCACTGAATTCCCCCTAGCGACTGGCCGACTCCGCCGAATCGGCCGCCTCGGTCGATGAACGCGCGCCAAGCTACCAGGACGACTTGCGCACCCCGGGGAGGAATCCGGCGTGCGCTTGATCACGCAACTTCACCCGCGAAAGCCCGAACTTGCCCACGTATCCGCGCGGACGCCCGTCGACGCTGTCCCGGTTGCGTACGCGCGTGGCGCTCGCGTCCCGCGGCTGACGCGCCAACTCCGCCTGGGCGGCGGCACGTTCGGCATCACCGGTGGCGGGCCTGCGGATGATCTCCTTCAGCTCGGCCCGCCGCGCGGCGTACCGGGCGACGATCTCGCGCCGCTTCTCGTTCTTCGCGATCTTGCTCTTCTTCGCCATCAGACCCTCACCCCACGGGCACGGATCCGGGCGACGGCGGCCTCGACGCCGATGGCGTCGACGGTCTTGATGCCCTTGGCGCTGAGCCGCAGCCGCACATGGCGGCCCTCGCTCGGCAGCCAGTAGCGCTTGCTCTGGACGTTGACGTCGAACCGGCGCGACGTGCGCCGGTGCGAATGGGAGATCTGGTTGCCGAAGCCCGGCTTCGCGCCGGTCAGCTGGCAGTGGGCGGACATGGTGACGCACCTCTCGGTCGTGGGGAGGAGATCCCCGGTGGAACCGTTTTGAAAACGGGAGTCATTTTCATACACTAGCGGCATGGCTCGCAACGAACTCCGCCCCGTCATCAAGCTCCGGTCCACGGCCGGCACCGGGTACACGTACGTGACCCGCAAGAACCGCCGCAACGACCCCGACCGCATGACCCTGCGCAAGTACGACCCCGTCGTCGGGCGTCACGTCGATTTCCGAGAGGAGCGCTGACCGCCATGCGTAAGGACATCCACCCGCCGTACGGCCCGGTCGTCTTCCGCGACAAGTCCTCCGGCTTCGCCTTCCTCACCCGGTCCACCGCCACCAGCGAGAAGACCGTCGAGTGGGAGGACGGCCGCACGTACCCCGTCATCGACGTCGAGGTCTCGTCCGCGAGCCACCCCTTCTACACGGGCACGGCCAAGGTCCTGGACACCGCGGGCCGCGTGGAGCGGTTCGAGCGCCGCTACGGCGCGCGATGAGCTCCATGGATGCGACGAACTCGATGGACATCGCGATCGTCGGAGGCCTGCACTCCGACGCCCGCAAGCAGGCCGTCGACCGGCTCCTCACCACCGTCCCGGGCAGCGTCGCGCTCCACCACGACCTGGCGACGGCCGTGCACGGCACGGTCGTACGCACGGTGCGCGACGCCACCGGCGTGCTCTCCACCGGCGAGGCGCCGCTGGTCAACGACTGCGCGTGCTGCGCGCTGCGCGAGGACCTGGTGCCGGAGCTTGAACGGCTCGCGGACTCGGGGCTCACCCGGCTCGCGGTCGTCGAGCTGTGGGACTCCGTCGAGCCCAAGGCGATGGCCGAGGTGATCACGGCGCACGAGGGCCTGCGCCTGAGCGGCGTGATCACGGCCGTCGACCCGGCGCTGCTCCTGCCCTACCTCGGTAACGGCGACGACCTCCTGGAGGCCGGGCTCGCGGCCGCCGCGTCGGACCAGCGGACGGTCGCCGACACCTGGGCCCGCCAGCTCGAGTACGCCCCCGTGCTCGCCATCGCCGACTCTCCCGAAGCCGACGACGAGGACCGCGCGCTCCTCGCCCAGATCCACCCGACAGCCCGCCAGGTCCCGATCGGCGGTCATGGGGACCTGGCGGGCGCCGCGCTCGCCGGATTCGACGTCGAGGCGGCGGCCGCGGCGCAGCACCCGTCCTGTGCGCTGCTGCCGACCGATGCCGACGAGCACGGGGTCGCAACGCTCGTATGGCACCGGGACCGGCCCTTCCACCCGGAGCGGCTCTATCAGGCTCTGGAGGATCTGACCTGCGCGGCGGCGCGCAGCCGCGGCCGTTTCTGGCTGGCCGACCATCCGGACACGCTGCTCGGCTGGGACGCGGCCGGCGGTGCGCTGTGCGTGGAGAGCGCGGGGCCTTGGCTGGCCTCGCTGCCGGACGCCGCGTGGGAGATGGTGCCGCCGGTGCGGCGTGCGGCGGCCGCGCTCGACTGGCATCCGGAGCACGGCGACTGCTGCCAGCACCTGGTCTTCATCTCGCCCGGCCTGGACCGCGAAGGGCTCGAAGAGGTCCTGGAATCCTGCCTGTTGACCGACGAGGAGTACGCCGCAGGGCGCGACGCCTGGAAACACCTGCCCCCCGCCTTCGACACCCTCCTGGAGGTCTGAATGTCCCCCCGCAAGCAGTCCGCTCGCGTCCAGAAGCCCCGCCCCAACCCGCTGGACCAGGCGAAGATCACGTACATCGACTACAAGGACACGGATCTGCTCCGGAAGTTCATCTCGGACCGCGGCAAGATCCGCTCCCGTCGGGTCACCCGTGTCAGTGCCCAGCAGCAGCGGCTGCTGGCCCGGGCGATCAAGAACGCCCGGGAGATGGCGCTGCTGCCGTACGGCTCGGGCTCGTCGCGCTGAGGCATGGATCGCAATAGGTAGGCTTTTCCCTACGCTCAACTCGTAGGGAAAAGCCTACCTATTGTCGTTCCCATGAACATCACCCACGCCTCCTTCCTCACCGTCCCCGTCTCCGACCAGGACGCCGCCCTCCGCTTCTACGCGCTCTCCGGTCCGGGGATGGGTGGTTTCGCGCCCGGCTCCGCGCAGGGGATCATGCTCTGACGGCCATGGTCACCACCGGCGAGCGCCGGACCCCGCACAAGGCCCCCGGCCAGGTCCCGCACGAGGCCCCTGCTCAGGTTCAGCGCGAGGACCGACTGTTCGCCGCGCTCGCCAACGGCACCCGGCGCGAGGTACTCCGCCTCCTGCGCGACGAGGGCCCGCAGCCCGTCCAGGCGCTCGCCGATCATTTCGCCATGCGCCGTCCCAGCCTCTCCGAGCATCTGAAGGTGCTGCGCGACGCCGGTCTGGTGTCGGAGGAGCGGGCCGGGCGGCAGCGCATCTACCGCCTCGAAGCGGTGCCGCTCGCCGAGGTGCAGGAGTGGCTCACCCCGTACGAGCGTTTCTGGCGCGACAGGCTGAAGGGGCTCGGCGACCTGCTCGACCGGATGCCCGATGCTGAGCGTCCGGTGGGCTGACGCCGATCCCGCCAACCCGGTGGACTGGACCATCACGTGGACACTGGAACAGGAAGGGCGCGGTACACGTCTCTTCCTAGTACATGAAGGCTTCGACCCGGACGACCCGGCACAGATGATGGCGCGCAAGATCATGGACGGGGGCTGGCGTTCGCATGTCATGCGGGGGCTTGGGCAGGTGCTGACAGAGCTGTAATCGGGGGAACACCCCGCGTGCACGTGCATCTGCCCATGCATCGGCATGTGAACACAGCTATGATCCGGGAACAGTTGACCACTGCATCTAGAGCCACATCAGGCACTGCACCACCGGGGAGCGACCTGTGCACCACGTGTTTAACGGCATGGCGGCCACGGAGCTTCACGGGGTGGTCTGGCAGAAGAGCAGGCACAGCAACTCGCAGGGATCCTGCGTGGAGTTCGCGAAACTGCCCGGCGGCGACGTCGCCGTGCGCAACTCGCGGTTCCCCGACGGCCCGGCGCTCGTCTACACACGGGCGGAGATAGAGGCGATGCTGCTCGGCATGAAGGACGGGGAGTTCGACCACCTGATCGGTGGATAGCCCGCTGAATGGCGGCTGAAGGGTGGCCGGGCCGCCTACGACAGCGCGGCCGGCCCGCCTACGACAGCTGGCCTACGACAGTTGGAAGAGCGCCCAGACGACCTTGCCGCGCAGGGTGCCCGCGAGCGGGTGCCAGCCCCAGCTGTCGCTGAAGGAGTCCACCAGGAACAGGCCGCGGCCCGACTCGGCGGAGAAGTCGTCGTCCGTCTCGCGCGCCACCGGACTGTCGTCGCTGGGATCACGCACCGCGCACACCAGGCGCGAGGTCCAGCGCATCAGATGCAGCCGCACCGGCGGGGCCGTGTCACGCGGGGTGTCGGAGGGCAGCGCGTGTCTGAGGGCATTGGTGACGAGTTCGGAGACGACGAGGGCTATGTCGTCGAAGCGCTCTTCCAGTTCCCACTGGTCCAGCGTCTTGCGCGTGAACTGCCGTGCGCTGCCCACCGCTTCGTAGCGGGCGGGCAGGGAGCAGGATGCCGCGCTGGAGACCGCCGAGGGGTCGAGTGGGGGAAGCCCCTGCCGTAACGGCTCGAGCATGGTCGATCCATTCGTCCCCATGCGAGGCACTCCCCGGTTTCGCGGTACATAGCGATGGAGCGGTGGCGCGGTCGGTGGTACAGAGGTGGCGCGCGGACCATGGTTCCGAATGCGTACAGCAGATGCAAGGGCAGATGCACGTGCACGCGCCGGACTTGGCCGTTCCCGTGCCACTTCTTGCCTATTTCTTCCTACGACTTCTTGTGGAGGACTTCCGAAGGCTTTCCGTTTCTGTAACCGAACGAGTACGGCCTGAAGCGTTTAATGGCAGACTGCTGGCTTCCAAGTGATGGGGAGGATTGAGCGAAGTGACCGCAGGGGAGTCGAGCGGGTCGGTCGTACGGCGCATGCTCCTTGGCTCGCAACTCAGGCGCCTCAGGGAATCGCGCGGCATCACCCGTGAAGCGGCCGGCTACTCGATCCGCGCTTCCGAATCGAAGATCAGCCGCATGGAGTTGGGACGGGTGAGCTTCAAGTCCAGGGACGTCGAGGACCTGCTGACGCTGTACGGCGTCACCGAAGAGACCGAGCGTGTCGCTCTGCTCTCGCTCGCCAAGGAGGCCAACCTCGCGGGCTGGTGGCACAGTTACTCCGACGTCCTGCCCGGCTGGTTCCAGACCTATGTGGGTCTCGAAGGCGCCGCTTCGCTCATCCGTGTCTATGAAGTCCAGTTCGTCAACGGCCTGTTGCAGACCGAGGCGTACGCCCACGCGGTCGTCGCGCGCGGAATGAAGGGCGCGAGCAAGGCCGAGATCGAGCGTCGTGTCGCGCTCCGCCTTGAGCGTCAGAAGCTGCTCATCTCCGAGCGCGCTCCGCGCTTCCACTGCGTACTCGACGAGGCGGCACTGCGACGCCCGTACGGAGACCGGGAAGTGATGCGTGGTCAGATCCAGCATCTCATCGACATCTCAGAACGGCCGAATGTCACCCTTCAGGTGATGCCGTTCAGTTTCGGTGGGCACTCGGGCGAGAGCGGAGCGTTCACGATGCTGCGCTTCCCGGAATCGGACCTCTCGGACGTCGTGTACGTGGAGCAGCTGACCGGAGCCCTGTATCTCGACAAGACCGAGGAAGTGGCCCAGTACGAGCGAGTGGTGAGCCAGTTGCAGAGCGACAGCCCGAATCCGGCCGATAGCCGGGATCTTCTCCGTGGTCTACTCCAACTGACCTGAAACGTCAGTACGATGACGTGAAATCAGATGTCTGCACAGTCTGCGGCAAGGGGTCTCATGTCCTTCTTCACTGACCTGGCTCACCAGTACGTCGACGGTGAGTGGAAGGCCGGATCCGGCTCCTGGGACATCATCGACTTCGACCCGTACAACGGGGAGAAGCTGGCGTCGATCACCGTGGCCACGGCCGACGAGGTGGACCAGGCCTACCGGGCGGCCGAGCGTGCGCAGAAGGAGTGGGGCGCGACCAACCCCTACGCCAGACGTGCCGTCTTCGAGCGTGCCCTGCGCATCATCGAGGACCGCGAGGACGAGATATCCGAGGCGATAGTCGCCGAGCTGGGCGGCACCCGGCTCAAGGCCGCCTTCGAGCTCCACCTCACCAAGGAGTTCCTGCGCGAGGCCATCCATGTCGCGCTGCAGCCCGAGGGCCGCATCCTGCCGTCGCCCGACGACGGCAAGGAGAACCGCCTCTACCGCGTCCCGGTGGGCGTCGTCGGGGTCATCAGCCCCTTCAACTTCCCGCTCCTGCTCTCCCTCAAGACCGTCGCCCCTGCGCTCGCCCTGGGCAACGCGGTGGTGCTCAAGCCGCACCAGAACACGCCCGTGATGGGAGGCAGCTTCCTTGCCAAGCTGTTCGAGGACGCGGGGCTTCCGGCCGGTGTGCTGAACGTGGTCATCACCGACATAGCCGAGATCGGTGACGCGTTCATCGAACACCCGGTGCCGAGCGTCATCTCCTTCACCGGCTCGGACCGCGTCGGCCGTCACGTCGGCACGGTCTGCGCATCGAACTTCAAGCGCTCGGTCCTGGAACTCGGCGGCAACAGCGCCCTTGTCGTCCTGGACGACGCGGACATCGACTACGCCGTGGACGCGGCGGTCTTCAGCCGGTTCGTCCACCAGGGGCAGGTCTGCATGGCCGCCAACCGCATCCTCGTGGACCGGTCGCTGCAGGCGGAGTTCACCGAGAAGTTCGTCGAGAAGGTCGCGACCCTGAAGGTCGGCGACCCGGCGGACCCGGCGACCCACATCGGCCCGCTGATCAACTCCTCGCAGGCCGACGCGGTGATGAAGACCGTCGAGCAGACGGTCGCCTCGGGTGCGAAGGCGCTGATCCACGGCCGCGTCGAGGGCAACCTCGTGCACCCCACAGTCCTTGCTGACGTGCCGGCCGACTCCCCGGTCCTGCAGCAGGAGATCTTCGGCCCCGTCGCGATCCTGGTGCCCTTCGACGGCGAGGACGACGCCCTGCGCATCACCAACGACACCCCCTACGGGCTCAGCGGCGCCGTCCACACGGCCGACGTGGAGCGCGGTGTGCGGTTCGCGCAGCGGGTGAAGAGCGGCATGTTCCACGTGAACGACGGCACGGTGCACGACGAGCCGATCGTGCCCTTCGGCGGCGAGAAGAGCTCGGGCGTCGGGCGGCTGAACGGCGATTCGACGGTGGACGCGTTCACGACGCAGAAGTGGATCTCGGTACAGCACGGCAGGTCGCGCTTCCCCTTCTGAGTACGTCGTAGAACTCCCGGACCCTTGCGGACAGAACCTGACCGCAAGGGTCCGTAGCGTCAGTGGTGTCGGAAAGCCCGGCAGGCTCGACAGGCTCGGACAGGCCCTAAGGGCTGGCCAGGGGCTGGCTAGAGGGTCTCCTGCCCCTCGTCGTCGAGGTGTGCGGCCATCTCCGCCCGCAGGGCGTGCAGCTCCCGGAGCTGTTCCGGGGTGGGGGTGCCGTCGGCCGCGAGCGCGCGGTCGATGATGCGGACCGCGGCCGCGTGGTCCTCCTTGGACGCGCCGAGGAGTGTGGCCTGGTGCAGGGCACGCGCGTACCGCTCCTTGGGCACGGGCGCGTGCTCGAAGGAATCGGCGATGGGCTGCCCGATGCGGACGCAGTTGCCCGCCGGGTCCGTCATCAGGAACTGCCGCACGCCGTAGCTCATGTCCCGCACGGTCCCGATCCGGGGCAGGCCGCGGGTCGGGATCCGCCCGAGGGTCTGTTTGAGGCCGGCGCGGAAGGACGCGTGGAGGGCGTCCACGTCGTCGGTCAGGATGTAACAGGTGCTGTAGGAGGCCTTGGGGTCGTAGTCCTTCATCTGGAAGAACTGCAGTTCCATGTCGCCGCGCCGGACCACGCCGCACGGATTGGGCGCCTTCTGGCGGAAGGTCACCTCGAAACCGATGGCCTTGTAGAAGTCGAGTGTCTCGTCGAGCTTGTGGCAGGGGAACAAGGGGATCATTGTCTCGGCCATACCGCTACTCTAATCAAAGTTGATTAGAAAGAGAGGTGGCTTCATGTCGGCGATCCGACTCCTAGTCCTCGGTGCCGTCCGTCAGCACGGCCGCGCGCACGGCTATCAGGTGCGCAACGACCTGGAGTACTGGGGCGCCCACGAGTGGTCCAACGCCAAGCCCGGCTCGATCTACCACGCGCTGAAGCAGATGGCGAAGCAAGGCCTGCTGCACGCGCACGAGATCGCCCCGTCGACCGCCGGCGGGCCGCCGCGCACGGAGTACGAGATCACGGACGCGGGCACCGAGGAGTACTTCGCGCTGCTCCGGTCCGCCCTCACCTCGTACGACCAGCGGCCCGACATCCTCTCGGCGGGGCTCGGCTTCATCGTCGACCTGCCGCGCGAGGAGGCCGTCGAACTGCTCAAGGAGCGGGTGCGCAGCATCGAGGCGTGGCGCAGCTCCGTCACCGAGTACTACACGCCCGAGGAGGGCCCGGAGCAGCTCGGGCACATCGGCGAGATCATGAACCTCTGGGTGCACACGGCCGACGGGGGCGCGGAGTGGGCGCGCGGCCTGATCGAGCGCATCGAGGGCGGGGCCTACACGTTCGCGGGTGAGGGCGAGCCGTTCGTCGGGGTGCTCTCCGAGGGGCAGGAGAACCCGTACGCGACCGGGGAGCGGCATGCGGGGGACGAGCGTTGAGAGTCTCCCCGGATGTCCGTACCTGGGTCCGCTAATCAAGTTTGACGAATCCTGAATCCAGGAGTACCTTCCTTCGCGTTGGGCTTGTAGTCAAGTTTGACTACGGGTGGGGATCGGGCTCGGAGGGAGACGGATGACGGACGCGATCGTCGTCGAGGGAGCGCGGAAGCGGTACGGGGAGAAGCGGGCCCTGGACGGCCTGGACCTGACCGTCGGGTGCGGCACGGTGCACGGCGTGCTCGGCCCGAACGGTGCGGGCAAGACCACGGCGGTGCGGGTGCTCGCCACGCTGCTGCGGGCGGACGAGGGCCGCGTGGAGGTCGCGGGGTACGACGTGCGGCGGCACCCGGACGAGGTGCGCAGGCGGATCGGCCTGCTCGGTCAGCACGCGGCGCTCGACGAGGAGCTGAGCGGTCGGCAGAACCTGGAGATGTTCGGGCGGCTCTACCACCTGGGTGCCCGCCACGCGCGCGTGCGGGCCGACGAGCTCCTGGTCCGGTTCGGTCTCGGGGAGACGGGCCGCAAGGCGGTCAAGCAGTACAGCGGCGGCATGCGCCGCCGCCTGGACCTCGCGGCCTCGCTCATCACCGACCCCGAGGTGCTGTTCCTGGACGAGCCGACCACCGGCCTCGACCCGCGCGGCCGCACGGAGGTGTGGGACGCCGTCCGCTCGCTGGTGGACGGCGGCACGACGGTCCTGCTGACCACCCAGTACCTCGAAGAGGCCGACCAACTCGCGCACCGCATCTCGGTGGTCGACCACGGCCGCGTCATCGCGGACGGCACGGCGGACGAGCTGAAGTCGAAGATCGGCGGCGACCGGATCGACGTGGTGGTGCGGGACGCGGCTCAACTGGACGACGTGGCACGCCTGTTGCCCGGCGAAGCGGTCGTGGACGCCGACCGCAGGCTGGCGAGCGCACCGGTGGCGGACCGGATGGAGGCGCTCACCGGGGTCGTACAGGCGCTGCGGACGGCCGGCATCGAGGCCGAGGACATCGCGGTGCGCAGGCCGACGCTCGACGAGGTGTTCCTGCGCCTGACGGGACGTACCGAAGATCAGGAACGTATGAAGGAGGCCGTGTGAGTACGTCCATGACGAGTGCGCCGATGACGAGTACGCCGACGGGGCGGGGCACGGCGATCGGCTGGGCCGCGACCGACTCCTGGACCATGACCCGGCGCGAACTCGCGCACTGGGCGCGGCAGCCCGTGCAGGTCCTCGTCGGCCTGGTCTTCCCCGTGATGCTGCTGCTGATGTTCAACTACCTGATCGGCGGCGGAAAGGGCATCGCGGGCGACTACGCCGAGTTCCTGGTGCCCGGCATGTTCGCGCTGACCATGACCTTCGGCCTGGACGCCACGATGGTCGCGGTCACCCAGGACCTCAACAAGGGCGTGATCGACCGCTTCCGCTCCATGCCGATGACCAACGGGGCGGTCCTCGTGGGCCGTTCGGTCGCCGACATGCTGCAGTCACTCGCCTCGCTCCTGGTCATGATCGGCGTCGGCCTCGCGATCGGCTGGCGCTGGCACGGCTCCTTCGGGGCGGCGCTCGGCGCGGTGGGGCTGCTGCTCCTGCTGCGGTTCGCGATGCTGTGGATCGGCATCCACCTGGCGATGGTCGCGGGCAAACCGGAGCTGGTGGCGGCCGTGCAGATCCTGGTCTGGCCGGTCGGTTTCCTCTCCAACGCCTTCACGGTCCCGCAGAACATGCCGGACTGGCTGGGCGCGGTGGTCGAGTGGAACCCGATGTCGGCGACGGCCACGGCGGTGCGCGACCTCTTCGGCAACGACCCCGGAGTGGTGGGCACTTCATGGGCGGCGGGGCACGCGGGTCTCCTTGCCGTGGTGTGGCCCGTGGTGCTCGTGGGGGTGTTCCTGCCACTGGCGGTACGGAAGTTCGGCGCGCTCAGCAAGTAGTGGGCCATCAGCTGCCCTAGGGCCTGTCCGATGGGTCAGGCCCTAGTGGTGGAATCCCGTGGCCGCATCCCGGTCCCGGGTGAACGGGTGCGGCTGGCGGCGCAGTTCGGGCAGCAGGCGCCGCAGGTCCGCGAGGAACAGCTCCGCGAGGTCGGCCGAGAAGCCGTTGCGGCAGACCACGCGGAGCACCGCCAGATCCTCACGGTGGGCGGGGAAGGTGTACGCGGGCACCAGCCAGCCGTGCTCGCGCAGCCGCCGGGACACGTCGAAGACGTCGTACGCCTGCACGCCGTCGAGCGTCGTGAAGGCGAACACCGGCAGCTGGTCGCCGCGCGTGATCAGCCGGAAGTCGCCGAGGGCCTCGACGCGTTCGGCGAGCCCGCGGGCGACGTTCCGGCTCGCCTGCTGCACGGCCCGGTAGCCGTCCCTGCCCAGGCGCAGGAACGTGTAGTACTGCGCGACGACCTGTGCGCCGGGCCGGGAGAAGTTCAGCGCGAACGTCGGCATGTCACCGCCGAGGTAGTTCACCCGGAACACCAGCTCCTCCGGCAGCGCGTCCGCGTCCCGCCACAGAGCCCAGCCGACGCCCGGATAGACCAGGCCGTACTTGTGGCCCGACGTGTTGATCGACGCCACCCTCGGCAGCCGGAAGTCCCACTCCAGGTCCTCGTCGATGAAGGGCGCGATCATCCCGCCGGACGCGGCGTCGACGTGCACGGGGATGTCGAGGCCGGTGCGCTCCCGGAGGGCGTCGAGCGCCGCGCAGAGCTCGGCGACCGGCTCGTACGAACCGTCGAAGGTCGAGCCGAGCACGGCCACCACGCCGATCGTGTTCTCGTCGCAGAGCTCGGCGGCGGCCTCGGGGCCCAGATGGAAACGGTCGCCCTCCATGGGGACCTGGCGCGCCTCGACCTCCCAGAAGTTGCAGAACTTGTCCCAGCAGACCTGGACGTTGACGCCCATGACGAGGTTCGGGCGGGCGCCGGTGGAGGGGTAGCGGTCGCCGTTCTTCTTGATCCAGCGGCGCTTGAGCGCCATCCCGGCGAGCATGCACGCCTCGCTCGACCCGGTCGTCGAGCAGCCGACGGCCGCCGTCGGGACCGGCGCGTGCCACAGGTCGGCGAGCATCGCCACGCACCGCCGCTCCAGCGCGGCGGTGTGCGGGTACTCGTCCTTGTCGATCATGTTCTTGTCCCGGCACTCCGCCATCAGGACATCGGCCTGCGGCTCCATCCAGGTGGTGACGAAGGTGGCGAGGTTGAGCCGCGCGTTACCGTCCAGCATCAGCTCGTCGTGCACCAGCTGGTACGCCGTCATGGGCGGCAGCGGTCCTTCGGCGAGACGGTGCTTGGGCGGCGCCTGGGTCATGCCGCCGACCGGATCGGCCTCTCCGTAGAAGGGGTTCACCGCGAGAGGGCGCTCCTTGGAGTCGCCGTCGGGGTCCTCGCTGCGGTGGAACGGCATGGGCGGTCTCCTCAAGGCTGAGGTTTTCTGCCCCGGTACGGGGCTTTTATGCCTTTGCTGGCGAGGATATGGCCCGCTGCCGGGGCCTGCACTTGCACCTCACGTGGCGTGAGGACACAGGCTGAGGTGCGTACCGAGAGAGAGGCGGGAGCCATGAGCTACTCCGTGGGACAGGTCGCCGGATTCGCCGGAGTGACGGTGCGCACGCTGCACCACTACGACGAGATCGGCCTGCTCGTACCCAGCGAGCGCAGCCACGCGGGCCACCGGCGCTACAGCGACGCCGACATGGACCGGCTGCAGCAGGTCCTGTTCTACCGGGAGCTCGGCTTCCCCCTCGACGAGGTGGCGGCCCTCCTGGACGACCCGGACACGGACCCGCGCGAGCATCTGCGCCGCCAGCACGGGTTGCTGACCGCCCGGATCACCAAGCTCCAGGAGATGGCCGCCGCCGTCGAGACCGCCATGGAGGCGAAGAAGATGGGCATCAACCTCACGCCCGAGGAGAAGTTCGAGGTCTTCGGGGACCACGATCCCGACCAGTACGCGGAGGAGGTCGAGCAGCGCTGGGGCGACACAGAGGCCTATCGCGAGTCGCAGCGCAGGGCCGCCTCGTACACCAAGGACGACTGGAAGCGGCTCAACGACGAGGCCGCGGCGATCAACGCCCGCATGAGCGACCTGCTCGACCGGGGCCTGCCCGCGGACTCCGTGGAGGCGATGGACGTCGCGGAGGAACACCGCCGCTTCATCTCGCGCTTCCACTATGACTGCTCGTACGAGATCCACACCTGTCTCGGCGAGATGTACGTGGCGGACGAGCGGTTCACGGCCACCTACGAGGCGATCCATCCGGGGCTCGCGGTCTACACGCGGGACGCGATCCTGGCGAACGCGGCGCGGCAGTAGTCACTGTTCCTGAGCCACTGTTCCTGAGTCACGGTTCCTGGACGATCACCGCGGCGGTCCCGTAGGCGCACACTTCCGTGCCCACGTCGGCCGCCTCGGTGACGTCGAACCGCATCATGAGGACGGCGTTCGCCCCACGCGCGCGTGCCTGCTCGATGAGCCGCTCCATGGCCTGGTTCCGGGTCTCCACCAGCGTCTTCGTGAGGCCCTTCAGCTCTCCGCCGATCATGGACTTGAGGCCGGCTCCGATCTGGCTGCCGATGTGCCGGGAGCGGACGGTGAGGCCGAAGACCTCACCGATAACCTGTTGTACGCGGTAGCCCGGTACGTCGTTCGTCGTCACGACCAGTACGTCGGACTGCGGACTGAGGCCGCCGCCGAAATCTTCGATACCCATGGCACACAGCTTTGTCCCAGGTGGCGCACAGTGCACCCTGGGAAGTGCAGTGGAACCTGGGCACGTCACCTCGCGTTGATAGCTTTGGGCGGCCGTCCCCGCCGCATCGACCTCTCACCCTCAGGAGCCCGGAACCGTGACGACGCTTGCGCTCGGACCAAGCTGGCTGGATCCGGATTACCTCCTGAACACGTTCGGGGTCTGGGGCCTGCTCGCGATCGTCTTCGCCGAGTCCGGCCTGCTCATCGGCTTCTTCCTGCCGGGTGACTCGCTGCTGTTCACGACGGGCCTGCTGATCACGACGAAGCAGCTGGACTTCCCGCTCTGGCTCTGTGTCGTCCTCATCTGCATCGCCGCGATCCTCGGCGACCAGGCGGGCTACCTCTTCGGCAAGAAGGTCGGCCCGGCGCTCTTCAACCGCCCGGACTCCAAGCTGTTCAAGCAGGAGAACGTGGTCAAGGCGCACGAGTTCTTCGAGAAGTACGGCCCGAAGTCCCTGGTCCTGGCCCGCTTCGTGCCCATCGTGCGCACGTTCACGCCGATCATCGCGGGCGTCAGCGGCATGCGGTACCGCTCGTTCATCACGTTCAACATCATCGGCGGCGTCCTGTGGGGCGCCGGCGTCACGATGCTCGGCGCGTGGCTGGGCAACGTCGAGTTCGTGCACAAGAACATCGAGGCGATCCTCATCCTGATCGTCCTGATCTCGGTGGTCCCGATCCTGATCGAGTTCCTGCGGGCACGCGGCAAGTCCAAGAAGGCCTCCGCGGCCGAGGGCGAGGTCCCCGGAGCGGTCCCGCAGGCCCCGCGCGGCCGTCACGCCAAGCGGTAATACCCCTAGAAGCATGCCAAGCGGTAATACCCCTAGAAGCCGCGCGTCCGCTTGGCCGCGCGGCGGTTCGCCGCGGACGTGGCGCCCGGCACCTTGAGGATCATCCGGGAGATCTCGCTTCCCAAGTTCACGCCGATCGCGATGGCCAGGGCTGTCGCGGCGGCCTTGGTGAGCGAGTTGAGGCCCGTGGTCATGTCGTTCTGGGCCAGCGCCAGCAGGCCGAAGTAGATCGCGCTGCCGGGCAGCAGCGGGCCGATCGCCGCCGTGACGTACGGCAGCGACGAGACGAACCGGTAGCGGGAGAAGAGCTGCCCGAACAGGCCCACGAGCCCGGCGGCGATCGCCGTCGCCGCCACGGGCGAGAGCTCCAGCGGGGTCTGCGCGAGGGCGCCGAACATCACCCAGGCGATTCCGCCGTTGAGGGTCACGATCAGCACGGTGTGACGTTCCTGCTGGAGCAGGATCGCGAAGGCGAGGCTCAGCGCCATCGATGCCAGGATCTGGATCACCGGGCGCGATGTGGTCTCCAGGAACGCCGTCTCCGGCCGCAGGCTGGTCGCGTCGAGCATCACGCCGAGGGACAGCACCAGCAGCACGCCGCAGACGATGCCCACGACGAGGTAGCAGACCTCCAGGAGGCGTGCCGCCGCCGTGATGTAGTAGCCGGTCAGACCGTCCTGTACGCCGGCCACCAGGGCCCGCCCCGGGATCAGCGCGAACAGCCCACCGGTGATCACCGCGGAGGCCCTGACCTCCTGGGAGTGCAGGAGGCTGAGCGTCACGCCCATCGCGGCGGGCGGCATCGCGGCCACCACGAACTGGTAGAACTCCGGAAGACCGCGCCCCGCGCACAGCCAGGCGAGACGGTCGCCGAGCATCGCGCCGAACGCCGCGATCACGAAGACGAGGACGCCACCGCCGACGAGCACGGAAGCCGACCCCGCGAGCAGCCCGCTCGCCGCCGTCAGCGCCCAGCCGGGGTAGGGGTGGCGGTTACGGCGGATCGCGGCCAGGCGCCGGTAGGCCTCCTCCAGGGAGACCTCGATGTCCGTGTCGCTGATGTCGTCCACCAGCTGGAAGACCGCCGCGAGCCGCGTGTAGTCGGTGCCCCGGCGGCGTACCGTCCTGGAGGCCGTGACCGGGTCCTCCACCAGGGACGGCTGGTGCGAGATCGAGAGCAGCGTGAACGTCACGGTCGGCTCGCAGCGGTCGAGGCCGTAGCTGCGGCAGACGGCGAACATCGCCGCCTCCACGTCCTCGGCGCCCTCACCGCCCGCGAGCAGCAGCTCGCCGATACGCAGCGTCAGGTCGAGCACGCGCGGCACGGCGGGCCCGGTCTCGTCCTCGTGCCTCTGCGACGCCTCCGGAGTGGGCCGCTCGGTGATCGGCATGCGCAGCATCGTGCGCATCTGGTCCTGCCAGGGCACTTCCTTGGTGAGCTTCACCAGGGGGAGGCCGTGCGGGGGCGTGAAGGCCGTCGGCGCGTTGCGGGCGCTGTAGGTGTGCGGCGGGGTGAACGCCGACTTCTCGGTCTCCTGGGTCGTCGACGAGGGGCTTGCCAGACCCGTCGGGACGGCGAACTCGGACGTCGTCTGCGATTCGTCCTCGGGCACCGGGGGCTGCGGCACTACACCGGTGGGCTGGGTGAACGCGCTGTGTGCCTCGTCCGACTGTGGCTTGCGGTCCTCCGCATCCTGCTGATCAGCCACCTACTTCAGCCTCATTCCCACATACGAACCCTTGTGCACCTCCAGTACGAACAGTATGCGCGGGGATACGCGAACGGGCCGCGCGGTCCTGGTGAAGACCGCGCGGCCCGTCAGAGGCGGGGGAGGGCCGGGTCAGTGACCCTGGGCCTCGGCGCGCTTGTACGACTTCTCGATCTCGGCCTCGGCGTCCGCGCGGCCGACCCAGTCGGCGCCCTCGACGGACTTGCCGGGCTCCAGGTCCTTGTAGACCTCGAAGAAGTGCTGGATCTCCAGGCGGTCGAACTCGGAGACGTGGTGGATGTCGCGCAGGTGCTCCACGCGGGGGTCGGAGGCCGGCACGCAGAGCAGCTTGTCGTCGCCGCCCGCCTCGTCGGTCATCCGGAACATGCCGATCGCGCGGCACTTGATGAGGCAGCCCGGGAAGGTCGGCTCGTCCAGGATGACGAGGGCGTCCAGCGGGTCACCGTCCTCGCCGAGGGTGTTCTCGACGAAGCCGTAGTCCGCGGGGTAGCTGGTCGACGTGAAGAGGCGACGGTCCAGGCGGATCCGGCCGGTCTCGTGGTCCACCTCGTACTTGTTCCGCGAACCCTTCGGAATCTCGATGGTGACGTCGAACTCCACGGGTGGCTCCTCCATGATCAGCACATACTTCGGGTGGTTAAGTGTCCCTCACGCAGAAGTGTGATCGCGAAAGGGGCTGGTCGTCGTGCCTGAGCTCAAGCCTTGGCAGCAGACCCGGCAGCTATTGAGGCAGCTTCCGAAGCCTTCGGCTCCCAAGCTCCCGGGTGCTCTCAAATCTCCTGCGAAACTCAAGACCTGGCAGCTCACGGCGGGTGCCGCCACCGTCGGACTCGCTGTCGCGGCCGGGGCGGTGGCCGCGGCCGGCCCTTGGGACTCCTCCGGTCAGCGTACGGCCGAGCGGGACTGGGCCGCTTCTCAGGAGGCCGGGGGTGGCACAGATCACGGAGCGGGCGCCGCTGGACGAGCGCCCGAAAGCGCCCCGAGCGCCCCTTCCGTGCTCAGCGGGCTCGGCGCTCCCGCCGGTTCCGCGAAGGGCGGCGCGGCGCCCGTGCCGAACGGGAAGGCGCTCGCGGGGGTCCTCGACCCGCTGATGAAGGACAAGGCCCTCGGCCCGGAGCGCTCGGCCGTCGTCGTCGACGCGGACACCGGGGAGCGGGTCTACGGCAAGGGGGTGGGCGAGACCCTGACGCCCGCCTCCACCACGAAGATCGCCACGGCGGTGGCGGCGCTGGCGGCCGCGGGCGCGGACCACCGCATCACCACGAAGACGGTGATCGAGCCGGACTCGAAGGACGTCGTCCTGGTCGGCGGCGGCGATCCAACGCTCACCGCCCGCAAGGACGGTCCGTACGCCGGGAGCTCGGCGAGCCTGCGCGAGTTGGCCGAGGACACCGCGCGCGCCCTGAAGGACAAGGGCGTCGACAAGGTGACTGTGTCGTACGACACCTCGCTGTACGCCGGGCCTTCGCAGCACCCCATCGGGCCGAACGAGAACCTCTCCCAGGTCACCGCGCTGATGGCCGACGAGGGCCGCCTCGACGACTCCGCGAGCGGGCCGGCCCCGCGCTCGGGCGACCCGGCGAAGGACGCGGCGAAGAAGTTCGCGGACCTCCTGAAGGACCACGGCATCGAGACGAAGAAGGACCCCGGCCCGGCGAAGGCGTCCGGCCGGGCGGAATCCCTCGCCAAGGTCGAGTCGCCGCCGCTCTCGTCCCTGGTCGAGCGGATGCTGACGCACAGCGACAACGACATCGCGGAGGCCCTGGCCCGCCAGACGGCGCTCGCCGCGAAGGAGCCTGCGAGCTTCGACGGCGCGTCCAAGGCGATCTCCGCCGAGCTGAGCAAGGTCCGGCTGCCGCTGGCCGGGGCGAAGTTTGCCGACGGCAGCGGCCTCGACCGGGCCGACCGGATCTCCGCCGAGCTGCTCGCCGCGCTCCTCGACCGCGCCGCCGACCCGGCCCACCCCGAACTGCGCTCGGTGGTCACGGGCCTCCCCGTGGCGGGCTTCACGGGCACGCTGGTCGACCGCTACCCCAAGGACTCCCCTGGCACCGGCGTCGTACGCGCCAAGACCGGCACGCTCACGGGCGTGAACACCCTGGCGGGCACGGTCGTGAACGCGGACGGCCGCCTCCTGGTCTTCGCTTTCATGACAACGGGCACGACAGACCCGAAGAAAGCCCAGGCGGCCTTGGACGGGATGGCTTCGGCGGTGGCGGGATGCGGGTGCAGGTAAGCGCGCCCCGAAGGGGCGCCCATAGAGGCGGGGCGGCGTCCCAGTCCCTAGGGGAAAGGTCAGGGCCCCAACCTCCTCCGCAGCCGGACACGACCACGTACCGTTGACGCATGACGAGCATCGGTGGTGCGGAGATGGTCGACTGGAATCTCGCGGTGGCGACCGCGACCCGGCTGGTACGGCCGGGTCCAGAAGTGAGCCGGGACGAGGCGCGAGCCATCGTCGCCGAGCTCCGCAAGCATGCCAAGTCCTCGGAGGAGCACGTCCGTTCCTTCACCCGGATGGGGACGGGCGACATCCATGACACCCCGGTGCTCGTCGTCGACCGGGCCGGATGGATCCGGGCGAACGTGGCGGGGTTCCGGGAGATCCTCAAGCCGCTGCTCGACAAGATGCAGGACCGCCGCGGCGGCGGCCCCGGCGGCGCCATGCTCGGCGCGGTCGGCGGCAAGGTGACGGGCGTCGAGCTGGGCATGCTGCTCTCCTTCCTCGCCTCGCGCGTCCTCGGGCAGTACGAGACCTTCGCCCCGGCCACCCGCGACCTCCCGGCGGGGGAGAACGGCGGCGGCAGGCTCCTCCTCGTGGCGCCGAACATCGTGCACGTCGAGCGCGAACTGGACGTCGATCCCCACGACTTCAGGCTCTGGGTCTGTCTGCACGAGGAGACGCACCGCACCCAGTTCTCCGCGGTGCCCTGGCTGCGCGACCACCTGGAGGGGGAGATCCAGTCATTCCTCTCCGAGACCGACGTCGACCCGATGACGTTCCTCGAGCGCATCAGGGAAGCCGCCCAGTCGCTCGCCGGCGGCCGCCCCGAGGGCGAGGAGGACGACGGTGGCCGCTCCATCGTCGAGCTCGTCCAGACCCCCGCCCAGCGGGAGATCCTCGCCCGCCTCACGGCCGTCATGTCGCTCCTCGAGGGCCACGCGGACTTCGTGATGGACGGCGTCGGCCCCGATGTGGTGCCGTCGGTCGGCGAGATCCGTGAGAAGTTCCAGCAGCGCCGCGCACGCGGGGCGAGCCGCCTCGACCAGGCCCTGCGCAAGCTGCTCGGACTCGACGCGAAATTGCGCCAATACCGGGACGGCGAGCGTTTCGTCCGAGCCGTCGTCGGCGAGGTCGGAATGGACGGCTTCAACCGGGTGTGGACTTCGCCGAACACCCTGCCCACCAAGGCGGAGATCGCCAAACCGGCGGACTGGGTCGCGAGGGTGCACCGTAAGGGAGAGTGAGGGACTGGATGCGGCCGATGGCAGGAGAACGCCCCCGCAATCACCCGTCCGAGGGACCGTGAGCCATGGGTAGGCGTGCAATGCTCGGGGAACGGCTCGGCTCTGTCACCATCGACACACTCTGAGTGACTAACCTCATGAGGTCTGACTGAGGCCCGATCTCCTGAGCGGTCCTGAGTGACAGGTCCGAGGCTCACCCCCGAACTTCATGAAGGGAACCGGACATGGGTCCCCATCCTGCGGTCGCGGCGATACGCCTGGCGGTCCGCCGCGTACTCCACGACGTACTGACCGACGTACAGCGCACCGACCTCCAGCGTCCCGACGCACAGCGCCCCCACGGGTCGCGTCCCGACGCACGGCGCAACCCCGAGCGCGTCCCCCCACCGACCTCCCGCCTCCACCCTCCACGCGAGCAGGCCGCCCCGCCACTCGTGCTCGTCGCATGCTCCGGTGGCGCCGACTCCATGGCGCTCGCCTCCGCCCTCGCCTTCGAGGCCCCCAAGCTGGGCATCCGCGCCGGCGGCGTCACCGTCGACCACCGGCTGCAGGACGGCTCCGACCTCCGCGCCGCCGAGGTCGTCAGCCGCCTCACCGCGCTCGGCCTCGACCCCATCGAGTCCGTGGCCGTGGACGTAGGCCGGGACGGCGGCCCCGAAGCCGCGGCCCGCGACGCGCGGTACGCCGCCCTCGACGCCGCCGCCGAGCGGCACGGCGCCGCCGCGATCCTGCTCGGCCACACCCGCGACGACCAGGCGGAGACGGTTCTGCTGGGCCTCGCCCGCGGCTCCGGCATCCGCTCCCTGTCCGGGATGGCGGCCGTCTCCGGCGGGCCCGGCGCCGATCGCCGCTACCGCCGCCCGTTCCTGCACATCGACCGGCAGACCGCCCGCAAGGCCTGCATGGTCCAGTCGCTGCCCGTCTGGGACGACCCGCACAACACCGACCCCGCCTACACCCGCTCCCGGCTCCGGCACGAAGGACTGCCCGCCTTGGAGAAGGCGCTCGGCAAGGGCGTGGTGGAGGCTCTCGCCCGTACGGCCCAGTTGTCCCGGGACGACGCCGACGCCCTGGACCACTGGGCCGCGCAGGCCGAAGCCTCCGTGCGCGACGCCACGGGACTCCTGGAGTGCGCCAAGCTCTACGCCCTGCCGCCCGCCGTACGCCGCAGGATCGTGCGCCGCGCGGCCATCGATGCGGGCTCCCCGGCCGGTGCGCTGTTCGCCCGGCACATCGAGGAGATCGACCGGCTGATCACCGGCTGGCGCGGTCAGGGAGCCATCAATCTGCCGGGCAAAGTCGTGGCTCAGCGCCAGGGTGGCAGACTGGTTATCCGGCAAGGCTGTTGACCGAGGGGCCTCTGGTCCCCGCGCAGCCGGTGGGACGGACGACCGAAAGTGATGCGGGTGGACGCGAAAGACATGGGCACCGACCTTCAGTCGGTGCTCATCACCAAGGAAGAGATCGACGCGAAGCTGGCTGAGCTGGCCGCGAAGATCGACGCGGAGTACGCGGGCAAGGACCTGCTGATCGTCGGAGTCCTCAAGGGCGCCGTGATGGTCATGGCGGACCTGGCGCGTGCGCTGTCCACCCCGCTCACCATGGACTGGATGGCTGTGTCGTCGTACGGCGCGGGCACCCAGTCCTCCGGTGTGGTGCGGATCCTCAAGGACCTGGACACCGACATCAAGGGCAAGCACGTCCTGATCGTCGAGGACATCATCGACTCCGGTCTGACGCTGTCCTGGCTGCTCTCCAACCTCGGCTCGCGCGAGCCTGCCTCCTTGAAGGTGTGCACGCTCCTTCGCAAGCCGGAGGCGGCCAAGGTCGCGATCGACGTGGAGTGGGTCGGCTTCGACATCCCGAACGAGTTCGTCATCGGGTACGGCCTGGACTACGCGGAGAAGTACCGCAACCTGCCGTTCGTCGGCACGCTCGCCCCGCACGTCTACGGCGGCTGAGCGGGAACCCTCACCCGGTTCCCCGCGTTGAAGCATGCGAAGACGGGTTTGTCAGCCGTCCCGTGCGGCTTCGGGTGACAATGCTGGGGTACCGTCCGAAGAACAGTCTTTATCAAACTCACTATGGCAGGAGGGACGGGGCGTCATCGCTCCGTATGGATGGACGTGAAGCGATACTTCCGTGGGCCAGTCATGTGGATCGTGCTGGCCGTCCTTGCCGTGGTCGTGTTGATGCAGGTCGTCGGTTCGTCCGGCGGCTACAAGACGGTTGACACCGGCCAAGTGGTGCAGGCGATCAACGACGACAAGGTCGAGTCGGCCAAGCTCACCACCGGTGACGAGCGGACCATCAAGGTCGAGCTCAAGGATGGCCAGAAGGTCAAGGACAGCAGCAAGATCCAGGCGAGCTACATCGGCGACCAGGGCGTCGCCATCGCCAACACCTTGCAGGAGAAGTTCGAGGACAAGAAGATCCCGGACGGTTACACCGTCTCGGAGTCGAAGCAGAACCCGTTCGTCGGCATTCTTCTTTCCCTGCTCCCCTTCGTCCTCATCGTCGTCGTCTTCCTGTTCCTGATGAATCAGATGCAGGGCGGCGGCTCCCGGGTCATGCAGTTCGGGAAGTCCAAGGCCAAGCTCATCACCAAGGACACCCCGAAGACGACCTTCTCCGATGTGGCGGGGTCCGACGAGGCCGTCGAAGAACTCCACGAGATCAAGGAGTTCCTCCAGGAGCCGGCCAAGTTCCAGGCCGTCGGCGCCAAGATTCCCAAGGGTGTGCTGCTCTACGGCCCGCCCGGTACGGGCAAGACGCTGCTCGCGCGCGCCGTCGCGGGCGAGGCGGGCGTCCCCTTCTACTCGATCTCCGGTTCCGACTTCGTCGAGATGTTCGTCGGTGTCGGTGCATCCCGAGTGCGTGACCTCTTCGAGCAGGCCAAGGCGAACGCCCCGGCGATCGTCTTCGTCGACGAGATCGACGCGGTGGGTCGCCACCGTGGCGCCGGTCTCGGCGGCGGCCACGACGAGCGCGAGCAGACGCTCAACCAGCTGCTCGTCGAGATGGACGGCTTCGACGTGAAGGGCGGCGTCATCCTGATCGCCGCCACGAACCGGCCCGACATCCTCGACCCGGCACTCCTTCGCCCCGGCCGTTTCGACCGGCAGATCGCGGTCGACCGCCCGGACATGCAGGGCCGTCTGGAGATCCTCAAGGTTCACCAGAAGGGCAAGCCGGTCGCCCCGGACGTCGACCTGGGCGCGGTCGCCCGGCGTACGCCCGGTTTCACGGGCGCCGACCTGTCGAACGTGCTGAACGAAGCGGCGCTCCTGACGGCGCGCAGCGACAAGAAGCTGATCGACAACCTGTCGCTCGACGAGGCGATCGACCGTGTCGTGGCGGGCCCGCAGAAGCGGACCCGGATCATGTCCGACAAGGAGAAGAAGATCACCGCGTACCACGAGGGCGGACACGCCCTGGTCGCGGCGGCTTCCCCGAACTCGGACCCGGTGCACAAGATCACGATCCTGTCCCGCGGCCGGGCCCTGGGTTACACCATGGTCCTGCCCGAAGAGGACAAGTACTCGACCACGCGCAACGAAATGCTCGACCAGCTCGCGTACATGCTGGGCGGGCGCGCGGCCGAGGAGCTCGTCTTCCACGACCCGACGACGGGCGCGGCGAACGACATCGAGAAGGCGACCGCCACCGCGCGTGCCATGGTCACGCAGTACGGCATGACCGAGCGGCTCGGCGCGATCAAGTTCGGCGGCGACAACACCGAGCCGTTCCTGGGGCGCGAGATGTCGCACCCGAGGGACTACTCGGAAGAGGTCGCGGCGCTGGTCGACGAAGAGGTCAAGAAGCTCATCGAGACCGCGCACAACGAGGCCTGGGAGATCCTCGTCGAGAACCGCGACGTTCTCGACAACCTGGTCCTCCAGCTCCTTGAGAAGGAGACCCTCAACAAGGAGCAGATCGCCGAGGTCTTCGCCGGCATCGTGAAGCGCCCGGCCCGCCCGGCGTGGACCGGTTCCTCGCGGCGTACGCCCTCGACCCGCCCGCCGGTGCTCTCCCCCAGGGAGCTGTCGCTGACGAACGGTGCGAACGGCACGCCGGCGGTCACTGCCGGCGCGACGGAGGCCCAGTCCCTCGAGAAGGCCCCTGAGGACCGACCCGAGAGCTGACCCCGAGCGCCTCAGCAGGCCCGGAATGGATGCTGCGCCCCCCTGGTTTTAGCCTGGGGGGCGCAGTTTTTTCGTACGCACTCGCGCGCAGGAACGCAGAACGCAAGGAACGAGGCACAGATGACCGACCCCGTGACGCTGGACGGCGAGGGCACGATCAGCGAGTTCGACGAGAAGCGAGCTGAGAACGCCGTGCGCGAGCTGCTGATCGCGGTCGGGGAGGACCCGGACCGCGAGGGCCTGCGGGCGACTCCCGGTCGCGTGGCACGCGCGTACAGGGAGATATTCGCCGGCCTGTGGCAGAAGCCCGAGGACGTCCTGACGACGACGTTCGACCTCGGTCATGACGAGATGGTCCTGGTGAAGGACATCGAGGTCATGAGCAGCTGTGAGCACCATCTGGTGCCGTTCGTCGGTGTCGCCCACGTCGGCTACATCCCGTCGACCGACGGCAAGATCACCGGCCTGTCGAAGCTCGCCCGCCTCGTGGACGTGTACGCCCGCCGTCCGCAGGTGCAGGAGCGGCTGACCACGCAGATCGCGGACTCCCTGATGCAGATCCTGGAGCCGCGCGGCGTCATCGTGGTCGTCGAGTGCGAGCACATGTGCATGACGATGCGCGGCGTGCGGAAGCCGGGCGCCAAGACCATCACGTCGGCCGTGCGCGGTCAGCTGCGTGACCCCGCGACGCGCAACGAGGCGATGAGCCTGATCATGGCGCGATAGCGCTGCGGCGGGCGATGGGCCGTAGAGGCCTTCAGGCCGCGGGGGCCGCCCCGCCGTTCTGGCCGTCCTCGTCGGTGTCCTCGGGGAGCTTGCAGACGCGCTCCATGAAGAAGGCGGCCGCTATCACGGCGATGCCTGCCACGACCGAGAAGCCGGCGTAGATCGCCTGGTCCCGGCGGGCCGGGACGTCCAGGTACTCCAGGAGGAAGGCACCCGTGCCGCCGTACATGCCGGCGACGAGGGCCGCCACCAGGGCGCTCGCCTGGCCGAATACGACCGCGCGGGCGGCCATCAGCGGTTCGACGCCCTTCGCGCCGGGGCGTCGCTCGCGCTGGGCGCGCAGCCGGGAGCGCAGCGAGAGTGCCGTCGCGAGCAGCACCGCGGCGATCGCCGCGAGCACGATGGGCGCGGCGAGCGGGACCCTCGGCAGCGTGCCGAGCGAGTCCCAGAGCCGGGCGCCGGCCCAGGACAGCACTCCGGCCACCACGAAGAGGCCGGCCAGTGTCCTGATGCGCAGCTGCTTCACGGATGACCCTTCGTCGTTGTGCGGATCCGCGTCGTACGGACCGTCGTACGGATCTTCGTTGTGCGGACCCGATGACCCTAACGACTACTCGGGCAGCCGGAGTTCCAGGTCGACACGGGGCTTGACGCCCTCGCGGGTGACCGCGGCGAGCAGCTCGGCGACCGGGCCGCGGCCGACCAGCTGTGCGTCCGGCTCCACGTCGTACCAGGGCGCCAGGACGAAGGCCCGCTCGTGCGCCCGGGGGTGGGGCAGCGTGAGGACCGGGTCGTCCGACACCACGTCCGCGTACGCCACGATGTCGACGTCGATGGTGCGGGGACCCCAGCGCTCGTCCCGGACCCGGTGGAAGGCCTCCTCGACCGCCTGCGCCCGCTCCAGGAGCGAGGAGGGCGGCAGGGTCGTCTTCACCACCACGACCGCGTTGAAGTACGACGGCTGGCTGCCCGGCTCGACGCCCCAGGGCTCGGTCTCGTACACCGGAGAGACCGCTTTGACGCGCAGGCCGGGGGTGTCCTCCAGGGCGTCGACGGCGCCCTGCAGGTTCTCCAGGCGGTTGCCGAGATTGCTGCCGAGGGAGATCACGGCGCGCTTGGGGTTGGAGAGGGTCGTGTCGGCGGCGTCCACCTGCTCCACAACGGCCGTGGGCACCGGCTGGACGGTCGGATCGCTCTGCCCTTGCGTGGAAAACGCGGTCATACTCGGCTCCGGGTGATGGTGACGGTCACATCGTCGAAGGGGACGGTGATCGGGGCGTCCGGTTTGTGGACGCACACCTCGACCTCCAGGACTCCGTCGTGCTTCAGACACGTCTGGGCGATGCGCTCGGCGAGCGTCTCGATGAGGTCCACGGGCTCGCCCTCGACGACGGCCACGACCTCCTCCGCCACGACGCCGTAGTGCACGGTCTTCGACAGGTCGTCGTCGGCGGCGGCCGCACGGGTGTCCAGGCCAAGGACCAGGTCCACGATGAAGGTCTGGCCCTCTTCGCGTTCCCGCGGAAAGACACCGTGGTGCCCACGGGCCTTGAGGCCGCGCAGCGCGACACGATCCACGCGAATCACTCCTGCAATCGTCGGTATCGGCGGGCCTGTGCCGAGTGCGGTCGGCACACCAGCCTCGATCGAATCTACCTGCGAGCACTGACAGTCCTCGCCCGTGGGGGCTCCTCGACCCGCCCCTACCCACTCAGGAGGGTGACTCCTCGCCCTCTTCGTCGTCGGATTCGGCGAGTACGGGTGATGCGTGGTGCGACCAGAGCTTCCATCCGTCCGATGTGCGCCGGAACACATTCGTGGCGACCACGAGCTGCCCGACGAGCGGCCCGAGCTCGCCGCCGCCCTCGGGCGGCGGGCCGCCGCTGAGGATGTTCTCGGTGCAGGTCACCAGGGCGGTGTCGCCCGCCACGCCGACGTGGACGTCGGTGAGGAAGAACTGGATGTACTCCGTGTTCGCCATGATCAGCGCGTACGACCTGAGCACCTCGCCACGGCCGGTGAGGACCGGCCAGCCGGGGTGGACGCAGGAGATCGCGGTCTCTTCGTCGTCCGAGCCGACCTCTTCGTCGTCGAGGGCGTCCCTGGTGCCGGTGTCCAGCCACAGGTCGGACACCTCGTCGAAGTCGCCGCGCTCCAGGGCTTCGTAGAAGGCCGTGTTGGCGCGCTCGACCTGTTCGACGTCGGTGCGGGCCCCGGTCACCGGTCGCCGCCGGCCGCGCTGGTCACGGCATGTGCGACCCGGACGGCGTCGGCGGTGGCCCGCACCTCGTGCACGCGGACCGCCCAGGCGCCCTGGTGGGCGGCGATGGCGGAGACCGCGGCGGTGGCGGCGTCGCGCTCGCGGGCGGGCGGCGGCGCGCCCTCGGGGCCCGCGAGGACACGGCCGAGGAAGCGCTTGCGGGACGCGGCGACCAGGATCGGGTGGCCGAGCTCACGCAGCCGGTCGAGACGGGCGAGGAGCGCCAGGTCGTGCTCGGCGTCCTTGGAGAAGCCGAGGCCCGGGTCGATGACGATGCGCTCGGGGGCGATGCCGCCCTCGATGGCGGCCCGCACGCGCGCGTGGAGCTCGTCGACGACTTCGGAGACCACGTCCTCGTAGACGGGCTTGGCGTGGATGTCGGCGAGGAAACCGCGCCAGTGCATGACCACGAAGGGCGCGCCGGCGGCGGCCACCGCGGGGACCATGCGGGCGTCGGCGAGGCCGCCGCTGACGTCGTTGACCAGGGCAGCGCCGGCGGCCAGCGCCTGCTCGGCGACGGTGGCCCGCATCGTGTCCACGGAGACCGTGACGCCCTCGGCGGCGAGACCCCGCACGACGGGGATCACGCGGCGCAGCTCCTCGTCCTCGTCCACGCGCGTGGCGCCGGGCCGGGTGGACTCGCCGCCCACGTCGACCAGGTCGGCGCCCTGGGCGACCAGGTCGATACCGTGTTTGACGGCGGCCGTGGTGTCGAACCAGCGGCCCCCGTCGGAGAAGGAATCGGGCGTCACGTTGACGACCCCCATGACCGCACAGCGGCCCCACTCCGGCAGTCCTTCGACCGATCCCCGCCCGCGCAACGTACTCATGCCTCCAGCGTAGGCCCGTACGAGGCGCCCTTACGCCGCCTGGACCTCGCGCTCCGCCGCCCGGTGCGGGCAGGGACGGCGCCCCTGAGTGCTCCCGCGCAGGAAACGGGGCAGCGCGAGCGTGACGAAGCCCTCGGCCTGCATGGCCGCGAAGCCGATGCGGGGCAGGTCCTTGGAGGAGCGGTAGACGACGAAGCGGGGCTCCCAGCGGGGGCGGAACTTCGCGTTGAACTTGTACAGGGACTCGATCTGGAACCAGCGGGAGAGGAAGACGAGCAGGCCCCTCCAGGCGCGCAGCACCGGGCCCGCGCCGATCTTCTCGCCGCGTGCGAGGGCCGCGCGGAACATGGCGAAGTTGAGGGACACGCGCGCGATGCCGAGCTTCGGTGCGGCCTGCAGGGCGGCGACGATGAGCAGCTCGTTCATGCCGGGGTCGGCGGCGCGGTCGCGGCGCATGAGGTCCAGGGAGACGCCGTCCTCGCCCCAGGGGACGAAGTGCAGGACGGCTTTGAGGTCTCCGTAGGGACCCGGCTCCTCGTCGGCCTTGTGGGCAGTCGCGATCAGACAGTCGCCGTCGTTCGGGTCACCGATGCGGCCGAGCGCCATGGAGAAGCCGCGTTCGGTGTCGGTGCCGCGCCAGTCGTCGGCGGCGCGCTGGATCCTGGCGAGCTCCTGCTCGCCGAGGTCACACACGCGCCGTACGCGCGTCTCGTAGCCATTGCGCTCGATCCTCTTGACCATCTGGCGCACGTTGCGCATCGCGCGCCCGGTCAGGGAGAAATCCGCGACGTCCACCACCGCCTCGTCGCCCAGTTCAAGGGCGTCCAGGCCGGTCTCGCGGGTCCAGACCTCGCCGCCGGTCTCGGAGCAGCCCATGACGGCGGGCGTCCAGGAGTGGGCCTTCGCCTCGTCCATGAAGCGCTCGATGGCGCCGGGCCAGGCCTCCACGTCGCCGATGGGGTCACCGCTGGCGAGCATCACTCCGGAGACGACGCGGTAGGTGACGGCGGCCTTGCCGCTGGGCGAGAAGACGGCGCCCTTGTCGCGGCGGAGCGCGAAGTGGCCGAGCGAGTCGCGGGCGCCGTGCTTGGCGAGCAGGGCGCGCAGCTTCGTCTCGTCGTCCTCGGTGAGCCGCGCGGCGGGGTGTTCGGGGCGGAAGGCCAGGTAGATGGTGGTGAGGGCGGTCAGCATGCCGAGCGCGCCGAGCGAGTAGGCGACCGTCCAGGACGTGGTCCCGTAGTAGTCGACAGGCCCTTCGAAGCCGAACAGGCCGTACAGGACGTGGGCCAGGCGGTCCGTGATGCCCGGGTCCCCGATGACCTTGCCGGGGTGGGCGCTGACGATCACCAGGCCGAGCGCGATGGAACCGGCCCCGAGGACCACGAAGTTGGCCACGGCGCGCCAGCGGCTGCGCGGGTCGGGGAGCGCCCTGAATTCGCCGCGATGGCGCAGCAGCAGGGTCAGGAGGGCGAGCGAGATCAGTACGCCGATGACGGAGTGGCGGTACATGAACTGGGCCACCGCTCCGGCCGGGAGCAGCACCACGGCGGCCCGCCAGGCGCGCCGCTTGTGGCGGCGCAGGCCGTGCGCGAGCAGCAGCAGGAGGACGCCCGAGCTGAGCGCGAGGGCGGCGGCGAAGGGGCCGAGCGCTCCGGGGAGTACCTCGGCGACCGCGTGCATGCGGCTGTGCCGGAAGCGCGGGAAGACGCCCGCCGCGATGTTCAGCAGCCCTACGAGGGTGCAGGCGCGGGCCACGAAGGCCGGTACGGCCTCGGGGCGGGGGCCGCGGAGCATCCGGCGGAGCTTGCCGTCACCACCCGGAACCTCACCCGATATTTCCGCATCTATCCTGACAGACATCGCATCCCGTAGTTCCGCGAGAGACCTTGGACCCGGTGCCAAATGCGGCATCCGGCGACAATTGCGTCCTCTAGGACGGTCGTTCCGGGACTCGGGTTCACTCCGGATCGGAAAACCCCCGGAAAAGGTGTGGCGATGCCCGGTCAACGGCGGCGGGCGCGGCCCAGCGGTACGGGACTGGCAGAAAGCGCAGGCAGGAACACCCCATGGGTCTTACGAGCAACAAGGTCCTCGCGTTGGCGGTGGCTCTGGCCGTCGTGCTGTTCATCGGAACCGTCTGGTTCTGGCCGCGCCTGGCCCGGCAGAACTGGCGGACTGTCACCGGACGTGTCGGCCTGCTGATCGCCACCCAGCTCGCGATCTTCGCGTCGGTAGGCATCGCCGCCAACCAGGCGTTCGGCTTCTACGCGACCTGGGCGGACCTCTTCGGCCAGGAGACGAGCCCCGGAGTGGTCGTCGACCACGACCCCGCCAAGGGCGAGGGCGGCCCGGTGGACGTCCGTGGCACCCGCCCGGTGAACGTCCCTGGAGGCGGCAGGCCCTCGACCGGCGGCCAGATTCAGAAGGTCACCGTCAGCGGGAAGGAGTCGGACATCGCGAGCGAGGCGTACGTCTATCTGCCGCCCGAGTACTTCCAGCCCCGCTACAAGGACCGCAGGTTCCCCGCGGCCGTGGTGCTGACCGGCTACCCCGGCACCGCGGAGGCGCTCATCAAGGGCCTGCGCTACCCGCAGACCGCCCATGCGCAGGCCAAGCGGGGCACCATGCAGCCGATGATCCTTGTCATGCTGCGGCCGACCGTCGCGCCGCCGCGGGACACCGAGTGCGTGGACATCCCCGGCGGCCCGCAGGCCGAGACGTACTTCGCCAAGGACCTGCCCGATGCCATTTCCGAGCACTACAGGGTGGGCCAGAAGCCGGGGAGCTGGGGCGTGATCGGCGACTCGACGGGCGGCTACTGCGCCCTGAAGCTGGCCATGCACCACCCCGACGTGTACGCCGCCGGGGCGGGCCTTTCCGCGTACTACAAGGCGCCCATCGACGTCACGACCGGCGATCTCTTCCACGGCGACAAGGAGTTGGAGCGGCGCGCCGACCTGATGTGGTCCCTGGACCACCTGCCGCCGCCCAGGACGTCCCTCCTCGTCACCACGAGCAAGCAGGGCGAGGACAACTACGGGGACACCGAGAAGTTCATCGACAAGGTGAAGCCGCCCACCAGGGTCTCGTCGATCACGCTGCCCAGCGGCGGGCACAACTTCAACACGTGGCGCCGCGAGATCCCCGCGGCGCTGGAGTGGATCAGCGGGCGGCTGAGCGTCAAATAGCCCTCCGTAGGGGGCGGTTCAGCTGCCCCCGATGGCCGCGATGGTCTCCAACTCGACGTCCCCGCGCGCGATGTCACGGGCGTCGGCCGCCGTCGACCTGCGAAGGGCCTCGTGCAGGCGGGCGGGCGTCAGCACACCCAGGAAGCGGCCCTCGCTGTCCTTGTCGATGACCGCGATCCAGCCCGCGTCGTGCTGCAGCATCGTCGCGAACGCCTGCTTCAGGGTCGCGCCCACCGGAAGCCACGCCTCCATGCGGCGTGCGTGGTCCCGCACCGTGCCCGAACCGCCGTGCGCGTGCTCGGCGGAGATCCAGCCGTGCAGGTTGTTCTCGCCGTCCAGGACGACGGCCCAGCGGGCGTCCAGCTTCGCGGGCAGTGGGTCGTCCAGGTGCAGGATGGGCGGCTGCTCCAGGTCGCCCTCCTCGATGGGTGTCACGGAGAGCCGCTTGAGGCCGCGGTCCGCGCCGACGAAGTCGGCCACGTAACCGGTGGCCGGCGCGCCGAGCACCGTCGAGGGGGTGTCGAACTGCTCGATGCTGCCCTGGCCGTAGACGGCGATGCGGTCGCCGAGGCGGACCGCTTCCTCGATGTCGTGCGTGACGAAGAGCACCGTCTTGCGCACGGCCTGCTGGAGGCGGAGGAACTCGTTCTGCAGGTGCTCGCGCACCACGGGGTCGACGGCGCCGAACGGCTCGTCCATCAGGAGCACGGGCGGATCGGCGGCAAGGGCGCGGGCCACGCCGACGCGCTGGCGCTGGCCCCCGGAGAGCTGCTCGGGGTAGCGGTCGCCGAAGGTGGCCGGGTCGAGGCCGACCAGATCGAGGAGTTCGGCGGCGCGCTCGCGGGCCTTGGAGCGCTTGACGCCGAGGAGATGCGGGACGGTCGCCGTGTTCTCCAGGACCGTCTTGTGCGGGAAGAGGCCGACCTGCTGGATGACATAGCCGATACGGCGCCGGAGTTGGACCGGGTCGATGGCGGATATGTCGTCGCCGTCCACGAATATCCGGCCCTCGGTCGGCTCGATGAGACGGTTCACCATCTTCATCGTCGTCGTCTTGCCGCAGCCCGACGGGCCGACGAGCGTGACCAGTTCACCCTCGGCGACCTCGAAGGACAGGTCGTCGACGGCGGTGGTGCCGTCCGCGTACCGCTTGGTGACGTGCTCGAACCGGATCATGATTCCCCATTGTTGCGGGCGTTGTGTAAAGCCCATGTTGCGCCAGTACGACGAGTCTCGGCGATTGTCAGTGGTGCGCGTTAGGGTCGCCAGACAGCCGCAGGAATCGGTTTTCGGGGGAGTGAGGAGGGGGCGGGGCGCGATGAGCGAGCAGAACTGTCTGGTGGCGAACGACTGGATCTGCGGGGAGTACGTCCGTTCCCGCAGCCAGGAGTTGATCGATGCCACCGTGCAGCACGTGGGCATCACCGTGGCATCGGTGGCGATCGGCGTCGCCGTCTCCCTGCCGCTCGCGCTGCTCGCCCGGCGCTGGCGCTTCCTCGCGGGGCCGATCCTCGGCCTGACGACCGTGCTCTACACGGTCCCTTCGCTCGCGATGTTCTCGCTCCTGCTGCCCTTCTTCGGGCTCTCCGCCTCGCTGGTCGTGACGGGTCTGGTGCTGTACTCGCTGACGATCCTGGTGCGGAACATCCTGGCGGGGCTCCAGGCCGTGCCCGACGAGGCGCGGGACGCGGCCAAGGGGATGGGGTACGGACCGCTGCGGCTGCTGTGGGAGGTCGAACTGCCCCTCGCGCTGCCCGCGTTGCTCGCCGGCGTGCGCATCACGACGGTGTCGACGGTGGCCCTGACCACGGTCGGCGCGATCGTCGACTACGGCGGGCTCGGCACGCTGATCCTGGACGGCCTCGACACGACCTTCAAAGCACAGGTGCTCACGGCGTCCGTGCTGTGCGTGCTCCTCGCCGTCGTGGCCGACCTGCTGCTCCTGGCGCTCCAGCGGTGGCTGACGCCCTGGACGCGGGTCCATCGAATACGGACGAACCGTGCGGCTCGCGCGCAGCGCACGGCCAAGGTGGCTGAACCTGCATGAACGCGATCACCGGTGCGTACGACTGGCTGACCACGTCCGCCAACTGGCAGGGCGACAAGGGGGTGTGGCACCGGCTCGCGGAGCATCTCTACTTCAGTGGGGTGTGTCTCGCCGTCGCGTGTCTGATCGCGCTGCCGATCGCGCTGTTCCTCGGCCACATCGGCAAGGGCGGCGCCCTCGCGGTCAACATCTCGAACGTCGGCCGCGCGGTGCCGACGCTCGCGGTGCTCGTGCTCCTCACGCTCACCCCGCTGGGCGAGCACGGGGACGTACCGACGCTGATCGCCCTGGTGCTCTTCGCGGTGCCGCCGCTGCTGACCAACGCGTACATCGGGATGCGCGAGGTCGACCGGTCGGTGGTGGAGGCCGCGCGGGGGATGGGCATGAGCGGCGGCCAGCTGTTCGCGCGGGTCGAACTGCCCCTCGCGTACCCGCTGATCATGACGGGTGTCCGGTCCGCCGGGGTGCAGGTCGTCGCCACGGCGACGCTGGCCGCGATGGCGGGCGAAGGGGGTCTCGGCCGGATCATCACGGCCGGGTTCAACCTGCAGAACACGCCCCAGGTGGTGGCGGGCGCGCTGCTCGTGGCGCTGCTCGCGCTCTTCGTGGAGGCGGTGCTGATCGTGGTGGGGTGGGTCTTCAACCCCATGCGGGGCCGCTCGGGAGTCGCGCACTGATCTCCGGGCGGCAGTTTCCAGTGTTTCCAAGGGCTTTCGAAATGGTGGTTCACCGATGAACAGCACAACGCGTCGCGCGCGACGGATGGCAGGGGCGGCCGTGGCCGTCGTGGCGCTGACCGCGGGGCTCACCGCGTGCGGCGGGGACAGCCTGGAGAAGGACGGCGAGGGCTCGGGCGACAAGGCGGGCGGCAAGGGCAAGCTCGTCGTGGGCTCGGCCCGCTTCACCGAGCAGAAGGTTCTCGCCGAGCTGTACGTCGGTGTCCTTGAGGAGGCCGGATACGACGCGGAGGTCAAGACCGTCCAGAACCGCGAGGTGTACGAGCCCGAGCTGAAGAAGGGCTCGATCGATGTCGCTCCCGAATACGCGGCGACACTCGCGGAGTTCCTCAACCTCGGCAAGAACGGGCCCAAGGCGAAGCCGGTCGCTTCTAATGATGTGGACGCCACGGTGGCCGAGCTGAAGAAGCTCGCCGAGCCGCGCGGCCTGAAGGTGCTTCCGGTCGGCGAGGCGGTCGACCAGAACGCGTTCGCGGTGAGCAAGGAATACGCGAAGAAGCACAAGCTCAAGACGCTTTCGGATCTTGGTGAGTCGGGCGAGAAGGTCAAGATCGCCGCGAGTGACGAATGCGAGACCCGGCCGTTCTGCGCGCCCGGCCTGAAGAAGAAGTACGGCATCGACATCGCCGGAATCGACCCCAAGGGCGTAGGCACCACACAGTCCAAGCAGGCCGTGAAGAACGGCACGGACCAGGTGGTGCTGACCACGACCACCGACGCGACGCTGGACAGCTTCGGCCTGGTGGCCCTCGAGGACGACAAGAAGCTGCAGAACGCGGACAACATCCTTCCGGTGGTGAACGCGAAGGAAGCGGGCGACAAGGAGATAGCCGCGGCGCTCGGGAAGCTGACCGAGACGCTCACGACGGAAGATCTCGCCGAACTCGACCGGAAGGTCGATGTCGAGCGGCAGAAGGAAGCCGATGTCGCCAGGGAGTATCTGGAGTCGAAGGGATTGATCAAGAAGTAGCGCGGCCGAAACCGGAGTTGGCGCGGCCGAAACCGGAGTTGAGTGGCCGAAGAGGATCGACAAGGGTGGGGAATCAGCGCTGTGGCACTGTCATTTTGGCGCCCGGGGCACCAGAGTTCGCCTACGCGCGGTAAGTTTCTGGCCATGCCACGTGGACGCCACCGCCATTCCCCACCCTTGCACCGGCTGCTTCCCCCCTCGACGGTCGCAGGCCTCTCTCTCGTCTGCGCCGGCGGCGCCTGGCTCTTCGCGGAACCGATCGTGCTCCGCGGCCTCACCGCGGCGGCCGCCGCTGCCGCCGTCGTGGGCTCCGTCGTCATGCGCCGCTGGGACCTCGCCGCGGGCAAGCGCGTCGCCGAGCTGGGCCGCGCCCGCAAGAGCGACGAGTGGCGCTACGAGGAACGGATAGCCGAGTGCGAGTCCGACCTCGACGAGTCCCGCGAGCTGCGGGGCCGCCTGGAGACGAAGCTGCGCGCCAAGCGGGCCGAGCTGGCCGCGCTGCGCAATGAGCACGCGGCGCTGCTTCGGCGGTACGCCACTGCGGAGACCGAGCGGGCCAGTGCGCTGGAGGGGCGGCGGCTGCTTGCCATCGAGGCGTCGACTCCGGCGCGGGCACTGCCGCCTGCGCCTGCGCCTGCGCCTGCCGCTGTGCCCGCCGCCAACGTGCCGGCCACCGTGCCCGCCGCTCGCGGCGAGGCGAAGCCGACCGTGTCCCTGTACGCGCGGGCGAACGCGGCGCTCGACCGTCTGACGCCGGAGCCGTCCGCCTCCGTCGCGGACGGGGACGAGCCGCGGGGGAAGTCCGGGGCGGCCGACGGGTACGGCGGGCACGAGCGCGCGGTCGCCGTCGCGCCGCCCGTGCAGACGCGGCGCCCGGTGGTCCAGGGCGGCTTCGACTTCTTCGGTACGAAGGGCGCGGCGCCCGCCGCGCTGGAGGCCGTGCAGAACGCGGACCTCGCGGACGTGGTGGGCGAGGAGGCACTCGCCGTGCACAAGGCGGAGGCCGAGGCGGACTTCAAGCAGGCTCCTGCGGAGGGCTCGGGCGGTGCGGTGGGTCAGGTCATCGACCTGACGGCGCATGACGAGACGGAGCAGATTGACGTAGCGGAGCTGCGGACCGCCCTGCGGGCGTAGCTGGGCCCGCAGGGCTCGGTACCGGGGCTCCGCCCCGGACCCCGTTCAAGACCGCCGCTTCGCGGCGGATCTTTCCCGCCCACCCACCCGATTGCCCGGCAGCCGAACCCCTCACGTCACGCCATCCACCGATCCGGCAGCGCAGCCCTCCGCCCCGTACGCGACCGTTCCGCCTGCGCCTCCAGGAGAGCCGCCGCCTCCCCGGCGGGACGCAGCCGCGCGGTCACCGTCTTGTTCGCGCCGGTGTCCACCACCACATCCGCCACCCCCTTGTGCCGCTCCCACGGCCCCTGCGTGAGCCGTACGCTCTGCACCTTCGCGTGCGGCACCAACGACAGGCGTCGGCGCAGAAGACCGTGCCGGGCGGCGAACACCGTGTCCGTCACCGTGAGGCCGTACCCCTTCCACCACACCGGAAGGCACCACGCCGCGCGCGAGGGCGGCCGGATCAGCTCGGCGGCGGCCGGCACCCGGACGCCCGGCAGGATCCGCCCGATCACCGCCTCCGCGACGTCCCGGGGCGCGACCGGGATCAGGACGCCGTTGGCGGAGCCCGCCACGTCCAGCTCGATCCGCACCCAGCCGCGCCGCCGCCACAGCCACGGCTCCACGACCCGCACGGTCTGCACCCGCCCCGGCGGCACCGTCTCGTGCGCCTTGTCGAGCAGCCCGTGGTCGATGCGCAGGCCGTCGGGGGACTCGCCCACCTTCCAGTCGTACTCGCCTATGAAGCGCCCCACGCTGCTCGCGAAGGCGCCGCCCAGCATGGGAAGGCCGGTCGCGAGGACCGTCCACAGGTTGTGGGTGACGAACCACAGGAACGGCGGCACGATCAGCGTGGCGACGAGCATCCCCCAGGTCGTGCCGGTCAGGAGGAGCGAGATCGCGAGCATCCGCGGCTGTACGTGCACCAGATTCCTGACCGGCGCCTCACCGACCTCGCGGGCCTCCTCGGGGGCGAAACCGGCCGCCCGCGCGAGGAGTTCGGCCCGCAGGACGGAGGCCTCCTCCTCGCCCAGATAGGCGAGTTCGTCCTTGCTCTCCGCGCCGACGACGTCCAGCTTGAGCTTGGCGACGCCCGCTATCCGGGCCGCGAGCGGCCGCGTCACATCCACGGCCTGGAGCCGGTCGAGCCGGATGTGCGCGGTGCGCCGGAAGATCAGTCCGGTGCGGATGCGCAGTTCGGTGTCGGTGACCGCGAAGTGCGTGAACCACCAGCTGAGAAAGCCGTAGAGGGCGCCGCCCAGGAGGACGACGGCGATCCCGGCGAGCAGCTGGGACACGGCGAGCTCGGAGACCCGCCGCTGCGTGCCGCTCGGGTCGTGCACCGCGAAGCCCACGAGCACCGCGACCGGCGCCCAGGCCCTGCGCAGGGGCGTGACGGGGTGCAGACGCCTCTCTCGTACGTCGTCGGGGCCGCGGGTGTGTTCTTCCCCCGCCGCCTCGCGTACGCCGCTCACAGCCCCGCCGAGCGGGCCTCGCCCAGCTCGGTGAGCCGGTCGCGGAGCCGCTCGGCCTCCTCGGGGAGCAGCCCGGGGATCCGCGCGTCCGTCGCGGCGGCCGCCGTGTGCAGCTGCACGCCCGCGAGCCCGAAGTACCGCTCCACCGGTCCCGATGTGACCTCGACGAGCTGCATCCGGCCGTAGGGGACGATCGTCTCCTCGTGCCAGAGCACGCCCCTGCTGATCAGGAGGTCGTCGGAGCGCTCGGCGTACTTCCAGGACCGCCAGTTGCGCTCCAGCATCGGCCAGCCCCACGCCACGAGGGCGAGGGGCAGCGCCGCGAAGGCCGCCCACGCGGGTCCGGTGAAGATCCCCAGGAGCACCCCCACGGCTGCCGCGATCGGCACAAGCCACGCCACCAGGAGCAGCCGTCGCATTCTCAGCAGCCCCCTGGGCAGTCCGGTCCACACCGGCTGTGCCCCTGTCCCCGCCGGTCGCGCGGGTTGTGCCGTCCCCGTATCCATGCCGCAAGCGTACGTACGCCGGGTCACGGTCGCGTATGCCATCGCGTACGAGAGAATGCGCGCATGAGCCCCACGACGGAGACCACGCTCGGCATCGGCGGCGCCGCGGAGAGCACCGACATGGTGCTCAACATCGGCCCGCAGCACCCGTCCACGCACGGCGTGCTGCGGCTGCGTCTCGTCCTCGACGGCGAGCGGATCCAGCACGCGGAGCCGGTCATCGGCTATATGCACCGCGGCGCGGAGAAGCTCTTCGAGGCGCGTGACTACCGGCAGATCGTGATGCTGGCCAACCGGCACGACTGGCTGTCCGCGTTCTCCAACGAGCTGGGCGTCGTGCTTGCCGTGGAGCGGATGCTCGGCATGGAGGTGCCCGAGCGCGCCGTCTGGCTGCGCACGCTGCTCGCCGAGCTGAACCGCGTACTCAACCACCTGATGTTCCTGGGCTCGTATCCGCTCGAACTGGGCGGTATCACCCCGGTGTTCCACGCCTTCCGGGAGCGCGAGGAGCTCCAGACCGTGATGGAGGAGATCTCCGGCGGGCGGATGCACTACATGTTCAACCGCGTCGGCGGCCTCAAGGAGGACCTGCCCGCCGGCTGGCCGGTACGCGCGCGTGCCGCCGTCGCATCGGTCCGCTCCCGCATGGACGTGTACGACAAGCTGGTGCTCGGCAACGAGATCTTCCGGGGCCGCACGCGCGGCGTCGGCGTGCTGTCCCCGGAGGCGGTGCACTCCTACGGAGTGAGCGGTCCCATCGCGCGTGCCTCCGGAGTCGACTTCGACCTGCGCCGCGACGAGCCGTATCTCGCGTACGGGGAACTGCGGGACACCCTGAAGGTCGTCACCCGCCAGGAGGGCGACTGCCTGGCCCGCTTCGAGGTGCTCCTGGAGCAGACCCACAACGCGCTCGACCTCGCGGACGCCTGCCTCGACCGGCTCGCCGACCTGCCCCAGGGGCCGATCAACCAGCGCCTGCCGAAGGTCCTCAAGGCCCCCGAGGGGCACACGTACGCGTGGACCGAGAACCCGCTCGGCATCAACGGCTACTACCTGGTCTCCAAGGGCGAGAAGACGCCCTACCGCCTCAAGCTCCGCTCGGCCTCGTACAACAACATCCAGGCGCTGGTCGAGCTGCTTCCGGGCCAGCTGGTCGCCGACATGGTGGCGATCCTGGGGTCACTGTTCTTCGTGGTCGGCGACATCGACAAGTAGCAGTCCCTCAAGCGGTACGCCGACCGGCTGGGCCAGCCACCCGAAGTCCCCGAGCCCGCCGGGCGCGGTGAGCTCCGCCGCCTCTCCCGCGCGCGTGAGGGCGCGTACGTACGCGGCCGGGTCGCTGGAGGCGAGGGACAGCGGCGGGCGGCCGCCGCTCACGCCAAGGGTGCCGAGCGCCGCCCGCTGGGTGAGCAGCGCGGCCCCCTCCAGCGCGCAGGCGTCGAGGGCCACATGGGCGGTGATGTCGCAGCCGCCGTCCGGCACGGGCGCCGTCTCGCGGCCCGCGCGGAAGCCGGTCAGCGTCCCGAACGGCGGTCGTGCCGCCCGGTCGTGCGCGTAGTCGACCGCGACGGCCAGACCGCGCGTCAGCGTCGCCACGGCCGCCGCCCACGCCTCGTCACGGGGAGCGCCGATCTCCGCGCGCAGGCCCGGCTCCGGGGGCAGCGGCCACCAGCGCGCGAGCCAGGAGGCGTCCGCTCCGTCGACGGCGGCTCCGAGCGATTCGGTGCCGTCGTCGCGTACGAGGACCCGGCGGACGACCCCGTCCGGTGCGACTTCGGCGACGTCCAGGGGGACGTTGTCAAGACACTCGTTGGCGAAGAGCAGACCCGTGACGCCGACGGGCGCCCGGTCCCGCCACTCGACGCGCGGGTCGAGTCCTTCGGGACGTGCGGCGCGCTCCACGGCGTACGCACGCGTGCGTGCCGCCACATCGGCGGGCAGCGCCGCGAGGACGCCCGCGGTCAGCTCGCCGCGGCCCGCGCCCAGGTCCACGAAGGCCAGCTCGGCGGGGTGGCCGAGCGCCTCGTCCACGTGGCAAAGGAGGCGGGCCACGGCCGCGGCGAAGAGCGGCGACGCATGCACCGACGTGCGGAAATGCGCCGCGGGTCCGCCGGGGCGCAGATAGAAGCCCGCAGGGCCGTAGAGCGCCTCCTCGGTGGCGTCCCGCCAGCCACGCCACACGTCCCGCCGCTCACCCCGGACCTCGTTCGCCACGCGAGAAGGCTAAGCGCGCCTCCACCTTGGGGAGTACAAGTACCGGCCGCGGATCGGCCCTCCGGTTGACCCCGGAGGGCCGTGCGGCTGCCTACGCTGGGTTACGTGCAGCGCGTCTATGACTTCCTCCGCAGACACCCGACCGGGGTCGATGGCTTCTGGGCCCTCTTCCTGCTCGGGATCTCCGGCCTGAGTCTGGTCTCCATGGCCGAGGGGGAGGGCAGCGACCCGAGCGTCGCGTCCGCCGTCATCGTCGTCGGCCTGTCCGTCGTCGTCGCGCTGCGCCGCAAGGCGACCGAGAAGATGCTGATCCTCGCCGCCGTGCTCGGCGTCGCCCAGCTGGCCTTCGACGCGAAGACGATGCCCGCCGACTTCGCGATGCTGGTGATCATCTACACCGCGTCGGCCGACGGCCCGAAGTGGGCCTCGCGGTTCGCCCTCATGGGTGGTCTGTGTGCCGCGCCGCTCTCGTCGATCCGCTGGCCGGAGGAGAGCATAAGTTCCTTCGGCAACATCCTCTTCACGGTCTTCCAGATGGTTCCCTTCGCGCTCGCGTGGGTGCTCGGCGACTCCATCCGCACCCGCCGCGCCTATCTGGCCCAGCTGGAGGAGCGCGCCGACCGCCTGGAGAAGGAGCGTGCGGCCCAGTCCAAGGTCGCCGTGGCCGCCGAGCGGGCCCGGATCGCCCGCGAGCTGCACGACGTCGTCGCGCACAACGTCTCGGTGATGGTCGTCCAGGCCGACGGCGCCGCGTACGTCCTGGACAGCGCGCCCGAGCAGGCGAAGCAGGCCCTGGAGACCATCTCGGGCACCGGCAGGCAGGCGCTCGCGGAGATGCGCAGGCTGCTCGGCGTGCTGCGCACCGGCGAGCACCAGGAGAGCGGCGAGTACGTCCCGCAGCCCGATGTCGAGCAGCTCGACGAGCTGATCGAGCAGGTGCGCACGGCGGGACTGCCCGTCGACTTCAAGGTCGAGGGCACCCCGCGCCCGCTGCCCAGCGGCGTGGAGCTGACCGCGTACCGCATCGTGCAGGAGGCGCTCACCAACACCCGCAAGCACGGCGGCGAGAACACCGGGGCGAGCGTGCGCCTCGTCTACTTCGACGACGGCCTCGGGCTGCTCGTCGAGGACGACGGCAAGGGCGCCCCGCACGAGCTGTACGAGGACGGCGGCGCCGACGGCAGCGGGCACGGTCTGATCGGCATGCGCGAGCGCGTCGGCATGGTCGGCGGCACGCTGGACGCGGGGCCACGTCCCGGCGGCGGCTTCCGCATCAGTGCGCTGCTCCCGCTGAAGCCCGCGAACTGACACTCGACGCCTGCGAACTGACACCTGTCACCGATGCATCAACGCCATACGCTTATGAGCTCATCCACGAAGGGGCCTTTGATGTCGATCCGCGTCATGCTCGTCGACGACCAGGCGCTGCTGCGCACGGGGTTCCGGATGGTGCTCGCGGCCCAGCCGGACATGGACGTCGTCGCGGAGGCGGGCGACGGCGTCGAGGCGCTCGAAGCGCTGCGGTCGACCAAGGTCGACGTGGTCCTGATGGACGTACGCATGCCGAAACTGGACGGCGTGGAGACGACCCGGCGCATCTGCCAGGACGAGAATCCGCCCAAGGTGCTGATCCTGACGACCTTCGATCTCGACGAGTACGCCTTCTCGGGGCTGAAGGCGGGCGCCTCCGGCTTCATGCTGAAGGACGTGCCCCCGGGGGAGCTGCTCGCCGCGATCCGGTCCGTGCACAGCGGCGACGCCGTGGTCGCGCCGTCCACGACGCGGCGCCTCCTGGACCGCTTCGCGCCGATGCTGCCGAACGCGGGCGGACAGCCGCAGCACAAGGAGCTCGAGCGGCTCACGGACCGCGAGCGCGAGGTCATGGTCCTGGTCGCCCAGGGGCTTTCGAACGGCGAGATCGCGGCGCGGCTCGTCCTGTCGGAGGCCACCGTGAAGACGCACGTGGGACGCATCCTGACCAAGCTCGGGCTGCGGGACCGGGTGCAGGTGGTGGTCCTCGCGTACGAGACGGGTCTGGTGCGGGCGGGTGGCGGCGGGGGCTGAGGCCCCTGAGGCCCGTTGCGAGAACGGCCCTAGCGCAGCACGCCCTCGATGAAGTCGCTGCCCAGGCGGGACACCACGCCGATGTCCAGCTGATGCTGCACATAGCGCCCGCGGCGCCGCGTCGTGACGAGCCCGGCCTTCTTCAGGACGCTGAGGTGACGTGACACCTCGGGCGCCGTCAGGCCGTGCGCGTCCGCAAGCTCGCCCGTGGTGTACGCCCCGCGCGCGAGGTGGCGGCACAGGCGCATCCGGGCCGGGTGGGCGAGCGCGGACATGCGGCGGGTCAACTGCTCCACGGAGGGCGGGGCGGTGAGCCCGGGGCCGCTGATCGGATACGTGATCGCGGGCTGCCAGCCATAGCGGTGAAGCACCATCAGGTGGGGCCAGCCGAGGCTGGTCGGGACGAGCACGAGGCTGCCGTCGCCCGTGACCGTGCGCCCCTCGGTGATCTTGTCGAAGGTGATGAGCCGGGCGTCCTCGTCCAGGGAGGCCGCACCGGACACCGCCTTCAGGGCCTCGGCGAGGCCCTTGCGGCGCAGCAGGTCGGTCTTGTGCCGGGCGTCGGCGGCGAGCTGGTGCTGCAGGCGCTCCCAGGTGTCCGCGAAGAACGCCTCGTCGCAGTCCTCCACCAGCTGCCGGAACCAGGCGCGGACCGCGGACGGGTCGTCGAGCAGCCGCCGGGTGAAGCGCACCTGGTGGGGGCCTCGGGCGGCGGCGAGCTCCAGGGCGCGCTGCTGCACCTCCGGGGTGCCCAGGATGGAGCGGTTCGGCTCCGCGTACGACGACTGGCAGGTGAACTCCAGGGCGGCGTCCACGAATTGCTCGTCCGTCAGCTTGTCGAGGAGGTCGAGCTCCTCGGCGAGCGTGGCGCCCGGGAGCGCCTGCCTGCCGGGGATGCCGGCGAACGGCGCGAAGACGTCCGAGAACGTCGTGCGCCACAGGAAGTCCGCGTCGCACATGCGGTCCGCGAGGCACGGATCGAGGCGCGCGGACACCGCCGTCGCCCAGCCCTGGAGCCCCGGGTGGTGGCCCGGCTCCGCCAGCGCGTGCAGCGCCATGCCGAGCTCGGCCAGGGGCGAGGGCACGACGTGAATCCGCTCCGGGAGCAGCCCGGTGATGTCGATGCTCACGCTCATGGCCCCATGGTGCACCCCGCCACCGACATCCCCGCCGTCGATTGACGGTCGGCGTCAATCGACGCGACGGCGCGGGGTCGGCGGGCGCAGTCTGTGGTGAGCGGGCCGCAGCAAGCGGGGCACAGCACCCGGGGACCTGCCCTTCCCGCACCCTCCATGCCCTTCATGCGTCGACTCTGCTTCCCGTCGACCCACGAGTGCCCGATAAGTACCATTTACCCCGAAAGGCGAGGTCATCATGAGCATCACGCAGCAGTACCTCCTCGACAGCTACCGCGCCGCCCAGCACGACGAGCGCACCCCGCCCGCCCCCGGTCAGCACGACTGGCAGGTCATCCGTGAGGTGCGCGGCTACGGGCGCTTCCAGGCCGTCGTCGAGGAACGCCCCGCCCATGGATGGATCCGGGCCGCCCTGGCCCGGCTGGCCCACTCCGTCCACCTCGGCCGGGGATCCGTCAGCCGGGGATCCGCCGCACGAACTCCGCGACCGCTTCCTTGACGTCGTCGGCCGTCCACTCCAGGCCCGCTCCGGCCACGGTGACCTCGGTGACCGAGAGGCCGGGCGGCCCGTCGGAGAACCAGCGGCCGAACAGCAGGGTCTTGGTCTCCTCGGCCTGGGCGAGCGACGCCTCGGTCAGGACTTCGGAGTCGTACGGCAGCCAGACCTGGAACTGATGGGTGTGCGGCTGCTCGGGGTGCACACGCGACCACGGCACCCCGGCTGCCGCGAACCCTTCGCGCAACGCATCGGCCACCACGCGCGCGTGGGCCACGTATTCCGGCAGCCGGGGCAGCGTGTGCTTCAGGCCGAGCAGCGCGGACACGGCGGTCGGGAACTGCTGGAACAGCTGGCCTCCGTAGCGGTGGCGCCACACCCTCGCCTCCTCGACGAGCGTGCGCGGCCCGGCGAGCACGGCGCCGCTGAGGCCTTCGAGCGACTTGTAGAACGACACGTACACGGTGTCCGCGAGTGCCGCGATCTCCGTAAGGGGGCGGCCGAAGTGCGGCGTGCACTCCCACAGGCGTGCGCCGTCGAAGTGCACGACCGCGTCGCGTTCGCGGGCCGCCTCCACGACCTCTTCGAGCTCCTCCCAGGACGGCAGGACGAAACCGGCGTCCCGGAGCGGCAGTTCGAGCATCAGCGTCCCGAAGGGCTCCTCGAAGTCCCGCACTTCGTCGGCCGTGGGCAGCCGCGGCTCCCTCGTCGGGTGGACCGTGCGCAGACCGCTCACCACGGAGAGGGCGCCCCCTTCGTGGACCTCGGGGTGCGCGACCGGGTGCAGGGCGACCGTCGCATTGCCGGTGCGGCCCGCCCAGCAGCGCAGGGCGACCTGCTGGGCCATCGTGCCCGTCGGGAAGAAGGCGGCCGCCTCCTTGCCGAGCAGCCGCGCGACCTCGTCCTCCAGGGTGGCGACGACGGCGTCGCCATAGACGTCGGTGGGGTCGTCCGGGCCGACGACCTCGTGGGCCGCGGCCGCCAGGGACGAGAGGCGCTCGGCGAGCGGCACGACCAGGGGTGAGCGGTGCAGGGCCCGGGCGGCGCCTCGCTGGGCCGCCGCCGAGCGCCGGGCGCGCCCGTCCGGATCCTCCGCAGAGCCCTCCGCAGAGTCCTCCGCAGGTCCGTCCCCGAACGCTTCGGGCTGATGCGTGGGCTGTTCCTGGGGGCGCTCTTCTTCCGCCTCTTGCGCAGTCATCCCCCGAGCATGGCCTGCCCGAGGCCACCAGTCATACGAATACCCACAGGCTGTGGACAGCCGAAGACGCGCCACGGACCGATCGCGTTAGCATGACGAGAAATCGTCCGGTACCCCGAGCGGACTGGAACGGGAAGGCGTCATCGCGTGAACGCACCTCATCAGCCAGACCCGCGGGACCGCCCCGCGAGGCTCACGGTGGGCGTCGTGGGAGCGGGCCGGGTCGGCCCCGCGCTCGCCGCGGCGCTCCAGCTCGCCGGGCACCGCCCGGTCGCCGCGTCCGGCGTCTCCGACGCCTCCGTGCGCCGGGCTGCGATCCTGCTGCCCGACGTCCCCCTCGTCCCGCCCGCCCAGGTCCTCGAGCGTGCCGACCTCGTCCTCCTGACCGTGCCGGACGACGCCCTTCCGGGCCTGGTCGACGGCCTCGTCGAGACCGGTGCCGTCCGCCCCGGCCAGCTCCTCGTGCACACATCGGGGCGGTACGGCACGAAGGTGCTCGAACCGGCGCTGCGGGCCGGCGCCCTGCCGCTCGCGCTGCACCCGGCCATGACCTTCACCGGCACCCCCGTGGACGTACAGCGCCTGGCCGGCTGCTCCTTCGGCGTGACCGCCCCCGACGAGCTGCGGCTCGCGGCCGAGGCGCTCGTCATCGAGATGGGCGGCGAGCCCGAATGGATCGCCGAGGAGTCGCGGCCGCTCTACCACGCGGCCCTCGCGCTCGGCGCGAACCACCTGGTCACGCTGGTCGCCGAGTCCATGGAGCTGCTCCGGGACGCAGGCGTCGAGGCCCCCGACCGGATGCTCGGCCCGCTGCTCGGCGCCGCGCTCGACAACGCGCTGCGGTCCGGCGACGCCGCCCTCACCGGACCCGTCGCCCGCGGGGACGCGGGCACCGTCGCCGCCCACGTCGCCGAGCTGCGCAAGCACGCCCCGCAGACCGTCGCCGGATACCTGGCGATGGCCCGTGCCACCGCCGACCGAGCGCTCGCCCACGGACTGCTCAAGCCGGAGCTCGCCGAGGACCTCCTGGGGGTCCTGGCCAACGGCGCGGGCGGGGCCGGCGACACCGAGGGAGAGAGCCGATGACCGCCCTCCTGCACACCGCCGACGCCCTGCGCACGCGCACGCGTGAGGGACACCGCGCCGTCGTCATGACGATGGGCGCCCTGCACGAGGGCCACGCCACGCTCATCCGCACCGCGCGCCGCATCGCGGGCGACGAGGGCGAGGTCGTCGTCACGGTCTTCGTGAACCCTCTCCAGTTCGGCGCGGGCGAGGACCTCGACCGCTACCCGCGCACCCTGGACGCCGACATCAAGATCGCCGAACAGGAGGGCGCGGACTTCGTGTTCGCCCCGTCCGTCGACGAGGTCTACCCGGGCGGCGAACCCCAGGTCCGCGTCAGCGCGGGACCCATGGGCACCCGCCTCGAAGGGGCCACCCGCCCCGGTCACTTCGACGGCATGCTCACGGTCGTCGCCAAACTCCTCCACCTCACCCGCCCCGATGTGGCGCTGTACGGACAGAAGGACGCCCAGCAGCTCGCCCTCATCCGCCGCATGGTGCGGGACCTGAACTTCGGCATCGAGATCGTCGGCGTACCCACGGTGCGCGAGGACGACGGCCTGGCGCTCTCCAGCCGCAACCGCTACCTGTCCGCGGCCGAGCGGCGCACCGCCCTCGCGCTCTCCCAGGCCCTCTTCGCGGGCCGCGACCGGCACGCCGCGCAGGAGGCCCTGCGCGCACGGGCGGCGAGCGCCCCCGCCACGCACGCGCGTGCCGCCGCCCTGAACGCGCTGGGGGAGTCCCGCGCCGCCGCCGACGCGCACGCCGTCGCCCAGTCCGTCACGCCGACCGTGCCCGGCGGCCCCGCGGCCGTCCGCGCCGCGGCCCGCCAGGTCATCGACGAGGCGGCCCGCCGCCAACCGCCGCTAGAGCTCGACTACTTGGCGCTTGTCGACCCGGCCGACTTCACGGACGTGCGTCCTGACCACACGGGCGACGCGGTCCTCGCCGTGGCGGCCAAGGTCGGCGCGACCCGGTTGATCGACAACATCCCGCTCACGTTCGGAGCCACCGCATGAGTGCCACCGGAATACGGCTGCACGCCCCCGCCCCTGGATGGTCCCTGGACGCCGACATCGTGGTCGTCGGCTCCGGAGTGGCTGGCCTGACCGCCGCCCTGCGCTGCTCGGCGGCCGGCCTGAAGCCGGTCGTGGTCACCAAGGCCCGCCTGGACGACGGCTCCACGCGCTGGGCCCAGGGCGGCATCGCCGCGGCACTCGGCGATGGCGACACCCCCGAACAGCACCTGGACGACACGCTCGTCGCGGGCGTGGGCCTGTGCGACGAAGAGGCGGTGCGCACCCTCGTCACCGAGGGACCCGACGCCGTACGCCGCCTCATCGAGACCGGCGCCCACTTCGACACGGGCCCCGAAGGCGCCATCGAGCTGACCCGCGAGGGCGGCCACCACCGCCGCCGCATCGCGCACGCGGGCGGTGACGCGACCGGCGCGGAGATCTCCCGCGCCCTGGTCGAGGCGGTACGCGCGCGTGGCATACCGACCGTCGAGAACGCCCTGGCCCTCGACCTCCTGACGGACGCCGACGGCCGCACCGCCGGAGTCTCCCTGCACGTCATGGGCGAGGGCCAGCACGACGGAGTGGGCGCCGTGCACGCCCCCGCGGTGGTCCTCGCCACCGGTGGCATGGGCCAGGTCTTCTCCGCGACCACCAACCCGTCCGTGTCCACGGGCGACGGCGTCGCACTCGCCCTGCGCGCGGGCGCCGAGGTGAGCGACCTCGAATTCGTGCAGTTCCACCCCACCGTGCTCTTCCTCGGTGCGGACGCGGAGGGCCAGCAGCCGCTCGTCTCCGAAGCCGTGCGTGGCGAGGGCGCGCACCTCGTGGACGCCGACGGGGTGCGCTTCATGGTCGGGCAGCACGAGCTCGCCGAGCTGGCGCCCCGCGACATCGTCGCCAAGGGCATCACGCGCCGCATGCAGGAGCGGGGCACCGACCACATGTACTTGGACGCCCGGCACTTCGGCGCCGAGATGTGGGAGAGCCGCTTCCCGACGATCCTCGCTGCCTGCCGCGCGCACGGCATCGACCCCGTCACCGAGCCCATCCCCGTCGCCCCGGCCGCGCACTACGCCTCCGGCGGCGTCCGCACGGACCCGCACGGACGCACCACAGTGCCGGGCCTCTACGCCTGCGGCGAGGTCGCCTGCACGGGCGTGCACGGCGCCAACCGCCTCGCCTCCAACTCCCTTCTGGAAGGCCTGGTCTACGCCGAGCGCATCGCCGCGGACATCGCCGCGCGCCACGCGGAGAATGCCCTCCACGCGCGCGTGCCCGCGCCGAGGGACCACCCCGACGCCCCCGAGCACCCCCTGCTGCCGTCCGAGGCCCGCTTCACCATCCAGCGCGTCATGACCGACGGCGCCGGAGTGCTCAGGTCCGCCGACTCCCTATCCGGGGCCGCGGCCCGGCTCGCCCGCATCCACGCCGAAGCCGCGGGCGCGCTCGCCGAGGACGGCAAGACCGCCGAGCCCGGCGTCGACACGTGGGAGACGACGAACCTCCTGTGCGTCGCCCGCGTCCTGGTGGCCGCCGCGCAGCGCCGCGAGGAGACCCGCGGCTGCCACTGGCGCGAGGATCACGCCGACCGCGACGACACGGCCTGGCGCCGCCACATCGTCGTACGTCTCAACGCGGACCGGACGCTGGCCGTGTGGACGACCGAGACCCCCGACTTCCCCCCGACGACAAGACTTCAGGAGAAGTGACCGTGAGCAGCACCCCCGACCTCCCCATCGCCCCCGTCGGCGGCGGCTGCGGCGACGCCTGCGGCTGCGGCGGAGACGACGCCTACGACCCGATGGAGTGCGGACTCGACCCCGCCCTCGCGCAGCTCCTGGCCGACGCCGGGCTCGACCCCGTCCAGGTCGAGGACATCGCGCACATGGCGGTCTCGGAGGACCTGGACGGCGGCGTGGACGTCACCTCGGTCGCCACGATCCCCGAAGAGGCCGTCGCCACCGGCGACTTCACCGCGCGTGAGGCCGGCACGGTCGCGGGCCTGCGCGTCGCCGAGGCCGTCATCTCCCTCGTCTGCACGGACACCTTCGAGGTCGAGCGGCACGTCGAGGACGGCGAGCGGGTCGAGGCGGGCGACAGGCTGCTCAGCGTCACCACCCGCACCCGCGACCTGCTCACCGCCGAGCGCAGCGCGCTCAACCTCCTGTGCCGCCTCTCCGGTATCGCGACCGCCACGCGCGCGTGGGCCGACGCACTCGAAGGCACGAAGACCAAGGTCCGCGACACCCGCAAGACGACGGCCGGCCTGCGCGCCCTGGAGAAGTACGCGGTCCGCATGGGCGGCGGCGTCAACCACCGCATGTCGCTCTCGGACGCGGCCCTGGTGAAGGACAACCACGTAGTGGCCGCCGGCGGCGTGGAGCAGGCCTTCAAGGCCGTACGCGACGCCTTCCCCGACCTGGCCGTGGAGGTCGAGGTCGACACCCTGCACCAGCTGCGCGAGGTCGTGGACGCGGGCGCCGACCTGATCCTCCTGGACAACTTCACGCCGGGCGAGACCGAGGAGGCCATCGCCATCGTGCACGGCCGCGCGATCCTGGAGTCCTCCGGCCGCCTCACCCTGGAGAACGCCCGCGCGTACGCGGACACGGGCGTCGACTTCCTCGCGGTGGGCGGCCTCACCCACTCCTCCCCGATCCTGGACATCGGCCTCGACCTGCGCGCGGCGGAGTGATGACGACATGCTGCTGACCATCGACGTCGGAAACACCCACACCGTCCTTGGCCTCTTCGACGGCGAGGAGATCGTCGAGCACTGGCGCATCTCCACCGACGCCCGCCGCACCGCCGACGAGCTCGCCGTGCTGCTCAACGGCCTGATGGGCATGCACCCGCTGCTCGGCGACGAACTGGGCGACGGCATCGACGGCATCGCCATCTGCTCGACGGTCCCGTCCGTCCTGCACGAACTGCGCGAGGTCACAAGGCGCTACTACGGAGACGTGCCCGCCGTCCTCGTGGAGCCCGGCATCAAGACCGGCGTACCGATCCTCATGGACAACCCGAAGGAGGTCGGCGCCGACCGCATCATCAACGCGGTCGCGGCGGTCGAGCTCTACGGAGGCCCCGCCATCGTCGTCGACTTCGGTACGGCGACGACGTTCGACGCGGTCTCCGCGCGCGGCGAGTACGCCGGCGGCGTCATCGCCCCCGGCATCGAGATCTCCGTAGAGGCGCTCGGTGTACGCGGTGCGCAGCTCCGCAAGATCGAGCTGGCCCGGCCGCGCAGCGTCATCGGCAAGAACACCGTGGAGGCCATGCAGTCGGGCATCCTGTACGGCTTCGCGGGCCAGGTCGACGGTGTCGTACAGCGCATGGCGCGCGAACTGGCGGGCCCCGGCGGCGATCCCGACGACGTCACGGTCATCGCGACCGGCGGCCTCGCGCCGATGGTGCTCGGCGAGGCCTCGGTCATCGACGAGCACGAGCCGTGGCTGACCCTGATCGGCCTGCGGCTGGTCTACGAGCGCAATGTTTCCCGCAGTTGACCGTTTCCGCACCTGAGCGGGGTTGCGCACACAACCCTCCGCCCCATACAAGAGTCTGCGCAGGGACGGGAGTTGGGCGGGTGTCTAGTGGGCGTGGGGCAAATGGGGCGTAGCGGAAGAGCGGCCGCGGCGGTGGCGGCCGCGGTGCTGATCGGGTTCGCGGGACCGGCAGGGACGGCCACCGCGGTGCACGCCGTGCCCACGCCCCCGATCGTGACCACGATCCACGCCGACGGCCCCGGCGCGACCACCGCGCCCGCGGCGGCCACCACGTCGCCGTCGAGCGCTTCGGGCACGCCCGGCACGACGAGCGCGCCCGGAGTCGCCGAATCACCGGCCCCCGACGGCACCATGGCGGACACCGGCGCAGGCGTCCTCCCGTGGATCGCCCTCGCCGGGGCCGCGGCGCTCGGGGTCGGCGCGGTCGCCTTCGCGATGGTCCGCCGCCGCGCGGACTGAGCCGGGGACCTGGACCCGGACCCCCAGGACCGCCAGGCCCCCCAGGACCGCCAGGCCCCCCCGCAGCCAAGCCACGCCAAAGATTGGCGTTAAACCGATTTTGTCCGTTTAGAGCGTATCGTCGGCCCATGCCCACGCCATACGGTTCCCGCGGCGGCATGGCCTTCAGTGCGGAGGAGCTGCGTGTGCTCCGCCGCGCTCTGGCCCTCGCCCTGCATCCCAGCCCCGTCTCCGACGAGGACGTCAAGGACTGCCTCCGCCTCGCCGACTCCGTCGACGAGGCGGCGCGCGAGGGCTCCAGGCTCCGCGCCTTCCTGCTGGCCGACCTCGCCCGCTACCGGGCGGCCCTGCCCGGCACCGCGACCAGCTACCTCGCGCTCCTGGAGGACGTCATCGGCTCCGGCTACCAGCCGGGCCCCGACGACCTCGCCGCGCTGCGGGCGCTGCGCGGCAACCCGGTCGCCACCGCCCTCCTGGAACGCTGCCGCGCCCTCGCCGAACGCGACGTACGCGCCCGCCTGTCGGGGCGTACGGCCGTGGAGACCATGGCCGCCCCGCGGTCCCGCGTCCGCGCGTCGCGCACGCGCCTGCTCGCCCTCCCCGGCGGCCGCAGCGAGGCGGAGGCCCCCGCGGCACCCAAGCCCAAGCCCAAGACCCCGGCAGCCCCGGCCCGCCGGCCGGCCGCACCCGAGCCGGGCCGCCCCGTGCCGACCCCGGCCGAGGTCTTCCCGCCCAAGCGCCGCCCGGCGGACCCGGCGGAGCCTGCCGACCCGGCGGCTCCGGCAAATCCGGCGGACCCGGCGCATCATCTCGTGGCGGGCTAGCTACTCTGGGGGCATGGACTACGTCTCCGCGCTCCTGCCCCCCGTAGTGATGGCCGTGTTCTTCGGCGGTCTCATCGTGACGATCGTGAAGACCCAGGGCGGCGCCAACAAGGCCAAGGAGGACGCGGCGGTCGACGCGGCGGTCACCCGCGCCGAGGGCGTCCGGCAGTCTCCGCAGCCCTGACCACGGCGGACTCCCGGTGACCCCGGGTCACCCCTCACGCACGCACGGCGTACGACTCGCTCACATTCCGAGTCGTACGCCCTTTTTGTTGGGTAAATGACACCTCCGCCACGTCCGTCACGGCATTAGTGACATCTCCCACTATTGTTCTGGTGTGCCTCGCCCCTTGGGAGAACTCGAAGACTCAGTCATGACACGGGTGTGGAAGTGGAACCGCCCCGTGACCGTTCGGGAAGTCCTTGAAGACCTTCAGCAGGAACGGTCCATCGCCTACACCACTGTCATGACCGTTTTGGACAATCTCCATCAGAAGGGCTGGGTGCGCCGCGAAGCGGAAGGCCGTGCCTATCGATATGAGGCGGTCTCCACTCGGGCCGCCTACGCGGCCGCACTGATGAACGAAGCATGGTCTCAGAGTGACAACCCCGCGGCCGCTCTTGTCGCCTTCTTCGGCATGATGTCGCCGGAACAGCGCGAAGCGCTCAACGACGCGGTGCGCATGGTTCAAGGGCCGAACGTTCAGCCACCGAACCCGCCGAACCCCGGCGCGGCGGAGGGCGAAGCAGAACGATAGCGTCCGGTCATGCCAGCAGAACCCCCTGAACTCAGCGCAAAAGCAGTCTCCGTACGCAGGGCGCGCACCGCCGATGTCCCGGCCGTGCGCGACCTCCTCGACTCCTACACCCGCCAGGGGATCCTGCTCGACAAAGCGACCGTCGCGCTTTACGAGTCCATCCAGGAGTTCTGGGTGGCGGAACGCGACGACAACGCCGAGGTCGTCGGCTGCGGCGCCCTGCATGTGATGTGGGAAGACCTCGCGGAAGTGCGCACACTCGCGGTGAAGCCCGATGTCAAGGGCGCCGGAGTGGGACATCAGGTGTTGGGTAAGTTGCTGCAGACCGCTCGCTGGCTCGGTGTCCGGCGGGTTTTCTGTCTCACCTTCGAAGTCGACTTCTTCGCGAAGCACGGCTTCGTGGAGATCGGTGAGACGCCGGTCGACGGAGATGTCTACAGCGAGCTGCTGCGTTCCAATGACGAGGGCGTCGCCGAGTTCCTCGGCCTCGAACGAGTGAAACCGAACACCTTGGGCAACAGCCGGATGCTTCTGCATCTGTGATCGTCGCTGCGTATTCCGAACGCCTGCTGCCCCGGTTCCCTATGTCCGAAACGCGCATGTTTCCTGGGTTCTCGGGGTCCCCGGTCTCTCCCGGGGGTTTGTGTTTTTCCAGCAAAAGCGGTTTGCTTTCCGATGTACTGCAGTACTGCATATAACAGGGGGCGGCGATTCAGCGGCTCACGCCGCACGGTCCGGCCCTGAAGTTATCGATGAAAGGAAATCCGGTGGCACAGAAGGTTCAGGTCCTTCTTGTCGATGACCTCGACGGTGGCGAGGCGGACGAGACGGTCACGTTCGCGTTGGACGGCAAGTCGTACGAGATTGACCTCACCACGTCGAACGCGGACAAGCTCCGCGGTCTTCTTGAGCCTTACCTCAAGGGCGGTCGTCGTACCGGTGGCCGTGGTTCGGCCGGGCGCTCCAAGGCCCGTGCCGCAGCAGCGAGCGGCAGTCAGGACACCGCGGCCATTCGCGCCTGGGCGAAGGAGAACGGTTTCGAGGTCAACGACCGCGGCCGTGTCCCCGCGTCCATCCGCGAGGCCTACGAGAAGGCCAACGGCTGACGACGGCCCCGTCGCAGACGGACCCGGTGGCACTGCGTTGCCGCCGTGTCCACAAGTCGTACGAGACCGGAGCCCACGGCGGGGTCGCTGTGGGGCACGGTGCCACCCCCCACGCAGTACAGGGACGGCAGTGCCGGCAGCGTCGGCTCCACCTCGCACCCGGGCTCTGGGGGGCGCAGCCAGACGGCCGCCCCCCGCGAGCCGGACCACCCCGGGGGCGTGGGCGCATCGGTCCGCCCACCCGCCCCGACGGCTGTGAGCTCCAGCGGGATGTCACCCCACTCCAGCCACTCCAGGAGCCCCGGCAGTTCCTCGGCGCTCCCCGCGGCCACGAAGAGCCGCATCGATTCCCCGCGCAATGCCACCGGAGCCTTCGGCCCGAGATGCCGCAGCGCGGCGAAGCCGGCCTCCGCGGGAAGTTCGAGCACATCGAAGCGCAGCCCCGTGAGCAGCCGTACCGGCAGCCCGGGACGCGGATCCTCGGTCGCCCAGCCGAGCTCGTTCTCGTACCACTGACGCACCGGATCGCTCTGCTCGTACGGCAGGCGGGGCTGGGGAACGGTGAGGGCCATGTCTGAGCAACCGCCCGAAGGGCCGACGGGTTACGCAGGGTGCCCGGACGAACGCGCAGAGTGTCCGGATTGGGGGCGTAAAAGCGTGTTCGGCGGCGCAAGGGTGTTCGCCCGTAGCGGAGGGAACCGGGGTGCGCCGCATGGAGTGTCAGTCGTTACGGGTAAGACATCCCTAGTGGGGAGGGGCGACACGCGCGCAAGGCCGTCTCACGTTCGCCATCGGCGTAGCCGTGGCGAGGGTAAGTGCCTGGCCTGCGGGAACATCGTCTCGCACCATCGGGTTGGAGCAGTTGTCGGCGTTCGGGGTCAGGAGGCACCTCTTGTTCTCGGCCGGGTGTCGGCAGTTGGAATGAGCGGTCCCCGCTTGCGGGACTAAGCTGCGGAAGGACAGGGAGGGGATCGTCCCCAATCTTTCTGACCGCTCTGAGGAGCGATTAACGATGTTCGAGAGGTTCACCGACCGCGCGCGGCGGGTTGTCGTCCTGGCTCAGGAAGAAGCCCGGATGCTCAACCACAACTACATCGGCACCGAGCACATCCTCCTGGGCTTGATCCACGAGGGCGAGGGTGTCGCCGCTAAGGCCCTGGAGAGCCTCGGGATTTCGCTCGAGGCGGTCCGCCAGCAGGTGGAGGAGATCATCGGTCAGGGCCAGCAGGCCCCGTCCGGGCACATCCCCTTCACCCCTCGTGCCAAGAAGGTCCTGGAGCTTTCGCTCCGCGAGGCCCTTCAGCTGGGCCACAACTACATCGGCACGGAGCACATCCTGCTCGGCCTGATCCGCGAGGGCGAGGGCGTCGCCGCCCAGGTCCTGGTCAAGCTGGGTGCCGATCTCAACCGGGTGCGGCAGCAGGTCATCCAGCTGCTCTCCGGATACCAGGGCAAGGAGACCGCCACCGCGGGCGGTCCTGCCGAGGGCACGCCCTCCACGTCCCTGGTGCTCGACCAGTTCGGCCGGAATCTCACCCAGGCCGCTCGTGAGTCCAAGCTCGACCCGGTCATCGGGCGCGAGAAGGAGATCGAGCGGGTCATGCAGGTGCTGTCCCGCCGTACGAAGAACAACCCCGTGCTCATCGGCGAGCCCGGCGTCGGCAAGACCGCCGTCGTCGAGGGCCTGGCGCAGGCCATCGTCAAGGGCGAGGTGCCCGAGACCCTCAAGGACAAGCACCTCTACACCCTGGACCTCGGCGCGCTGGTCGCCGGTTCGCGCTACCGCGGTGACTTCGAGGAGCGCCTGAAGAAGGTCCTCAAGGAGATCCGCACCCGCGGCGACATCATCCTGTTCATCGACGAGCTCCACACCCTGGTGGGTGCGGGCGCCGCCGAGGGCGCGATCGACGCCGCCTCGATCCTCAAGCCCATGCTGGCCCGAGGCGAGCTGCAGACCATCGGTGCCACGACGCTGGACGAGTACCGCAAGCACCTGGAGAAGGACGCGGCCCTCGAGCGCCGCTTCCAGCCCATCCAGGTCGCGGAGCCGTCCCTGCCGCACACCATCGAGATTCTCAAGGGTCTGCGCGACCGTTACGAGGCCCACCACAGGGTCTCCATCACGGACGAGGCGCTGGTCCAGGCCGCCACCCTGGCCGACCGGTACATCTCGGACCGCTTCCTGCCGGACAAGGCCATCGACCTGATCGACGAGGCCGGCTCCCGGATGCGCATCCGCCGGATGACCGCGCCGCCGGACCTCCGCGAGTTCGACGAGAAGATCGCGGGCGTCCGCCGCGACAAGGAGTCGGCCATCGACTCCCAGGACTTCGAGAAGGCGGCCTCTCTCCGCGACAAGGAGAAGCAGCTGCTCGCGGCGAAGGCCAAGCGCGAGAAGGAATGGAAGGCCGGCGACATGGACGTCGTCGCCGAGGTCGACGGCGAGCTCATCGCCGAGGTCCTCGCCACGGCGACGGGCATTCCGGTCTTCAAGCTCACCGAGGAGGAGTCCTCGCGGCTGCTCCGCATGGAGGACGAGCTCCACAAGCGGGTCATCGGTCAGAAGGACGCCATCAAGGCGCTTTCGCAGGCGATTCGGCGCACGCGCGCCGGTCTGAAGGACCCGAAGCGCCCCGGTGGTTCGTTCATCTTCGCCGGCCCGTCCGGTGTCGGTAAGACGGAGCTTTCCAAGACGCTCGCCGAATTCCTCTTCGGTGACGAGGACGCCCTGATCTCGCTCGACATGTCGGAGTTCAGCGAGAAGCACACGGTCTCGCGTCTCTTCGGTTCGCCGCCCGGATATGTCGGTTACGAAGAGGGCGGTCAGCTGACGGAGAAGGTCCGCCGCAAGCCGTTCTCGGTCGTCCTCTTCGACGAGGTCGAGAAGGCCCACCCGGATATCTTCAACTCGCTCCTGCAGATCCTGGAAGACGGTCGCCTGACCGACTCCCAGGGCCGGGTCGTGGACTTCAAGAACACGGTCATCATCATGACGACCAACCTCGGCACGCGTGACATCTCCAAGGGCTTCAACCTGGGATTCGCCGCGGCGGGTGACGTCAAGACGAACTACGAGCGCATGAAGACCAAGGTCAACGACGAGCTGAAGCAGCACTTCCGCCCGGAGTTCCTGAACCGTGTCGACGACACGGTGGTCTTCCACCAGCTCACCGAGGAAGACATCATCCAGATCGTCGACCTCATGATCGCCAAGGTGGACGAGCGCCTGAAGGACCGCGACATGGGCATCGAGCTCAGCTCGACCGCCAAGTCGCTCCTCGCGAAGAAGGGTTACGACCCGGTCCTGGGCGCCCGGCCGCTGCGCCGGACGATCCAGCGCGAGATCGAGGACATCCTGTCGGAGAAGATCCTCTTCGGCGAGCTGCGCCCCGGCCACATCGTGGTCGTCGACACGGAGGGCGAGGGCGAGACCGCCAAGTTCACCTTCCGCGGCGAGGAGAAGACGGCGCTGCCGGATGTTCCGCCGATCGAGTCCGCCGCGGGTGGCGGCGCCGGGCCTAACCTGAGCAAGGAGGCGTAGGCCTCCGGCCCGCCTTGAGCAGTGCAGGGGCTGCCCCGGATCGTGAGAAACGGTCCGGGGCAGCCCCTTTCTGGGTTTGATCCGGCTGCGGGTGCTTTGTGGTTGCTCGCGCAGTTCCCCGCGCCCCTTACGACGTGATCGTCACGCCCTCCGGTACGTTCCGTACCCGCGGCAGCCGGGGGTTGACCCGCAGCACGCTCAGGTTCGGGAAGCGGGACAGCCAGGACATGTCCGGGTCGGCCAGCTCCGCGGTGATCCACAGATGGGTGAGCTGTTCGTGCTCGAGGCCGTCCAGGAGTTCCTCGGTGCGCATGACGCCGACCACCTGGATCCAGGGCCGCCCGCCAAGATGCCGCAGCGCCGCGAGCTCGGCGGTGTCGGAGACGGGGAAGTACAGGCCGACCGGATCCAGATGGGCGATGATCTCGCGCGCGTACCGCTCCGTGTCGAAGTGCCGCCAGGGGCGGACAAGCTCCGCGCGGATGGAGAGCGCCGAGCGGTGGCGCAGGCGGGCGAGGTAGTCGATGGCGGCGTCGTCCTGGACGCGGGTCGCTGTGATGGCGAGCAGCAGCGCCTGCTGGTCGCTCGGCACCTGCGCGGGGTCCGGCAGCTGCTCCAGGACGATGGGGCCGACCCAGCCGAGGCTGCGGGCGGCCAGTTCGTTCGTGGGGCGTACGAGGTTCTTGGTGCGGTCGTGGACGAGTTGCTGCACCGCGGGGTCGAGCTCGGTGACGTGCTCGAGGCAGGCCGCGGCCATCAGACGCCGGTGATTCACGTGCGGGCGGCGGAGGTTGGGGGCGGCGGCCAGGAGCCGCTCCAGGAAGTCGGCGCACTCCTCGGGCCGTGCGTGAGCGGCGGACATACGGATGACCTCCTCCCACTCGGAGCGGTGCGCGTGCTCCACGAGCGTACGGAACTGCCCGCGGGCCACGATCTCCTTGGCGGCCAGATAGTCCTGGAAGGTGCGGTGGATGAAGTCCACGGAGAGGCCCGCCTGTTCGCGGAGCAGCCCCGTGCGGTGCAGCAGATGCCGGAAGATCTTTTCGCCGTCGCCCGCCACGCGGGCGGAGGGGATGGCGGGCAGGGCCGCGTCCAGGATGCCGACCACACGTTGGCGCGGCAGCTCCGAGACGCCTTCCTCCACCATGGCGTGGGCGAGCTTGCGCAGGAGCAGCTCACGTGGCCCCTGCTGGAGCCGCACATCATCGGCGTACAGAACATCCCGCTCGGGATCTCGGCGCTGGAGCAGCATCTCCAGGGCCGCGTCGTACAGCTCCTTGCGGCCATTGGGGAGCGAGCCCGAGCGGTCGCGGTTGAGGGCGCAGATAAGGCCGCACATCAGGGGGTTGGTGGCGAGCTGCCGCAGTTCGCGGTAAATGCGTACGGAGTGCAGAAGCCGCTGCTCGTACTCCCTCAGCTCGTCGCGGTCCCGCTGCTCCTTGCACGCCTCGTCGCTCAGCGCGGCCGCGTGCCAGTCGTGGATGAACCGGGTGACCTGGTCGCGTGACATGGGCGCGAGCGACAGCTCCCGGAAGCCTTCCTCGGCGAGGCGCTCCTGGGCCAGCCATCCGTCCTCGACGGCGGAGGGACGCGAGGTGACGAGGCACCCGTTGCCGGAGAAGATGCGCAGGAGACGGCGGAGCTGGCCGCGCAGTTCGCCGCGGGTCTCCTCCGGGGCCTCGTCGATGCCGTCGACCAGGAGCATGGCGCGACCGGCGAGGAGCGTACGCACGACCCAGCCCTCCGGGGCGCGGTCGGCCAGCGGGTGGCGGATGGCGTGCAGGAAGTCGTCCGGGGCGGGGAAGCCTTCGCGGGCGAAGCGGCGTACGGGAAGCACGAACGGCACCCGGGTGCCCTCGCGGGCCGCGGCCACCGCGAGCCACTGCACGAGGGTCGTCTTGCCGGACCCGGCGTCACCGCGCAGCAGCACACGCTCGTGCCCCTCCAGGGCCCGGTCGGCGAGCAGCACGGTCCGCGGCTCGCCCGGCACTCCGCTGCCGCTGCTCTCCTCGGCCTCCAGGCTGAGGTAGGTGTCCTCCAGGGGCCAGCGGTCCGGCGCGTTGGCGAGGTCCACGCCGACGATGGTGAGCCAGCCGTGTTGCCGTACGACTTCCTCGGCGTACAGGGCCTCGAAGTCCCGGTCCTCCTGGGAGCGTTCGGGCTGCCGGGCGGCGGCTTCCGCGTCGTTCAGGTCGACGAGTTGGCGTATGCGGCTGGAGCGGCCGGGCATCTGCTGCTGGATGTGCGGGGAGCGGCGTACGAGGTGATGGAGCAGATGCAGGCAGACGGCGACGAGCAGCTCGTCGTGAAACCAGGCGGCGTCGGGGGTCAGGGCCCGGTCCGCGCCCTGCACGGCCCCCCGGAGCCGCCGGGCGTAGTCCTGCGGGCCGAGCCGCACGGCGTCGACGTCGGTGAGGTCGAGCTCGCCGACGGCCAGCAGGGTCCTGGCCAACACATCGGCGATGCCGGTGAGTTCACCGCCGGGCGCGGTGTGTGCCTCGGCGGCGAGCTGGACGAACTCGGCGGCCGTGCGGTGGACGTCGTCCGGGGTCGCCGGCGCGTCGGGCCCTCGCCAGGTGGCGAGGGCGGCGATCAACTCGGGGGCGGTGGGCTGCTGTTGAGGTGTGGTGCGGATGAGCCGTTGAACGAGCGGAGCGGCGAGCGTCGTGGGAATGCGGACAACGGGCTCCATGGACATTGGGGGTCCCTGCGGGTGGGTTGTCTTGGAGCGTCAAGGTTAGGTGAACTCCGCGTGGTTGTCGGGGTGGTGGGAGGGATCTGGGCTTGGGGGTGGGCTTGTCGCTCAGGCGGCGAGCCCCAGCGCGAGGGCGCCGATCACTGGTGCCACGTACACCAGGGGGAAGGGGATGTGGGTGTACCAGCGGGCGCGGACGACGGTGATGACGGCGCCGCCGAAGTACAGAACCAGTCCGATGCCGGCGGCGAAGCCGATGACGGGCACGAAGAGCCCGACCAGCAGTCCCAGGGTCCCCGCGGCCTTGGCCGCACCGAGCCAGGGCAGCCACGTCATGGGGACGCCGTAGTCGGCCATGGGCTCCACGACCCACTTGGACCGGAGAAAGACGGAGGTGGCGGAGAAGCCGGTCATGAGGGCGGCGAGGATCGTGACGATGACGTGGGCGGTGGACATTGGGGGCTCCTTGTCGGGCGGTGGCCGGGCGGGGTGCGCCGGCGGGTGGTGCTGCTCAGGTGGTGCTGCTCAGGTGGTGCTCGGGTGCTTCACCGCTATGACGGAGGGGGCGAGGGGAATGTGACCGGCGGGGAGAGAAAGAACCACCGCTGGTTGGGCTCACATGCCGTCGATGCCGTCGATGGCTTCCTGGACGACACGGGACAAGTCCTGTTCGGTGGGGATCAGTTCGCGTTCCAGAGCGTCGGAGCCGTCGGAGCCGTCGGGGACGGTGGCCGCGAAGTTGTTGGCGGCGGCGCGCTGCGTGAGGTGCAGCCGCTGGTGGATGAAGCGGTCCAGGAGGGCGCGGGACCAGCCGTTGCGGACGGCTTCGGTGGTGTAGAAGTCCAGCTCGGGGCGGGTGTCGAGCTTGCTCATCAGGACGGTGATGTGGCCCCAGGGCAATCGTCCAACAGGCTGTTGGACAATTGGCTCCGGCCAGGTGCGAGCCATCTTGTGCATGTACATCAGGTTGCTTCGGGAGAAGCCGCGCCGGTTCGGGAAAGTCGTCTTCAGATCCGCCGCGAGCCGGGACACGACCTTGGTCCCCCAGCCTTCCTGTTCCTGGCGGGCGAGGATCAGCTTGCCGATCTGCCAGTGCATCTGGACGAGTTCGGTGTTTACGGCGCGCTGGGCGCGGAGGCGGGCGCCCGCGACAGTCTCCTTGATGTCACTCAGGAGGCCTCCGTACCAGGACGGCAGGGCGTTCTGCTGGGCGGGGATGGTGGCCTTGGCCTCGGTGTTCTTAGCCTCGGTGTTCTTGGTCATGGGGCCGAGACTTGCGTACGGGGCCTTTACAGGCGGGGAGTTGGTGTCACGTCATCCGAACGTGTGGTGGGGCGACGAGGGTTCGCAGGCGCTGGCCCGGGCGGGGTTTTGGTGTCCCGGTGGTTGATTGGCGCCGGGGCCGCCCGGTTGTCCCGAGGTTGGCGGTTCCGGGCCGGGTGTAAAGGGCGCTCCGCTGCGCTGCGCGTCGGCTGCGCCGATTCCGCTTCGCTCCACCCTTGACACCCAACCCTCCACCGCGAGAAGCGAATTGACCGGGCGGCCACGAAAGGGGGCTCTCGGGACAGCGGGGATGGGTCATCCCGCTTCACTGCCGGGTGCGGACTGGTTCGTTTCAGGCGCCGCCGGCTGAAGGGGCGGGAGGGTGCGCGATCGGCTCGGGATTGGGTCCCGGCTTCGTCAAGCGTCTGCCGACCGGATCTCCCAGCCCCGCCAGGAGAGAGGGGGAGATGGAGAGAGAGGGGTGTGGGGGACCTACTTCGGCAAAGTTGCGTTTCGTAGGGTCGCGCGCCCCCCTTGTGTCAGAACACTACTTTTCCAAAGTAGGTCCCCCACCCCCCCTCCCAGCCTGTGATGCGTGACGGTCACCCCGGAAGATCCGGTCGCCGGACGCTTGACGAGACCGGCACCCATCCCCGGACCGGCCGCGCACCCTCCCGCCCCTCCCAGCCGGCGGCGCCTGAAACGAACCAGTCCGTACCCGGCCGTAAAACCGCACGACCCACCGGGAGTCCCCGAGAGGCCCGCTTCCTGGGCCGCCCGATCGGCGTTCACCTGCGGTGGAGGGGTGGGTGTCAAGGGTGGAGCGGAGCGGAATCGGCGCAGCCGACGCGACCGAAGGGAGCGCCCTTGACTCCCGGCCCGGAACCGCCAACCTCGTAACAGCGGGCGGCCCCGGCGCCAATCAAAGCCACAGGCCCGGCAAAGCCCCGCCCTCAGGTGGCTGTCGTGAGGGTGCGTATGAGGGCGGACAGGGCCTTGGGGGTCGTGGTGAGGGTGGTCTCCGGGGTGTCGCTTTCGCGGAGGTGGATTGTCCCCGTGGGCGTGGTGGCGACGTAGACGCAATTGGCGCCCGCCCCGTCGCTGAACGTGGACTTCTGCCAGGTGAGTTCGGTGAGTTCGGCGGGTTCAGGGTGACTGTTCATGCGGCGCTCCCTAGTACGTATAGAGGATGTGGTGGATGAGTCCCCAGGAGTCGCGTCGTTCGTGGCTGCCCGGCAGGCCGTCGGCTGTCACTGCCGGAAGCGAGTTTCTGCTGAGCGAGTCGAAGGTGCTCTTGTAGCGCGCGATGGATTCGTCGTCACCGAGCAGGAGAGGCTCGGCCGGGTGTTCCAGCATGACCGTCTCCAATCCCGGTGCGACTGAGCCGAGGATCAGCAGCGGCGTGCCGAACCAGGCGCGGGCGCCCGCGTCGAAGGGCAGGATCTGGATGGTGGTCCCGGTGCGCTGGGCTGCGCGGACGAGGTGGATGAGCTGCTCCCGCATGATGCCCGCGCTGCCTACGGTGATGCGTAGGGCGGCCTCATGGATGACGGCGTGGACGGTCGTGCGGGAGTCGTCGGCGACGACCTGCTGGCGTGCGCGGCGGTAGCCGACGAGCGTCTCGATCTCCGCAGGCGAGGCGCCTGGTCGTGAGCTGTAGAAGAGGGCTCGCATATAGGCCTCGGTCTGGAGAAGGCCAGGGATGAGCAGGGTCTCGTAGCTTTGAATGCCCGTCGCCCTGGATTCCAACTCGGCCAGGTCCAGGTTGTGTTGGGGGAGGTCCTTGCGGTACTCGGTCCACCATCCCTTGCCGTCGCTCTCCGACATGGCGGCGAGCGTTGCGGCGTAGGGCTCAGATCTGACGTCGTATGCGTACAGGAGTGCGGTAAGGCGGTCGGGTGAGATCGCCGTTCGGGCCGCCTCGACATGGCTGAGGTGCGCGGCGCCCATGCCGATCCGGGCGCTGGCCGCATTGACCGACATCCCCGCGGCTTCACGAAGTTTGCGGAGTTCGGACCCCAGTCGCCTCTGTCGTTCCGTGATGTGGGTGCGCAGCGCCATGCGGGCCTTCCTGATGGTTGGGCCACAGTTTGCCGCTACCGGTCGAGTAGGGTCCAGCAACTTCCGCGATCAGGTTGCTGATCTGAGCACTAAATCGCTACCTTGAGTACGGCGACGCTCACGCAGAGATGTCGGAAGCCTCGCTGTCGACGCAGCGCAGCCATGCCTGACCGCCACTGCGGGCGGGCCCTTGCGCGTGAGTGACCGTCACAGCGGACCCGACGCCTGGGAGGCGTTTGATGGGCGTACCCGAGAGTTCTCAACTTCCGCAGACCTACACCCTGTTCACCCCAGCCAGTGCCACCTCACCCAAGATCTGCCGGGACTTCGTGCGCAACGCGCTGGAGACCCTCGGGCTCGGGGATCTGGCCGAATCTGCCGCGCTCTGTACCTCGGAGCTCGTGACCAATGTCCATCAGCACACCAAAGGTGACGTGCATCTGAGGGCTGCCGTCGCCGCCACCCACGTACGCATCGCCGTATACGACGGGAGCGAACAGCTACCCGCGCCTCGGCGGGCTCCCGCTGAAGACACCGGTGGGCGGGGGTTGTTTCTCGTGACCGCGCTGTCGGACGTGTGCGGGGTGACGCCGACCGGGGGCGGGAAAGGGGTGTGGTTTCAGCTCAATCGGTGACGGGGGTGTATGCGTCCACCTCAATGTGTGCCGGGATGGCGTCAAGTCCCGTTGCCAGCGGGACAGATGCCCTCAGGTGGGTCAAGGCGGGGAGCAGCCTCGGCAGCGCGGTGACGTCGATCGGTTCCTGGTCGGGGAGTATTGGCAGCTGTAGGTGCGTGATGCCTGGGAAGAGGTTTGCGAGGCGGGCTGCCGCTGAATCCCAGTCGCCCCGGACATTCAGCATCAGCTCGGTGACCTTGGGGAGGGTCAGCTCGGGTGGTGCGTCGAGGAGGCTGTCGGACGGCAGGGTCAGTCTGGTGAGGCGTGGGAGGTGGGGGAGGGGTTCCCAGATGTCCGCCGCGGTGCTCGCGTCACGCTTGGTGGTGATCATCACCCATTCCAGCTCTGCCCATCTCTCCATGAGGTGCACATCCCTGAGGTGTAGGTCGCGATCAAGGACCCCGAGGGTGCGCAGAGGCATCTCGGAGGGGAGGTCGGAGAGGGTGTAGGGCTCGGCGATCTCCCAGAGGCGCAGCTCCTCCAGGCCGTCCAGCGCACCGAGCGCCTCGTCGGAGATGCGAGCAGGGGGGACCCCCAGGACCAGGTAGGCAGGAGCAGTGGCCAGGAGCAGGCGGGATGTGGCCTCGGGCGAGACCTCCCCGCGGATGTCCAGGTGCTTCGGGCGCAGCCCAAGCCGTTCCAGCTCCGCGACCTGCTCGTCGCTGCGGAGCGTGAAGTGCGTCGCACCGTCGTTGAGTTGGCTGATGACCTGCTCCGCGTAGGGGCGGCATTCGAAGCGGCTCCACCCCCACATGAGCTGGCTGCGTACGGCCATGGAGGGGTGCCGTGCGAAACGGGCGAGGAAGGGGATCGCTGCGTCCGAGCGGATGTGCGTCGCGGTGATCGCCACGCGCTTTGCCTCCTCGTCGCTCAGGCCCTCCGGGCCCGGCAGCAGGTCGAGCACCACGGCCCCGACCGAGCCCAGCTCGCGGGCCTCCCGGTTGCCGCGCGGCGGGATGAGCGCCGTCATACGTCCTTCCACCTCCCCGCGCACCTCGGGAGCGAGCTCCGCGGCATGCTCCAGGCAGGCCGCCGCCAGGAGATGAACCCGCTTCCGGGCCCGGTCGTCCGGGTCCGCGTCCCCACGACCGATCAAGTCCCGGAAGATTTCCGTCCGTTCACGCGGCCGTGCCTGCGCGACCGCCATGCGGATGACGTCTTCCCACTGGTCGTCCGCCGCGTGCCCCACCAAAACCCCGAAGTCACCCTCGTCCACCGCCGCCCGCGCACCCAGGAAGTCCTGGAACGTGCGGTGGATGAAGTCGACCGTGCCGGGGCCCGGCTCGCGGAGGAGGCCGCTGCGGTGGAGGAAATGGGCGTACACCGTCTCCGCGTCGCCCAGCGCGGCCACCTCGGGGACCGACGGCAGTGCGTCGGCGATGATCGACTCCGCTCGTGAACGGTCCATCACCGTACGGCCGTTGCGGATCAGCCAGTAGGCGAGTCGTTGGAGTAGCTGGAGCTGCGGTTCCTCCCTCAGCTCCGGTACGGCCATGTGGCGTTCGCGGTCCCTGCGGATCAGGAGCATGGAGAGGGCCGCCGAGTAGAGGTCCTTGCGGCCCAGGGGGAGAAAGCCCCGCCGGTCCCTGTGCAGGGCGCAGATCAGGCCGCACATCAGGGGGTTGGTCGCGAGGAGGCCGAGGTCCGGCTTCGAGCGGACCGCCGCCAGGAGTTGTTCCTCGTACGAGACGAGCGCCTCGTCCTCCTCCGGCGCACCCGTGCGTGCCGCCTCGTGCCAGCGGTGGATGAACGCCGCCACATCCGAGTGCCTCATCGCCGAGAGTGTCAGCTCCGTGAAGTCCTGCTCCGCCAGCCAGTCCTCACGTACCGCCGAAGGGCGCGACGTCACCAGCCACCGGTTGCCGGGGTACGCGTCGATCAGGTCGCCGAGCCACTCCCGCGTCCGCGCGCGCTCCGACTCCGGGATCTCGTCGATGCCGTCCACCAGGACCAGCGCACGGCCCGCCGTCAGTACGCGGGACTCCCAGCCGGCGGGCTGTGTGCCGGCCAGGGGGGAGGCCGCCGCCGTCAGGAAGTTGGCGGGGGCGGGGAGGCGCTCGCCGTGGCTGGTGAGGGTGCGTAGGGGGAGTACGTAGGGGATGCGGTCGCCGTCCAGGTCGTGGCGTGCGGCGCTCACGGCCAGCCACTGGACGAGTGTCGTCTTGCCGGAACCCGCCTCACCGCGCAGCAGGACACGGTCGTGGGCGGTGAGGGCCTGGTCCGCCGGGATCGAGGGCGCGCTGTCGACCACCTCCACCTCGTCCGCGTAGTACTCCGTTCCCTCCAGGTAGCGCATCGTGGTCACGCGCGCGGGGGCCGTCGCCTCCAGCGACATATACGCCGCGTCCAGCGGCCACTTCCCCGGTGAGTTGGAGAGGTCGATCCCGAAGATCGTCAGCTTGCTGTGCCTCTTCGCCACGTACGCGAGATAGCGCTGCTCGAAGGCCACGTCCTGCGCGCCGGGGAGCGGGTTCCGGGCGATCAGCTCGTCCGTCTTCGCGATCAGCTCGCCCTGGCGGCGGCTCTGCGCCACCAGTGTCGCGGCCACGAACGTGGAGCGTTGCGTGAAGAAGTGCAGGATGTGCAGGCAGGTGGCGTCGAGCAGCCGTTCGTAGAAGTACGTCGCGTCCGCCGAGAGCTCGCGCTCCGGGCGGTCGGCGGTCCGCCGCAGCCGGGCGGCGAGCTCCTCATGCCCCAGCTCGACCGCCTCCACGTCGCTCAGGGACAGATCGCCCAGCGCGTGCAAAGTGCGGGCCAGCGCGTCAGCCACCGCCTGCTGTTCATCGGCGGCTATCGGCCTCTCGCCGGTGCGTAACGCCTGCTGGACCAGTGCTGCGGCGAGCTTGCGCAGGTCCCGCTCCGTCAGCGTGCGCTTCTCGCCCTTGAACGACACCAGGCCGGAGAGCCGTACGGGCCTGTCCACAAGGCCCGCGCCCGGCCCCTCTCGTACGAAGAGTTTCTTGATCAGAGGGGTTACGGCCGCCGACGCGAGGCGGGTGCCGATGGCCACGGGATCCATGCGCGTGAGCGTAGTGCCGGTCACATTCCGGGGGATGTGGATCTCGGTCCCCGGTGACATGACGCACAGGCGTTATGTCCGGTACTAGGCGGAATAGTGGTGACGTACGTGGGTGTGGTCGGGACCTTCGGTCCGCAACCTCCGGGGCCTTCGGCGCGTCGGGGTGTGGAGCCTTCGATGTGGGCGGGCGTGGGCGTGAGGGCCTCTGTCGTGTGGGGTTAAAACCACCTTCGGTGGCTAATTCCGGCAAGTAGGTGAAGGGGGAATTGTCGGATTTAGGGGGTGTCAAGGGGAGGAAAGGGCTGCCCTGAGCTACGGCTTTCGGTAGTAGATGGGGGGTTTGGGCGTAGGTGGGGGTGCGGGTTACCAAGGGATGGCCAACCCGGCGGGGCGCAGAGCTGCGTGTGCCGGGTCCCTTTATGCCCGGCCCGCCGACGCGAGCCGAACCACGCTCCCCATCCCGGAGGTAATCCAGCATGTCGAAGCGCGCCAAGACCCACCGTTCCGGCCTGTCCCTGCTCCGTACGCGGACGGCCGTCGTCACCGTCGCAGCCCTCGGGCTCGGAGCATCGGCAGTCCTCGGATCCGGTGTCGCGGCCGCCGCCGACAGCGCCGGTGCCCTGCCCGGCATCTCCAGCAACTCGATCGCCGCACAGGCCGCCGCTCAGGCCAAGGCCGCCGAGCAGGCCAAGCAGGCCGCGGCGAAGAAGGCCGAGCAGGCCAAGCAGGCCAAGCAGGCCGCGGCGAAGAAGGCCTCCTCCTGGCAGGACCCGGTCGACAAGTACACGCTCTCCGCGTCCTTCGGTCTCGGCGGCAGCATGTGGTCCTCCAAGCACTCCGGCCAGGACTTCGCGGTGCCGATCGGCACCTCGGTCGAGGCCGTGCACGGCGGCACCGTCGTCAAGGCCGGCGGCAACGGCGCCGGTGACGGCCCCGCGTACGGCAACGCCGTCGTGATCAAGCACAGCAACGGCACCTTCTCGCAGTACGCGCACCTGTCCAAGATCGACGTGCGCGTCGGCCAGGCCGTCGCCACCGGGCAGCGCATTGCCGCCTCCGGCAACACCGGCAACTCCAGCGGCCCGCACCTGCACTTCGAGATCCGTACGACCCCGAACTACGGCACCGCGATCGACCCCGTCGCGTTCCTGCGGTCCAACGGCGTCACCGTCTGACCCCGATAAACCCAAGTAGAACTCAGGCGCCGTCGTGCGCCCGCGTCACCAGATCGATGGCGACCTCGAGGATGGCCTTGCGCTTCTCCTCGGGGTCGCCTTCGACGTCCTTGAGTACGAACATGCCGCCGTGCATCGTGAACAGCGCGCTGAAGCAGCGCACTTGGGCGGTCATCGGGGCGCCCGGTTCCTTGAGGATGTCGAGCAGGCTGAACATGCGGTCCTTGAAGGTCTCACCCGTCTTCAGGTCCCGCATCGTCGCCTGGTTCTCCTGCATGAAGCGGAAGAGCGGCGCCGCGCCGGTGAGGATCTCGCTGTATCGGGTCAGGATCTCCCGCTTGATCTCCAGGGTGCGCGGCTGGTCCTTGCCCCACTCCACCAGCTCGTCGATGGGCCGGGTCAGATCCTCGAAGATGCTGGTGAGGATGTCTTCCTTGGTCTTGAAGTGGTAGTAGAGCGCCGCCTTCGTGACGTCCAGGCGCTCGGAGATCTCGCGCAGTGACGTCTTCTCGTACCCCTGCTCGGCGAAGAGTTCGAGGGCCACGTCCTGGATGCGCTGGCGGGTGTTCCCGCGGCGCTGCTGCTTGCCCGTGCCCGTGACCATCTCGGTACTCCTCGGCTCCCTCGGTTCGAATCCTCGGACTCGAATGGGCTCGAATGGACTCGAATTTACTTACTTGACGCCCGGCTAGTTGGGGGTCTAGTTTCCCTCAGTGTAGTCAGCTTGCCGGGCGGCAAGTAAGTAGCGGTTCGCAGTCGGGGAATCCGGGGAGTGGGGATCATGGCGGGAACGAAGAAGCCGATCGAGGGCTCGCAAGAGCCACAGCCACAGCCACAGCCACAGCAGCGCAGTGTGCGCGTCGTCATGCTGGCGCTGATGGTCACGATGCTGCTCGCGATGCTCGACAACATGATCGTCGGCACCGCGATGCCGACCATCGTGGGCGAGCTCGGCGGCCTTGAGCATCTGTCGTGGGTCGTCACCGCGTACACCCTCGCCACCGCCGCCTCCACCCCGATCTGGGGCAAGCTCGGCGACATGTACGGGCGCAAGGGCGCCTTCATGACGTCCATAGTCATCTTCCTGGTCGGCTCCGCGACCAGCGGCATGGCCCAGGACATGGGCCAGCTCATCGGCTTCCGCGCCCTTCAGGGACTCGGCGCGGGCGGTCTGATGGTCGGCGTCATGGCGATCATCGGTGACCTCGTTCCGCCGCGAGAGCGCGGCAAGTACCAGGGCATGATGGCCGGCGTGATGGCGCTCGCCATGATCGGCGGACCGCTGGTCGGCGGCACCATCACCGACCACTGGGGCTGGCGCTGGTCCTTCTACATCAACCTGCCGCTGGGCGTCGTGGCCCTGCTCGCGGTGAGCGCGGTGCTGCATCTGCCGAAGAAGCGGTCCAAGGTACGGATCGACTACCTCGGCGCGGCGCTGCTGACCGTCGGCATCACCTCCATCGTCCTCGTCACCACCTGGGGCGGCACGGAGTACGCCTGGGACTCCGCCGTGATCATGGAGCTCATCGGGATCGGCGTCGCCTCGCTCATCGGCTTCCTCTTCGTCCAGACGAAGGCGGCCGAGCCGGTCATGCCGCTGCACATCTTCAAGAGCCGCAACTTCTCGCTGATGTCCGTCATCGGCTTCATCACCGGCTTCGTGATGTTCGGAGCGGTGCTCTTCCTGCCGCTCTACCAGCAGTCCGTGCAGGGGGCCTCGGCCACCAACTCCGGGCTCCTGCTGCTTCCGATGCTCGGCGCGATGCTGGTCGTCTCGCTGGTCGCGGGGCGGGTGACCACCAACACCGGGCGGTACAAGGTCTTCCCGATCGTCGGCGGTGCGCTGCTTGTCGTGGGCCTGTTCCTGCTCTCGCAGATGGACACGGAGACCTCGCGGCTGACCTCCGGGCTCTACATGGCCGTACTCGGTGCGGGCATGGGCTGCCTGATGCAGATCACCATGCTGGTCGCGCAGAACAGCGTCGAGATGAAGGACATGGGCGTCGGGTCCTCATCGACCACCCTCTTCCGTACGCTCGGCTCCTCGTTCGGCGTCGCGATCATGGGCGCGCTGTTCAACAACCGGGTGAACGACGTCATGACGGAGCGGGCCGGATCTCTGGGCGGCAACGTCACGGAGAAGTCGGCGCAGTTGGACGCGGCGAGTCTGGCGAAGCTGCCGGATGCGGTGCGGGACGCGTATCAGCACGCGGTGTCTTCCGGTACGCACTCGGCGTTCCTGCTGGGCTCGGCGATCGGGGTCGTCGCGCTGGTCGCGGCGCTCTTCGTCAAGGAGGTTCCCCTGCGGGGGGCTGGACCGAAGGACTCCGGGCCGGGGGATTCCGGGCCCGGCGAGGCGGTCGAGGGTGCGGCTGGGGACGCCGCGGGGGCTGCGCCGCGGTCGACGGTTGCAGAGGCCGTCTGACCTGCGGTCCGCCTGCCCCCGGCTGAGGCTGACCCCCGGTGCCTTGTGGCACCGGGGGCCAGTCTTTCTTGGCCGTGCCCTTGGTCATTCGGCACCCGGCATTGGCGTTGTGCCCACCCGTTCCGCCTTGCGGAACGCCTGCCCACAACGGCGGCGGCAGACCGGGTTCTACATGTCCGGCAATTGCAAGATCGGGAAGCTGCCCGTGTTCGTCGGGGCGTGTTCCGGGAGCCAGAGGACTGCTACCGCGCCCTCTGCCGGGTCGTCGGGGGCCGCGCCCGCCGGGGTCACGTTGCGGAAGGTGAGGCGGGCGCCGAGGACGCGCGCCTGGCCCGCGGCGATCGTCAGGCCCAGGCCGTGGCCGACGCCCGCGCGGTCGGTGCTGCCGGTGCGGAAGCGGCTCGGGCCCTCCGCGAGGAGACCCGCGGGGAAGCCGGGGCCATGGTCGCGGACCCGCACCACGCGGCCCTCGACACTGACCTCGACCGGCGGTTTGCCGTGCTTGGCGGCGTTGGCGAGGAGGTTGCCGAGGATGCGCTCAAGGCGGCGCGGGTCGGTGGTCACCTCCGACTCGTGCACCACCGTGACCTTCACGTCCGAGTTGAGGACCGCGATCCGGCGCGTCACGAACTCGCCCAGCATGATGTCCTGCAGCTCGGCACGCTCCGCCGCGCTGTCCAGACGGGCCACTTCGAGTACGTCCTCGACGAGCGTGCGCATCGCCTGCGCCCGGTCCCTGACCAGCTCGGTCGGCCGGCCCGGCGGGAGCAGTTCGGCCGCCGTGAGCAGTCCGGTCACCGGCGTACGCAGCTCGTGCGCGATGTCCGCCGTCACCCGCCGCTCGGCCTCAAGGCGCTGCTTCAGGGCGTCCGCCATCGCGTCCACCGACCGCGCCAGATCATCGGTCTCGTCGCGTACGACGCCGCCGATGGCCTCTCGTACGCTGACATCCGTCTGCCCCTGGGCGACGTCCTGAGCCGCGGCCGCCGCCTTGCGCAGCCGCCGCGAGAGCTGGCCGCCGATCAGCACGCCGAGCGCGCAGCCGCCGAAGACGACCGAGATCGAGCCGATCACCAGGGCCTGGTCGAGGTCCTTCATGACGGTGGTGCTGCGGTCGGACAGGGGCGTGTGCAGCGACAGGATGCGGCCGTCGCTCAGCGGCACCGCCGCCCAGATGTCGGGCACGCCCTTGGCGTGCTCCTCCACGAACGTCGCGCGTCGCCCGGCCACGACCTTGTCCCGCAGCCCTTCCGGCAGATCGGGGTCGTCGATCTGGAAGCCGACGGCCCGCCCCGCGGAGTTCTCGTAGCCCCGCTCCATGTACGCGAGCTTCGTGTCCTGGAAATCGCGGGCGGTGTCGAGCATCGAGACGCGCGCCGCGTTGTGTACGACGAGGCTGAGCGCCACCGCGACCAGCGCGCCGACCAGGGCGATCGCCGCGCTGATCTTCCAGCGCACGCCGGTGCGCAGCCGGCAGCCAACCGTCCGGCGCAGCCGGGAGCCCAGCGTCCCCCTGCTCATATGCGTCCCCTGCGATCCGCCTGGCGGTGAATGTCCCTCACGCCTTGAGCTTGTAGCCGAAGCCGCGGACCGTCTCGATGCGGTCCTGGCCCACCTTCGTACGCAGCCGCTGCACATGGACGTCGACGACGCGCGTGTCCCCGCCCCAGCCGTAGTCCCACACCCGCTCGAGGAGCTTGTCGCGGGAGAGGACCGTGCCGGGCGCGGAGGAGAACTCCAGGAGCAGCCGCATCTCGGTCGGCGTCAGCGCCACCGGGGCGCCGGCCCTGCGGACCTCCATGCCCTCCGTGTCGATCTCCAGATCGCCGAAGTGCAGCACGCCGCCGTCGGGCGAACCGGCCTCACCGGCCGCGGGCGCCGCGTTCGGACCGCTCGCGTGGCCGAAGCGGCGCAGCACGGCGCGGATCCTGGCGACGAGCACGGCGCCGTCGAACGGCTTGGTCACATAGTCGTCGGCGCCCGCCTCCAGGCCGAGGACGACATCGATGGAGTCGGCACGCGCGGAGAGCATGATCACCGGGACCGTGGACTCGTCGCGGATGCGGCGGCACAGCGATACGCCGTCGAGGCCGGGCACCATCACGTCGAGCAGCGCGATGTCGGGGCGGTTGGCGCGGAACGCCTCCAGGCCGAGCAGGCCGTCGGGCATCGCCGTGACCACGAAGCCGTCCCGTTCGAGCGCGAGCTGCGTCGCCTCCCGGATGACGTCGTCGTCCTCGACGAACAGGACGTGGGTGTGCTCTGCCATCGGATGCTCTCTCAGTTCTCCGTCGGGGCGGGAGCGTCGCCGCCCGCCGCTCTGCCGTAGTGAGTGCGGTGGCGGTCGAACTCCCTGAAGCGGTTCGTGGTCCAGCGGTAGGTGATGACGTCCTCGACGGACGGGAACTCCACCGGGTCACCCTTCTGGTACGACTGCTTGGTGACCACCAGCTCACCACCGTCGATCTCCGCGTAGACGGGTGGCTCCTCGTCCTGGAAGACATTCTGGTACTTCTTGCCCTCGGCTCGATACACGTACGTACCGGTGCCGACGGTGTCGTCGCAGGACATGACGTTCACGACGACATCGGACGCGGATCCTCCGGTCAGGTTGCCGTACGAGACGTCGACGGGGTAGTCGTCGGCCGAGCAGGGCTGCAGCTCGCGCTTGACCGACTGGCTGACCTTCGGGTCGCTCTTGATGAGCTGCACGGGGTCGACGTCCGCGGAGGGCGCGGGCGCCGCCGATGTCGAAGGCGCCACGGTCGGCGATGGCGACACCACCGTCTCGCGGCGGTTGGCCGGCCCCTCGTCGCGGGCTCCGGAGCCGCCGGCCGAGCAGGCGGTGAGCAAAAGGCCGATGGCGGCGAGCACGGCCACCGCCGTACTCCCCGCCCTCATGGTCCTTCTGGCCCGGGTGCTTAGGCCGCGCAACGCTCCCGCTCCTCACGTTCGAGCGCGCTGCCCGCGGGTTCCTCGCTGTCCCGGCTCTCCAGCTCGTGGCGGAGCCGGGCGAGCGCCCGGTGCAGCGTGCTCTTGACCGTTCCTGCCGACATGCCGAGTGCGGCGGCCGTCTCCTCTGTGGACATCTGCTCCCAGTGTCGCAGCACGACGACACTGCGCTGCTTGGGTGCGAGGACCTTCATGATGTCCATGAGGAGGGCGCGGTCCGCGTGCTGTTCGGTGGAGTCTTCCACGCTCGCGTCGGGCAGCTGCTCGGTGGGGACCTCTTCGAGCTTGCGGGCCCGCCACCACTCCGTACGCGTGTTGATCATGACGCGGCGCAGATAGGCGTCCGCGAGCCGCTTGTCGGCTATGCCGTCCCAGCGGCCGTACGTCCGCACCAGTGCGGTCTGGAGCAGGTCCTGGGCGTCGACGGGGTCGGGCACCAGGCGCCGGGCACTGCGCAGCAGGGCGTCCTGCCGAGTGCGGACGTACTCTTCGAACTCGAGCACCTCGCCGTGCGCCATACCTAACCGCCTCCGTTCCGCCAACACCACGACGCGTCTGGTTTGACACGTCCATCGACCGCTGCCTCTTGCCTGTGCGGTACGGGAATGAAGCTACGGAGGGCTTGTCACGGGGCTGTGCGGAGCAGCCAGCGGAGGGCGCACGGCCTTCCGTCGGTTGTGTAACAGAAGTAGGCGGGGCGTAAAGCGGGGGCGTTTTGGGCGGAAGTGTCAGGTGAGCGGCAGCCGGTAGAAGCCGTTGGGGAGGGGTTCGACGAGGCCGTCGGAGACCAGACCGTCCAGCGCGCGGGCCCGCTGCACCGGCTCGTCCCACACCCGGTCGAGGGCCGACTGCGGTACGGGGGCCACCGCATCGCGCAGGACCGCGAGCAGCTTGCCCCGGACCTGGCGGTCCGTGCCCGCGTACGTCTGGCCCTTGCGCGCCGGGCCCTCATGCGGGGGCTTCCCCGCCGTCCGCCAGGCGCACTGCTGCGCGATGGGGCAGCGGGAGCAGTCCTCGTTCTTCGCGGTGCAGACGAGGGCGCCGAGCTCCATGGACGCGGCGGCCCAGCGGGACGCGGTGCGGTCGTCCTCGGGGAGGAGGGCGCGGGCGAGCTTGCGCTCGGCGGCGGTGGTGGCGTTGGGCGGGTACTGGACACCCGTCACGGCACGCGCGAAGACCCTCCTGACGTTCGTGTCGAGCACGGCATGCCGCTGGCCGTACGCGAACGACGCCACCGCGGCCGCCGTGTACTCGCCGATGCCGGGCAGCGCGAGCAGCTGTGCGTGCCTCGTCGGTACGTCGCCGCCGTGCCGCTCCGTTATGGCGACGGCGGCGCCGTGCAGCCGGAGCGCGCGGCGGGGGTAGCCGAGCCGTCCCCAGGCGCGGACGGCCTCGCCCGGCGCTTCTTTGGCGAGGTCCGCGGGGCGGGGCCAGCGGGCGAGCCACTGCTCGTACACGGGCAGTACGCGGTTCACCGGCGTCTGCTGCAGCATGAACTCGCTGACCATCACGCCCCAGGGACCGGCCTCGGGCCGACGCCACGGCAGATCACGGGCGTTGGCGTCGAACCAGGCGATGACGGGGCTGTGCAGGGCCTTGCCGGCGGGCCCGTACGGGGAATCGGGCTCGGCGCTCGGCGTGGACATCGACGTGGACATGGGCATGGGCTTCGTGGGCGCAGTCATGGCAGGACGATCCTGCCACGGGGGCGGCGGGGGTTGGGCCAACCTGGAGGTGGGGGCGGCGATGTCGCCTGCGGCGGGCGGGGCGGTACGTCTTGGGGGCGGGGCCGCGCCGGTATGTCCGTACTCGCCATCTCGGTCCGGGCGCGGGCTGCTGCGGCTGGGGAGTGCCGCCTCCCCCGCGCGGCAACGGGAAGACCTGACCTTCGGCAGGGGTGTCGCCGGACAGAGGGAAGTAGCGTCGAGGGGGTGAGTCGGCGGCGGTGGGTGGATGTGGGGGTGTGGGTGGGGGTTGCCCTGCCTGCTGTCGGGGTGGACCGGGTGGGGCTGAATGAACCCCGGTCGGTGGGGATGGAGGCGGCGGGCCTTGCTGCGCTTGCCCTCGCGGTGGCCATCTGGCGAAGGTGCCCCCTGGGTGCCTTCGCCGTTGCCGCCGCTCTGGGTCTTGCCGCAGCACCCTCCCTGTTCACGCTCTCGTACGGCGGCGCCCTCGCCCTCTTCGCGCTGCTGATGGGGCGCCGGGCCGAACACGTCCGGCCCGCTGTCGTCGCCTTCGCGGGGATCGCGGTTGTCGGGACCGCCAAGATCGTGGGGCGGGGCGTCGACCCCGTCGTCGAGTGGCTCGTGTTGATGGGGACCCTGCTCTTCGGGGCGGTGTTTCCGTGGCTCGCGGGGCGCTACTGGCGCCAGGGGCGAGAGCTCGCCGCCGCCGGCTGGGCCCGCGCCGGCCAGCTGGAGCGCGAGCAGCGCATCGTCGCCGATCGCGCCCGGCTGCGGGAGCGGGCCCGGATCGCTCAGGACATGCACGACTCCCTCGGGCACGAGCTGAGCCTCATCGCTGTGCGGGCCGGTGCGCTGCAAGTCGCCGCCGATCTGCCGCGCGAGCACCGCGCCGCCGTCGCCGATCTCCGCGTCGCCGCATCGGACGCCACGGACCGGCTGCACGAGATCATCGGGCTGCTGAGAGAAGAGGGCGACGAGGTCGCGCCGCTCGCCCCGGCGGGCGAGACCGTCGCGGAGCTCGTGGAGCGCGCGGCAGGCTCGGGGCTCCCGGTCCGGTACATCGCCGCGGGTGACGCGTCGCGCCCCGAGTTGACCGGGACGGAGTCCGAACGCACCGTCCACCGAGTCGTCCAGGAAGCCCTCACCAACGCCGCCCGGCACGCCCCCGGCGCCCCGGTGACGGTCGAGAGCGCGCGGGACGCGGCCACGGGCACGACCGTCGTGACCGTGACCAACGGTCCCGCTGATGGGCCCGCCCCCGCGTCCGGCGGCGGCTCGGGACTCATCGGCCTCAAGGCGCGGCTCGGCGACCTCGGCGGCACCCTCGACGCCGGCCCGCACGGCGACGGCTTCCGCGTCGTCGCACGGCTCCCCGCAGCGGGCGCCACCCCCGCCCCCGCCCCCGCGCCGGGCGGATCCGTCATCTCGTACGCGAGACGGCGGACGGTCCTCGCCTTCGGGGCCGCCGTCGCCACGGGCGTTCTCCTCGTCGGCGGCGCCTTCGCCTGGTACGCGTACTCCCGCTCGCACTCGGTCCTCGAACCGGCCGACTACGCGCGGCTGCGGGTCGGACAGCCGCAGGACGCGGCCGAGCGGCTGCTGCCGGACCGGACCGCGTCCGATCCGCCGAAGGAGCGCGCCCCGAGCCCGCCGCCGGAGGGCGCCGACTGCCGCTACTACCGCGCGAGCGGTGAACTCTTCGTCACCGTCGAGCACTTCAGGGTCTGCTTCGCGGGCGGGGCTGTTGTCGAGAAGAGCGTGATCCCGAAGGCCGGGGGCCGCGAGAAGGCGCTGGAAGAGGAGAAGGAGTGGGTGCGGTGATCCGCGTACTGCTGGCCGACGACGAGGCGATGATCCGCGCGGGCGTCCGCGCCATCCTCGGCGCGGGCGAGGACATCGAGGTCGTCGCGGAGGCGGGTGACGGGCGCGCGGCCGTGGAACTCGCCCAGGCCCACCGGCCCGACGTCGCGCTGCTCGACATCCGGATGCCGGGGCTCGACGGTCTCGCAGCGGGCGAGGAGATCGTACGGACGGTGCCGGGCACCGCGGTCGCGATGCTGACGACCTTCTCCGAGGACGCGTACGTCGCACGGGCGCTCGGCGGTGGAGCCACGGGGTTCCTGCTGAAGTCCGGCGATCCGCACGAACTCATCGCGGGCGTACGCGCGGTGGCGGGCGGCGCCGCCTTCCTCTCGCCGAAGGTGGCCCGGCACGTCATCGACGGCTACGGCGCCCGGCGCGTCGGCCGCGGCGCGGAGGCCCGCTCCCGCACGGACGCGCTGACGCCGAGGGAGCGTGAGGTGCTGGGCCTGGTCGGCGAGGGCCTCTCCAACCCGGAGATCGCCGCCCGGCTGCATCTCGTCGAGGGGACGGTGAAGGCGTACGTGAGCGCGGTCCTCGACCGGCTCGGGGTCAAGAACCGCGTTCAGGCGGCGATCGTCGCCTACGAGGCGGGACTTGCGGGCGGCTGAGCGCCCCGAAGGGGCGCGGGGAACTGCGCGACCAGCCACAGACGGCCCGCAGATTCTGCACTGTTGATCCGGCGGAGCCCTCAGCGGCGGTGCGACGCGGGCGCGTGCGGTGCTGCGTACGTCGCAGGCCCTTCGCCGGCGAACCACCGGACGACCCCGGTCGAAGACCCCCGCATCGTCTCGACGACCCGCGCCACGGGACGGGTGGCCAGACGGACGAGCAGGAAGGCCAGCGCGGCGCCGAGGATCAGGCCGACGGCCACGTCGTGCGGATAGTGCACGCCCACGAAGACCCGTGAGAAGGCCATGAGCACGGCCATCGGCAGCGTCAGCGCGGCGATGCGCGGCCAGGCGACGGCAAGGCCGACGGCCGCGGCGCCTGCGATCGTCGAGTGGTTGCTGGGGAAGGACCAGTCGCCGTGCGGCGGGCACGCGACGAGCGGCGCGAGCGCCCCGGAGACCGCACGGCACGGGCGCTCCTCGTCGATCCCCGACTTGATCAACTCGCTGCACACATACGCCACCGCGGTGGCAAGCGGGGCGAGCACCGCTATCGCGACAGCGCGCGGGTCACCGCGCCGGGAGCGCCACCAGGCGACTATGAAGAGCACGCCGAAGAGGAGCAGGCCGAGTTCCGTCCACGCCTCGGCGGTGTGCTGCACCCAGGTCGGGGTGTCGTGGGCGAAGTCGGTGATGTCGCGGTAGAGATCGTCGGTCATGGTGTCCATGATTACGGACGGTACGGAGTGGGCCCGAATCGTCACATCCGGCGATCGACCTGTGATGACCCCTGACGACAGACAGGGGTGAGGCGGGCATCGAGGGGCACTTGGGGAAGCGGAGTGACTCATTCCGAGATGCGGAGTGACTCATTCCGGGATGATGATCCGTAAACTTTGTTGCCCGGGGCGGCGGGTGGGGCAGGAGAAGGCGCGGATCTCTCGTAAGGTTTGGGCCGTGGGATCTCTGCGCAATCCGGTCGGGCCGCTTCCCTCCACCATCTACTGGCGTCGGAGGGCCGTTCTGCTGTCCCTTGTCGGGCTGCTCGCACTCCTCGTCGTGTGGGTGCTCACCCTGGGCGGTGGGGGCGGGAAGAACACCGCGGACGGGCCGTCCGGTACCGGGCCCGCCACGTCCATCACGCCAGGACCCTCCGGTTCAGGGCCCGCCATCAGTGAACACCCGGGCGGGCGCGACGAGTCGGACGGCGAGGGCTCCGGAGGCGGTTCGGGCTCGGGCGGTTCAGGCGACGGCTCGGGCTCCGGTGACTCCGACGGCGGTTCCGGCGGCGGTTCCGGCGGCGGTGACGGCAGCGGGTCGGACGACGGCGCCAAGGGCGGTGGCGGCGCGGGCGGCCAGCTGCCCGCGGGGTCGCGGCTGCCCGACTGTGTGAGCGGCGATGTGAAGTTGAAGCTGCGCAGCGTCCAGAACACGTACGAGATCGGTGAGAAGCCGAAGTTCGAGATCATCGCCCTGAACAGTGCGGGCAAGGCCTGCAAGGTGGATCTCGGCGGCAGGCAAACGGTCCTGACGATCACTCAGGCCCAGGGCGACAAGGAGATCTGGTCGTCGGCGGACTGCCCTGCGGGCGGCGGGAGCCTGCTGCTTCGGGTGCCGGGGGACGGGCGCGTCACGCACACCGTGGAGTGGGACCGCCGGGGGAGCGAGCCGCAGTGCGCGACGCCGTCTGCCGGGAGCGCGAAGCCGGGTACGTATCTCGTCGAGGCCAAGTCGCCGGGCCTGGGGACGGCACAGGCGTCGTTCGTGCTTGAAGAGGGCTGACGGGCGGCTGGCCGCCCGGTGGGTGGTTCTTTCCGCGCTCCGCGCGGGGTTTCCCCAACCACCCACCCGTTACCCTGCAGCGCTCTAGACGTACCGCTCCAGGATCGACGACTCGGCCAGCCGCGAAAGCCCCTCGCGAACACTCCGGGCCCGAGCTTCACCCACCCCGTCCACCGTCTGCAGATCATCGACGCTCGCAGCGAGCAACTTCTGCAGTCCGCCAAAGTGCTCGACAAGACGGTCAATGATCGCGCCCGGCAGGCGCGGCACCTTCGCAAGGAGGCGGAAGCCCCGCGGCGAGACCGCGGAGTCCAGCGCCTCGGGGGAGCCGGTGTACCCCAACGCCCGTGCCACGATGGGCAGTTCGAGCAGCTCCGCGTGGCTCAGCGCGTCCAGTTCGAAGAGCGCCTCGTCCACCGTGCGGGAGCGCTTCGCGGTCGGCTCCGGTACGTAATCCCGGACCACCAGCTCGCGCTCCGGCTCGACGCCCGCGATCAACTCGTCCAGCTGGAGGGCGAGTAGACGGCCGTCGGTGCCGAGCTCCACCACGTACTCGGCGATTTCCGTGGCGATGCGGCGCACCATTTCCAGGCGCTGGGCGACCGCCGTGACATCGCGGACCGTCACCAAGTCCTCGATCTCCAGGGCGGAGAGCGTGCCCGCGACCTCGTCGAGGCGGAGCTTGTAGCGCTCCAGGGTGGCGAGCGCCTGGTTCGCGCGGGACAGGATCGCCGCCGAGTCCTCGAGGACGCGGCGCTGTCCGTCCACGTACAGCGCGATCAGGCGCATGGACTGGGAGACGGATACGACGGGGAAGCCCACCTGCTTGGAGACGCGGTCCGCGGTGCGGTGCCGAGTGCCCGTCTCCTCGGTGGGGATCGTCGGGTCGGGGACGAGCTGCACGCCCGCCCGCAGGATCTTGGTGACGTCTTTGTCGATGACGATGCCGCCGTCGAGCTTGCAGAGCTCGCGCAGCCGCGTCGCCGTGAACTCGACGTCCAGGATGAAGCCGCCCGTGCACATCGATTCGACGGTCTTGTCCCAGCCGAGGACGATGAGCCCTCCGGTGTTGCCGCGGAGGATCCGCTCGAGGCCGTCGCGCAGGCCCGTGCCCGGCGCGACCGCGCTCAGGGAGGCGCGCATCAGCCCATCTGCACCGGAGCTTCCACCGGCTTTGCCGGGAGCTGACGCCCGGTCGTTGGCTGCCACTGCACTCCTCGGGTCGCGGGTTGTCCAAGCCCCGGTCCGTACGACTGCTTCGTACGGATGGGCGAGACCAGGGCAAAGTCTACCGGCGGTCTTCCTCCTCCCGTGGGGCCTCTCTGCGACGCGATCTCGGAAGCACGCGCAGCGCGTCCCCCATGTCGGCGACTTCGGTGACCTTCATGCCGGGCGGGACCTTGCCGGGGTCGGCGGGAACGAGGGCGTGCGTGAAGCCCAGACGGTGCGCCTCGGCCAGTCTGCGCTGGACCCCCGTGACCCGTCTGACCTCGCCCGCGAGGCCCACTTCGCCGATCGCGACCAGGTTCTTGGGCAGCGGGGTGTCGCTCGCCGCGCTGGCCAGGGCGAGCGCGATGGCGAGGTCCGCGGCCGGTTCGGAGAGCTTCACGCCCCCCACCGTGGCGCTGTAGATGTCGCGCTTGCCGAGCGCCGAGATGCGGCCGCGCTGTTCGAGTACGGCCAGCATCATCGAGACGCGGGAGGTCTCGAGGCCCGATGTGGTGCGGCGCGGGGAGGGGATCTGCGAGTCGACCGTGAGCGCCTGGACCTCGGCCACCAGCGGGCGGCGGCCCTCCAGGGTGACCGTCAGGCAGGTGCCGGGGACGGCCTCCGCGCGGCGGGTGAGGAAGAGGCCGCTGGGGTCGGCGAGGCCGGTGATGCCCTCGTCGTGCAGTTCGAAGCAGCCGACCTCGTCCGTCGTTCCGTAGCGGTTCTTGACACCGCGCACGAGACGCAGGCGCGCGTGGCGGTCGCCCTCGAAGGACAGGACGACGTCCACCAGGTGCTCCAGGAGGCGCGGTCCCGCGATCGCGCCGTCCTTGGTGACATGGCCGACCAGGAGCGTCGACATGGCGCGCTCCTTGGAGGCGCGGATCAGGGCTCCTGCCACCTCACGGACCTGGGCCATGCCGCCCGGCGCCCCGTCGATCTCCGGCGATGCGACCGTCTGGACCGAGTCGAGGATCAGGAGGGACGGCTTCACCGCGTCCAAGTGGCCCAGAACGGCGGCGAGATCGGTCTCCGCCGCCAGGTAGAGGTGGTCGTCGATCGCCTTGATGCGGTCCGCGCGCAGCCGGACCTGGCTCGCCGACTCCTCGCCGGTGACATAGAGCGTGCGGTGCTCGTCGCTCGCCGCCTTCGCCGCGACGTCCAGGAGCAGCGTCGACTTGCCGACGCCCGGCTCGCCCGCGAGCAGCGCCACGGCGCCGGGGACGAGGCCGCCGCCGAGGACGCGGTCCAGTTCCGGTACGCCCGTGGAGCGGGCGGTGGCCTGGCGGCCGTCGACCTGGCCGATGGGCAGGGCGGAGGAGGTGACGCGGCCGGGGGCGGTGGTGCGGACCGCGGGCGCGCCGTACTCCTCGACCGTCCCCCATGCCTGGCATTCGGGGCAGCGGCCGAGCCACTTGGCCGTCTGCCAGCCGCACTCGGTGCAGCGGTAGGACGGCCGGTCCTTGCTCGTCTTCGTACGGGGAGCCATGAACCGAACCGTAGCGGGCAGCACTGACAACGCGGCACGCGCGCCGATGCCGAGGGCGCGCGGGTCACGGAATCATGGGTTCCTGTCCCCTTTTGAGGGATCTGTTCACCCGTAAGGATTAAATGTGCTCAAGAGGGAGGAGGGACCCGGCATCATCCGCCTAACTTCGCACGGGTGATGAGCAGCAGGCCGGAATCCCCCACGCAAGCAACCGGCGCACACCGGGCGCACAGAGACGCGCGCCAGCGCGTAGTGCCCCGCTCGGTGCCGCAGGCGCCGCCCGCACGCTACGAACCTTGTCTGGACGGCCTGTTCACGTACTGCCTGTCCGTCCTCTGCGATCACGACGCCGCGACCACCGCCCTGGGCGACGTACTCGCCATCGCCGAGCGCCGCGGCTCGCGCGGTCCCGTCGCCGCATCCGAACTCAAGCCCTGGCTGTACGCCCTCGCGCGCTGGGTCTGCCTGCGGGCGCTCGCCGCCGCCCGGCGCAAGCGGCAGGGTGGCGCGCACGCCTCCGGAGCGGGCGCCTCCCGTGTCGCGCCCGCGCCGAAGCCGTCCGATGGCGCCGCGCAGCCCGACGACGAGACCCAGCGGCAGCGGCGCCGCGAACTCGCCCGGCTGGCCTGGCCCGAGGCCGCGGGGACGACGCCCGAGCAGCGCGAGGCCCTGGAGCTCGCCGTACGCCATCAGCTCGCCCCGCAGGAGGTCGCCGCCGTCGTCGGCCTCGACCTCGGCAGGACCCGCGACCTGCTCGCGTCCGCCGCCTGCGAGGTGGAGCGCACCCGTGCCGCGCTTGCCGTCGTGGAGACGGGCACCTGCCCGATCGTCGCCCGTCTCACCGGCGACAACCAGCTGCTCCTGGGCACGGCCCTGCGCCGCGAGCTCGTCCGGCACGTCGACGACTGCCCGCGCTGCCGGCTCACCGCCGAGCGCGCGGGATCCGGGGCGTGGCCCGGCATGGCGGCCTCCGCGGCCGCGCTGCCCGTCATCGAGGCGCCGCGCGCCGCCGTCCATGTGGCGATGGCGCACGTCCCACGCGCGCGTGGCGGCGGTCCGCGCTTCGACCGGCGGGGATTCCCGATGGACCCCAAGGACCACGCGGCCCGCCGCGACCGGATGCGCGCGCGTGCCGTGACGACGACGGTCGTCGCCACCGTGATCGCCGCTCCGGTGCTCGCCCTCTGGGCGGCGTACCGAGGGGCGCCGCTGACCGGGGAAGGCGCGGACGGCACCTCCGTCAGCGCCACCGAGGCGGGCGGTCCCGGCGACATGGACGGCGACCGGCGCCGTGAGGACTACGAGAACGCGGGCAACGCGCATACGCCGCCTGATCCGCGGTTCACCGCGGGCAGCCGCTCGCCGGACGTCTCCGTAGAGGTCATCAGCGGCGGCTCACCGCCGTCGCACTCCTCGACGGGGCCCGGCCGCCTCACCGTGGCGGCACAGCCGAGCGGCGGCACGACGCTGATCACGATGAAGGCCTCCGGGGGCGAGCCGGTCCGCTGGTCGGCGAGCGCCGGCGCCTCCTGGCTCTACCTGAGCCGGTCCTCCGGGACGCTGTCGCCGGGCGAGACGCTCACGATCCGGGTGTACGTGGACCACGACCGTGAGCCCGCGGGGCACTGGAGCGCGCGGGTGTCCATCGCCCCCGCGGGGGCGATCGTGTCGATCGACGGGTACGGGCGTGCGACGGGTCCGACGGCACCGATCCCGCGCCCTACGCCTACGGACCCGACACCGACCCCGTCGGACCCGGAGCCGACCCCGACTCCTACGGATCCGACGCCGACCCCCACGCCGACCCCGTCGGACCCGGGCGACCCATCCCCGTCACCGACCGACGGCAGCGGGGAGCCGAGCCCGAGTGGCAGCTAGGGATCTCTGTCACCGAGGAGGATCCGCCGGATGCGGCGCGACCAGCGGCAGCTGCGACGCCAGTCGTTCCTCGCACAGCTCGGCCAGTCGGTCGTAGCCCGCCTTGCCCATCATCTCCGTCAGCTCGGGGCGGTAGGAGACGTACACCGGATCACCCGCACCGTGCGCCGACGTCGCCGACGTGCACCACCAGTGCAGATCGTGCCCGCCGGGACCCCAGCCACGCCGGTCGTACTCCCCGATCGACACCTGCAGGACCCGCGTGTCGTCCGGCCGGTCGATCCAGTCGTACGTCCGCCGCACCGGCAGCTGCCAGCACACGTCCGGCTTGGTCTCCAGCGGCTCGCGGCCCTCCTTGAGGGCCAGGATGTGCAGCGAGCAGCCCGCGCCGCCCGCGAACCCGGGGCGGTTCTGGAAGATGCAGGAGCCGTTGTACGGGCGGGTCTGGCGCTCGCCGTCCTCGTCCGTCGACACCCAGCCGGTCTCCGTGCCGATGTCGTGGTGCTGCCAGATGTCCGGCGTGAGCCGCTCCACGAACCCGGCGACCCGCTTCTCGTCGTCCTCGTCCGAGAAGTGCGCGCCCAGCGTGCAGCAGCCGTCGTCCGCCCGGCCCGCCTGGATGCCCTGGCAGCCGCTTCCGAAGATGCAGCTCCACCGAGAGGTCAGCCATGTCAGATCACAACGGAAGACCTGCTCGTCGTCCGCGGGATCCGGGAACTCCACCCAGGCACGGGCGAAGTCGAGCCCCTTCTCGTCCGCCTTGGCCTTCTGCACCTTCTCCGGCTTCCCCGACTTCTTCTTCGACTTCGTTTTGTCGGTCTTCGCCTTTTTCGTCTTTGGCACGACTCCAGGGTATGCGGGCGGTACCCGGTCCGAGGACCAGCGACCGCCGTACGGGCAGTAGCGTTCCGTATATGAGACTCGGTGTCCTCGACGTAGGTTCGAACACGGTGCATCTGCTGGTGGTGGACGCCCACCCCGGCGCGCGCCCGCTGCCCGCGCACTCGCACAAGGCCGACCTGCGCCTCGCCCAACTCCTCGATGAGGCGGGAGCCATCGGCCCCGAAGGCGTCGACCGCCTCGTCGCCACGGTCCGTGACGCGCTCGAGGCGGCCGAGGACAAGGGCGTGGAGGATCTGCTGCCCTTCGCCACCTCCGCGGTCCGCGAGGCCAGCAACGCGGACCAGGTGCTCGCCCGCGTGAAGGAGGAGACCGGCGTCGACCTGCAGGTCCTCACCGGCGCCGAGGAAGCCCGGCTCACCTTCCTGGCGGCCCGCCGCTGGTTCGGCTGGTCGGCGGGAAAGCTCCTGGTCATCGACATCGGCGGCGGATCCCTCGAGATCGCGTACGGCATCGACGAGGAACCGGACGCGGCGGTCAGCCTGCCGCTCGGCGCGGGCCGCCTCACCTCGGCCTGGCTGGCCGAGGACCCGCCGGCCCCGCACGACGTGAAGGCCCTGCGGCGGCACGCGCGCGCCCAGATCGCCCGCACGGTGGGGGAGTTCAGCCGTTTCGGCAGCCCGGACCACGTCGTGGCGACCTCCAAGACGTTCAAGCAGCTCGCCAGGCTGGCCGGCGCCGCACGCTCGGCCGATGGCCTCTACGTACAGCGTGAGCTGAAGCGGAAGTCCCTGGAGGACTGGGTTCCGCAGCTGGCCGCGATGACCGCGGCGGAGCGCGCCGAGCTGCCGGGGGTCTCCGAGGGGCGGGCCGGACAGCTGCTCGCGGGGGCGCTCGTCGCGGAGGGCGCAATGGATCTCTTCGGCGTCGAGACGCTGGAGATCTGCCCGTGGGCGCTGCGCGAGGGCGTGATCCTGCGCAGGCTCGACCACCTCCCGGCGACTCCGGACGTGCGGCCGTGACCGGCAGGCCGGTGACGTAGGCCACTGCGGGAGACCACCTCCCCGGCGTCGCGCGAGGGCCCGTACGCTGTCCCTCGTGGCAGAACCAGTGGTGCGCATCCCGGATGCGAAGGTCGCCCTGTCGACGGCCTCGGTCTATCCGGAGTCGACGGCGACGGCCTTCGAGATCGCCGCGCGCCTGGGCTACGACGGCGTCGAGGTCATGGTCTGGACCGACCCCGTCAGCCAGGACATCGAGGCCCTGCGCAGGCTGAGCGACTACCACCGGATCCCGATCCTCGCCGTGCACGCGCCATGTCTGCTGATCACGCAGCGCGTATGGTCCACGGACCCCTGGGTGAAGCTCCAGCGCGCGCAGGCCGCCGCCGAGAAGCTGGGCGCGTCGACGGTCGTCGTGCACCCGCCCTTCCGCTGGCAGCGGCAGTACGCGTCCGCGTTCGTCGAGGGCATCTGGCGGATGGCCGACGAGACGGACGTCCGCTTCGCTGTCGAGAACATGTACCCCTGGCGCTACCGCGACCGCGAGATGCTCGCGTACGCCCCCGACTGGGACGTCACCAAGGACGACTACCGCCACTTCACGATCGACCTCAGCCACACCGCGACCGCCCGCACGGACGCGCTGCAGATGATCGACCGCATGGGCGACCGCCTCGGCCATGTCCACCTCGCCGACGGCAAGGGCTCGGCCAAGGACGAGCACCTGGTGCCGGGCCGCGGCACGCAGCCCTGCGCCGAGCTGCTCGAACGCCTCGCGACGAGCGGCTTCGACGGGCACGTCGTCATCGAGGTCAATACCCGGCGCGCGATGTCCAGCGCCGAACGTGAGGCCGACCTCGCCGAGGCCCTCGCCTATACGCGGCTGCATCTGGCGTCCGCGGTGCAGGTGCCCCGGTCGTGACGGCGGCGGCACGGGGCAGCGAGGGCGAGGGGGCGGCGGCTCCGCGGCGCAGGGGGCGTCCTTCGCGTACGCAGTCGGCCGAGGGGCCCGCGATGCGGGACCGGATCCTGGAGGCGGCCCGCACCGAGTTCTCCGCTCGTGGGTACGAGAAGACCTCCGTGCGCGGGATCGCGAAGGCGGCCGGGGTGGACTCGGCGCTCGTGCACCACTACTTCGGGACCAAGGAGCAGGTCTTCGCCTCGGCGATCGAGGTGGCCTTCGCGCCCGCGCTCGAGGCGCCCGCGGCGGTCGAGGAGGGCCCGCTCGACGCGGTCGGCGAGCGTCTCACCCGCTTCATCTTCGGCGTCTGGGAGAACCCGGCGACCCGCGTCCCGCTCCTGGCGATCGTGCGCTCCGCGGTGAACAACGAAACGGCGGCCGCGGTCTTCCGCCGCCTCATCGCGACGCAGCTGCTCGGCAGGGTGGCGCGCCGCATCGACCAGCCGGACGCGGAGCTGCGGGCGGAGCTCGCGGCCGCGCAGCTCGTGGGCACGGCGATGCTGCGGTACGTGATCCAGGTGGAGCCGCTGGCGTCGGCGGACCCGGAAGTGATCATCGCGCGGATCGCGCCGGTGGTGCAGGGGCATCTGACGGGGCCGTGAGCCCGGCACGTACGCGTCCTCTTCGTAGGCCGCTCACCGAGACGGCCGTTCCGCCATCCGGACAGCCTGTCCAGATCGTGGAGGGTCGGCGTACGCTCGACAACAGTCGAGTCTTATCTCTCTGAAGTCTCTCCGAAGATCCCTGAAGGAGCGAGCGACGATGCCCGAGCTCAGGTCCCGCACTGTCACCCACGGCCGCAACATGGCGGGCGCCCGCGCCCTTATGCGCGCCTCCGGTGTACCCGGCGCGGACATCGGGCGTAAGCCGATCATCGCCGTCGCCAACTCCTTCACCGAGTTCGTCCCGGGCCACACCCACCTGCAGCCGGTCGGCCGGATCGTCTCCGAGGCGATCAAGGCCGCGGGCGGCATCCCGCGCGAGTTCAACACCATCGCGGTGGACGACGGCATCGCGATGGGCCACGGCGGAATGCTCTACTCGCTCCCCTCCCGCGACCTGATCGCCGACTCGGTGGAGTACATGGTGGAGGCGCACTGCGCCGACGCCCTGATCTGCATCTCCAACTGCGACAAGATCACCCCCGGCATGCTGAACGCGGCCCTGCGTCTCAACATCCCGACGGTCTTCGTCTCCGGTGGCCCGATGGAGGCCGGCAAGGCCACACTGGTCGACGGCACGGTCCGCAAACTCGACCTGGTCAACGCGATCAGCGACGCGGTGGACGAGAGCATCTCGGACGAGGACATCCTCCGTATCGAGGAGAACGCCTGTCCGACCTGCGGCAGCTGCTCCGGCATGTTCACGGCGAACTCGATGAACTGCCTGACCGAGGCGATCGGCCTCTCCCTCCCCGGCAACGGCTCGATGCTCGCCACGCACACGGGCCGCAAGGCGCTGTACGAGAAGGCCGGCGAAACGGTCGTAGAGATCACCAAGCGCTATTACTACGAGGACGACGCGTCGGTCCTGCCGCGCTCCATCGCCACCCACGCCGCCTTCGACAACGCCATGGCGCTCGACATCTCCATGGGCGGCTCCACGAACACGATCCTGCACCTGCTGGCCGCCGCGCAGGAGGCCGAGCTCGAATACACCCTCGCCGACATGGACGCCGTCTCGCGCCGCGTCCCCTGCCTGGCCAAGGTCGCCCCGAACGTGGCGCCCGGCGGCACGTACTACATGGAGGACGTGCACCGCGCCGGCGGCATCCCCGCGCTCCTCGGCGAGCTGTACCGCGGGGGCCTGCTGCACGAGGACGTGGGCTCGGTCCACTCCAAGTCCATCAAGGACTGGCTGGACACCTGGGACGTGCGCGGCGGTTCGCCCTCCGCCGAGGCCGTCGACATGTGGCACGCGGCGCCGGGCTGCAAGCCCTCCGCGGAGGCCTTCTCCCAGTCGGAGCGCTGGGACAGCCTGGACACGGACGCCGCGGGCGGCTGCATCCGGGACGCGGCCCACGCGTACTCGAAGGACGGCGGCCTCGCGGTCCTGAAGGGCAACCTGGCGGAGGACGGCTGCGTCGTGAAGACGGCGGGCGTCGACGAGTCGATCTGGACGTTCGAGGGCCCCGCGGTGGTCTGCGAGTCGCAGGAAGAGGCCGTCGAGAAGATCCTCAACAAGCAGGTCGAGCCGGGCGACGTGGTGGTCATCCGCTACGAGGGCCCCAAGGGCGGCCCGGGCATGCAGGAGATGCTCCACCCGACCTCCTTCCTGAAGGGCCGCGGCCTGGGCAAGGTCTGCGCGCTGGTCACGGACGGCCGCTTCTCCGGCGGCACATCGGGCCTCTCGATCGGCCACGCGTCGCCCGAGGCGGCGTCCGGCGGCACGATCGCCCTGGTCGAGGACGGCGACCGCATCCGCATCGACATCCCCAACCGCGGCATCGAACTCCTCGTCCCCGAGGCAGAGTTGACGACCCGCCGCGAGGCCCTGGGCGGCTTCTACGCCCCCAAGTCCCGCGAGCGCAAGGTCTCGGCGGCACTGCGCGCGTACGCGGCGATGGCGACGAGCGCGGACAGGGGAGCGGTGCGGGACGTTACGAAGCTGGGTTAGGGGCTGTGGCGCGCAACCGCCCCACCACCCCCACGCGTCCACACCAGTGACGAACAAGCCAGGGGCGGCCCCAAGCCGCCCCTGCTTCACGGGGGAGAGAAGCATGAGCGAGAACGCCATAGCACCCGAGACCGCAGAGGCCATCGAAACCGCGGCAGCAAAGTCGTACCCCATAGCCGCAGACGTCAACGTCCGCTCCGGCCCCGGCACTTCCTACGCCAAGGTCGGCCGCCTCTCGGCAGGCACCCGAGTGACGCTCTACTGCCAGCGCCCGGGCGAGACGGTGACGGGCCCGACCGGCACCTCCAGCATCTGGGACCGCATCGGCAGCGGCCGCTACGTCTCGGACACGTACGTCCGCACGGGCAGCGACGGCTACGTGGCACCCCGCTGCTGAGTACACCGTCCAAAGAGCTGAGCACACCGCGCAAGGAGAAGAAGCCGCCGAGGCCGCCGAAGTTCACCCGGACTTCGGCGGCTTCTTCGCGTCAAAAGAGAACACCGTGTTCCCGGCGGCGGCCACCACCACGACCCGCCCCGAAACCACCACGCGCGGACTCGCGTTCACCCCGCCGCCAAGACCATCGGCCCGCGGATCGCCGTTCCACAGCGTCCTGCCGCCGGGCGACAGCGCGACGACCCGCCCGCTGGTCGAGCTGAAGTACAGGACACCGTCCCCGGCAACCGGCCCCGAAGCGCTGTCCACGTTCGTCTGCCGGGCCCACTTCTGCCGCCCCGTCGTGGGGTCCACCGCGCTGATAAGCCCGGTCGACCCGGCGAAGTAGACGGTTCCGCCGGCCATCCCGGGCGTCGCCGCGTACGTGGTCCGCAGCGGCCGGTACGACACGTCACGCCTTTCCGTGTCGACCCGCACCACCTGGTCGTACCCGAGGAACTCCGGCCCCTTCATGCGCTGATGAAGGAGTACGAGCCCGTCCTCGTCGCCGCCCACCGGCTGCACAGGACCCTTGACCGCGACGCCCTTGTCGAGCGCGCCCGAATCGGGGTCGACGGTGTGCACGACCGGGTGGTTCAGCTCCAGGTTGTCGACCTCGGCCTGCGGCGCGCACAGGGCGTACAGCCGCTCGCCCGCCGTGAAGGGGGCGCACTGCGAGCCCGCAGGCATCGGCGTCGACCAGAGCACGTCACCGCCGCGGGCTTCGCGCGCCTCGACGCGGGTGCCTTCCGGGTCGACGGTCAGGACGCGCGAGCCGAAAAGGACGGCGTCCTGGGTCCGGCCCGTCAGGCCCGTCGACTGCGATCCCGAGCCGGTGGACCACAGCTCCTTGCTGGTCTCCGCGTCCAGTGCCACGACCTCGGTCGTCGCACTGGTCGCCCCGCCCGCGTCGGTCGGCGGGCGGTAGGCGAGGACCGTGTCGTCCGTGACGCCCACGATGTGCATGCCCTCGACCGGTACGCCGCCGCTCTTCACCTTCCAGATCTCCTTGCCGTCGGAGATCCGCATCCGGGACGCGACGACACCCCCGCCCCCGCAGAACAACGCGTCGCCGCGTGGCACGCAGCGCAGCTCGTCCGGGGGGTTCGAGCCGTTGGGCACGGTCCTGCGCCACGGGTGGAAGCCTTCGGGCAGGGGCACACCCGCCGCGGCCACGGTCCGTCCCTGTCTCTTGCCGTCGTCGGCAGGCGCTTCGGACCCGTCCAGCTGAAGCCAAGCGACCCCGCCCCCGATGGCGGCCACGGCGAGCGCCGCGGCAAGCACCGGGCGCCAACGGCGGCGCAGATGACGGCCGATGAGGGTGCCGCCGGGCTTCTCGGCGGCCCTGTCCCTGTCTTTATGCGCGGCCCCGTTCTCGTCCTCGTCCCCGGCGCGGTGATGCTCCGTATCCGTGTCCCGCGTACGGCCGCCACTCGCCGGGCCCCCGGCCGCGTCGCCCAGCTCGACCGGCAGGTCCCGCAGCAGCTCAAGCAGCTCGTCGGCGGAGGGCCGCTGCTCCGGGTCCTTGGCGAGGCACGGCTCGACGACCTCGCGCAGTGCGGCCGGAACCGATCCCAACGACGGCGCCTCGTGCACCACTTGATACGCCGTCATGTACGGGCTGTCCGCGTCGAAGGGGCCCTGCCCGGTGGCCGCGTACACAAGAAGGGTGCCGAGCGAGAAGACGTCCGACCGCGGCCCGACCCCGCGCGGCGCCTGCAACTGCTCCGGCGACATGAACGGCGGCGTACCGATCACCCGCCCCGTCATCGTCAGCGTCTGCTGATCCGCCGCGCGCGAGATGCCGAAGTCGATGACGCGCGGACCCTCGGGGGAGAGCACGACGTTCGACGGCTTCAGGTCGCGGTGCACGACGCCCGCACGGTGGATGTCGCGCAGCGCCTCCGTCAGACCGATGGCGAGCGTGCGCAGATCCGCGCCGGTCAGCGGGCCCCGCTTGGCGATGCGCTGGGCGAGCGTGTGCCCCTCTATATAGGCCGTCGCCATCCAGGGATGCTCGGCCTCCGGGTCCGCGTCGACCACCGCTGCGGTGAACGCGCCGCTCACCCGCCGCGCCGCCGCCACCTCCTGCCGGAAGCGGATGCGGAACTCCTCGTCCCCGGCGAACTGCTGGTGGATCAGCTTGATCGCCACGGGCCGCCCCGAAGCCGTACGCGCCAGAAAGACCGTGCCCATGCCGCCCGAACCGAGCCGCGCCTCGAGCGGATAGCCGCCGATCTCGGCTGGGTCACCTCCGCGCAGCGACACTCTCCCCGACCTCCCTGTCCCCCGTGCACCGGTTGCCGCATGAGCCCGTTTACCTGTCCTGCCGCACAAACTAGCTGCCGAGCGGTACGGCAGGGCAAGGCGGGGGACGAATAGGGCGCGCCCGGCCCGTGCCGCCCTGCGCCCGCACCGCGGCCACGCCGGGCGATACTCGGAGGGTGAGCGCAGATTCCAGCACCCCCGACCGCACGGCCGCGACGGCCGCGACCGCCCCAGGCCCGCAGCCCGAGCCCCTCCGCTTCTTCGGCACGACCTGGGTCGCCCACGACGACGGTTACGCCGCGCGCCGCGCCGGAGCCGCGGCCGGCTCGCTCCTCGCGGCCGTGGCCGGCTGTTTCGTGCTGCGTTTCGCGTACGAGGGCATGGCGATCGCCGAGGTGGGCACGTTCGTGAACGTCCTGATGGTCGTCATGTTCGCGATCTGCAGCGCGATCGCCTTCCGGCGCACCTGGGACGGCTTCACCCGACGCCACGACCCGGCGTCCCAGTCATCGATGCGCGGCCTGATGACCATCGGCTTCATCGGCTCCCTCCTCGCCTACTTCCTCCGCTCCCTCACCGAGGCCCCCGGCGAAAAGCTCCACCGCGAGGAGTACGAGACGGCCCGCGAGCAGTACGCAAAGCGCACGTCCCGCCGCACGGGCAATCCGTCCCGGAAGAAGCGCAAGGGGTAACAGGGTGCCGGAGTTACGCCGTCGACCTGCCGGTGGCGACCCGCTCCTCCTTCTGAGCCGCATCCGAAGCCGCCTGCCGCCGCCCACCCCTCCAGCGCGGCCGCACACGCGTGATCCACATGCGGCAGCCCGCCAAGATCAAGGCGGACCGCTCGGCCGACCGGCAGCGCCTCCAACGCGTCCAACGCGTCGAGAAGCTTCGGCAGCCGCAAGAAGGTGGCGTTGCCCGTGACTCGTACGATTTCCCGACGGCGAGCGCGAGCCCAACGCGCACCCCATCGAAGAGTTTCGTCGCCACGATCGCCACAGCAGTCACCTCACTCCGAGCACCACCCCCTCACCGCGATGCGCACGCCACAAGGGCCCCAACTCCCGTACGGGAACCAGCTTGCAGCCTGCATGCACGAGCCCTGCGCAATGAATTCCTTGTCGTAGTCGGTACGCGGCCCCCCGGTGCAGCCGGTGCGGCCGGTGCAGCCGGTCCACCGCCGCCGCACTGAACAGCTACTCCGCGGACGCGAGCACGGTCGAGCGCCGGCGTCCCTCAAGTGAGGCCCCGCGGCCGCCCCGTTGTGCCCACCCGCCGAGTACCGAACCCCAAAGCCCCAGGCGGCGGCCGACCGCAGCGCACCCAAAGCCGCGGAGTGCCGAACCTCAGAAGGGCCACCCCTTGACGCCCCTGCCCTCCGGCAAGCAATAATCATCGCATGATGAATAACAACCCACCCGCGATCGAGGCAAAGGACCTCTCCGTAACCCGAGGCCCCCGCCAAGTCCTCCGCAACCTCACCTTCACCGTTCCCCCGGGCCAGATCACCGGCCTCCTAGGCCCCTCCGGCTGCGGCAAATCCACCCTGATGCGCGCAGTCGTCGGCACCCAGGCCAAGGTCACCGGCACCCTGAACGTCCTCGACCGCCCCGCCGGCGCCCGCGAACTCCGCTCCCGCATCGGCTACGTGACCCAGGACCCCTCGGTCTACGACGACCTGACGATCCGCCAGAACCTGGACTACTTCGCCGCCATCCTCGACCCCGGCCCCGGCCCCGCCGCACAACGCCGCCACGACACCGTCACCCGAGCCATCTCCGACGTGGCCCTCACCTCCCACGCCGACTCCCTGGCCGGACACCTCTCCGGAGGCCAACGCAGCCGCGTCTCCCTGGCGGTGGCCCTGCTCGGCACGCCGGAGCTCCTCGTGCTCGACGAGCCGACCGTCGGCCTGGACCCCGTACTCCGCCGCGACCTGTGGAACCTCTTCCACGACATCGCCGCCGACCGCGGCGCCACGATCCTCGTGTCCTCACACGTCATGGACGAGGCCGAACGCTGCCACCGCCTCCTCCTGATGCGCGAAGGCGAACTCCTCGCCGACGACACCCCCGACGCCCTTCGCACCCGCACCGGCTGCGAAACGGTCGAAGCGGCCTTCCTCCACCTGGTGGACCAGGCAAACGCTGCCCAGAGCGACCCCAGCAGGAGCCCCCGATGAACACCTACCGCACCCTCGCCACCGCGGCCCGCGTCCTGCGACAGCTCCTCCACGACCCCCGCACCATCGGACTGATGCTCCTGGTCCCCTGCGTGATGCTGCTGCTCCTGCGCTACGTGTTCGACGGCAGCCCGCAGACCTTCGACTCCATCGGCGCCTCGCTCCTCGGCATCTTCCCCCTCATCACGATGTTCCTGGTGACCTCCATCGCCACCCTGCGCGAACGCACCTCCGGCACCCTCGAACGCCTCCTCGCGATGCCCCTCGCCAAGGGCGACCTGATCGTCGGCTACGCCATCGCCTTCGGCACCCTCGCCGTCATCCAGTCGGTCCTCGCCACCGGCCTCGCCCTCTGGGCCCTCGGCCTCGACGTCACCGGCTCCGCCTGGCTGCTGCTCCTCGTCGCCCTCCTCGACGCTCTGCTCGGCACCGCGCTCGGCCTCTTCGTCTCGGCCTTCGCGGCCTCCGAGTACCAGGCAGTCCAGTTCATGCCGGCCGTGATCTTCCCCCAGCTCCTCCTCTGCGGCCTGTTCACCCCGCGCGACCAGATGCAGCCGGTCCTTGAGGCGACCTCCAACGTCCTGCCCATGTCGTACGCCGTCGACGGCATGAACGAAGTCCTCCGCCACGCCTCCGTCACCGGCGACTTCGTACGCGACGTCGTCATCGTCGCCGGCTGTGCCGTACTCGTCCTCGCCCTGGGCGCCGCCACCCTCCGCCGCCGCACGGCCTGACCCACACCAATGCGAGGATGACCCCACCCAGCCGAACCGGCGCCCCGCACAGCCGCCGGTCCCGCTGGCCGAACAGCTGACCCGCACCTGGAGGGTGACCCACACATGCCCCAGCCCGTCGCAGTCCTCGGCACCGGCAAGATCGGCGAAGCCCTCCTCAGCGGAATGATCAGGGCCGGCTGGGCCCCCGCCGACCTCCTGGTCACCACCCGCCGCGCCGAACGAGCCGCGGAACTCCGCACCCGCTACGGCGTCGACCCCGTCAGCAACGCCGAGGCAGCCAAGCAGGCCGACACCCTCATCCTGGCCGTCAAGCCGCAGGACATGGGCCGCCTCCTCGACGAACTCGCCCCGCACGTCGCCCCCGACCGCCTGGTCATCAGCGCCGCCGCCGGCATCACCACCTCCTTCATCGAAGAACGCCTCGCCGACAACACCCCCGTCGTCCGCGTCATGCCCAACACCCCGGTCCTCGTGGACGAAGGCATGTCCGTCATCTCCGCAGGCAGCCACGCCACCGCCGCCCACCTCGCCCACACCGAGGAGATCTTCGGCGCCGTCGGCAAGACCTTGCGCGTCCCCGAGACCCAGCAGGACGCCTGCACCGCCCTCTCCGGCTCAGGACCGGCGTACTTCTACTACCTCGTCGAAGCCATGACCGACGCCGGCATCCTCCTCGGCCTGCCCCGCGACAAGGCCCACGACCTGATCGTCCAGGCCGCGATCGGCGCCGCCGTGATGCTCCGCGACAGCGGCGAACACCCGGTCAAGCTCCGCGAGAACGTCACCTCCCCCGCCGGCACCACGATCAACGCCATCCGCGAACTCGAGAACCACGGCGTACGCGCTGCCCTCATCGCCGCCCTCGAAGCCGCCCGCGACCGCAGCCGCGAACTGGCCTCCGGCAACAACACCTGACCCCCTCGGCGCCGGGGACCCCGCGCCCCCGGCGACCTCACTCCCCCGGCGACCTCACTCCGCCCCGGCGACGACCTCCGCCGTCGTCACCACCCGCGCAAAGCCCCCACCGTGCAGGGAAACCGCCGAGGCCTGCGCCAACTCCTCCGCGCCGCGTCGCCAACCGAACGGCCCCTCCAGGTCGAACGTGTACGTGGCATCCAGCGCGAACAGCACTTCGTACCCCAGATTCCCTCCCATCCGCGCCGTCGTCTCCGCGCACATATTGGTCTGGATCCCGGCCACCACGAACTGCGAGATCCCCTCCGCCCTGAACCAGGCGTCCAGATCCGGCGTCCCGTAGAAGGCCGAGTTCACGGCCTTCGTCACGAACAGCTCCGCCCCCGCCCCCTTCCCACGCCGCTCCTCGACGTACTCCTTGAAGTCGTTGCCCTCGTACCCGGCCCGCAGCGGCGACTGCGGCTTCGGTGAGTCATGCCGTACGAAGACGACCGGACGCCCCGTGGCCTGCCAGGCGTCGATCAGCGAGGCGATGTTCCCATCGGCCCCCGGGTTGTTCCGCTGCCCCCAGTACTCCTCCTCCTCGAAACCCTTCTGCACGTCCACCACGACCAGCGCTGCGTTCTCTGCGATCTCCATGACGACGATCCTGCCGCCGCGAGACTCCTCGCCCCAGAGGAGAGAAAGCCATCGATCGATGGTTTACTGCCTCCGTGCCCCAGCCTTCCGACACCCCCACTCCGCAACGCATCGCCCTGCTCGCCTTCCCCGGCATCCGAGCCTTCGACGTCTCCGTCATCACCGAGGTCTGGGGCACCGACCGCACCGACCGAGGCGTACCCCCCTTCGACCTCCGCCGCGTCGGCGCCGACCCCGCACCCGTACCGATGCGCGGCGCCCTCACCCTCACCCCCGATCGCACCCTCACCTGGCTCACCCGCCTGACCGCCACCGACCTGATCGTCGTCCCCGGCCTCGACGACCACGTCACCCCCGCACCGGCCCCCCTCCTAAAGGCCCTCCGTGATGCCCACACCCGAGGCATCACCATCGCGGCACTCTGCGGCGGCGCCTTCACCCTCGCCCAGGCAGGCCTCCTCGACGGCCGCCGAGCAATCACCCACTGGAACCTCGTCGACCTGCTCCGCACCCATCACCCCCTCGTCACCGTCGAACCCGACGCCCTCTTCATCGAGGACGACAACATCTGGACCGCCGCAGGCACCGCCGCCGGCATCGACCTCTGCCTGCACCTGGTCCGCACGGCCCACGGCTCGGAAACAGCCGCCACCATCGCCCGCTCGATGGTCACCGCCCCCTTCCGCACCGGCACCCAGGCCCAGTTCATCGAGCACCCCACCCCGCGAGCCGACCGCGACGCCGATGCCCTCGCCTCCGTACGCGAATACGCCCTCCGTCACCTCCACGAACCGCTCACCGTCACCGACCTCGCCACCCGGGCAGGCATGTCGGCGCGCTCCTTCGCCCGTCACTTCACCGCGGCCACCGGCACCACCCCACTGCGCTGGCTACTGGACCAGCGCCTCGCGGCCGCGCAGAAGCTCCTTGAACGCACCGACCTGCCCATGCCCGAAGTGGCACGCCGCGCGGGCTTCGGCAGTGAGGTCACGATGCGCCAGCACTTCGCCTCGCGCCTCACCACCAGCCCACGTGCCTACCGCGCCTCGTTCACCGGCGGCAGCAGACCGATCGCGCGATAGGCGGCGTCCACCGTCGGCCTGGACATCCCCCTCGCCCGCTCGGCCCCCCGCCGCAACACCTCCTCTACATACGCGGGATCCGCAACCAGCTCCTTGTGCCTCTCCTGCACGGGCCTGAGCAGCTCCACCACGGCCTCGGCGGTGTCCTTCTTCAAAGCTCCGTACGACTCATATACACCGCTCAAGCCGTCTGGGTTCCCACCCTCACAAGCGGCAAGGATCTCCAGCAGATTCGAGACCCCCGGCCTGGCCTCCCGGTCGTAGACGACCTCGCTCCCGCTGTCCGTGACAGCACGCAGGATCTTCTTCCGGATCACATCGGGCTCATCGAGCAGATAGACGATCCCGGCCCCGGCCTCGTGGGACTTGCCCATCTTCGACGTCGGATCCTGCAGATCCATGACCCGCGCAGCCACCTTGGGATTCGTGGCCCGCGGCACCACGAACGTCTGCCCGTACCGCTGGTTGAACCGCACCGCCAGATCCCGGGTGAGCTCGACGTGCTGCGTCTGGTCGTCACCGACCGGCACCTCGTCCGCCCCGTACGCCAGGATGTCCGCCGCCATCAGCACCGGATAGGTGAGCAGCGAAAGCCGCACACTCCCGCCCCGGGCCTGCTCCCGCACGGACTTCTCCTTGTACTGGATCATCCGCCGCATCTCGCCGTCCGTCGCGACACACTCCAGCAGATACGAGAGCCGGGCGTGCTCATCCACATGACTCTGTACGAACACGGTGGCCCGCTCGGGATCGATCCCCGCCGCGAGCAGCAGCGTCGCCGCCTGCCTACTGAGCCTGCGCACCCGGCCGGGATCGTGCTCCACGGTCAGGGCGTGCAGATCGACGACGCTGAACAGCGCCTCGGCCCGGTGCTGGTCGACCTCTGCCCACTGGCGTACGGCACCCAGGTAGTTCCCGAGGGTCAGATGTCCCGTCGGCTTGACCCCACTGAAGATCCGCGTCATCTCTCTACCTCCTGATCAGGCCCGCCGGCCCGACGGCCGGGCTCCGGGTCCTCCAGGGGGAGAAACACGAACGGCCGCCGAGGCGGCGGCCGTTGAGTACATGCGTATGTACGGCCGCCCTCAGGCGGCCCACCACAGTTGGGTGTGCGCATGCGTAGTCACGCCTCCTACCGTAGCCCGTGAGAGGCGCCGTGGCGTGGGGTTGACATGCCCTGACCGGATACGTAGTGTTCTCCGAGTTGCCCCGACGTGAGCGTCGACCACTTGGTCGGTCCCCGGGGCAGCCATTCCGCAACAACCATTCAAGCGATCGACGTCGTGTCTCTTTGCTGACCCGTCGTCCGTTCGTTTTCATGCGTGTTTGCGAAATGAGGAATCCGCGTTCGAAAGGACGCCCCCGATTAGGTCGGGAGCCAGGAATCCGCTAAAGTCTCACTCGTCGGAACGGCCCAACAGCCGGGAAGGCACGGCATAAACATCCGGCTCCGCCGGGTGGCCACTGACTGGAAATCAGGCCCGAAAGGATCTGATAGAGTCGGAACCGCCGGAAAGGGAAACGCGAAAGGCCGAGAGGCCGGAGCGGAAACCTGAAAGGCACCGAGGAAATCGGACACGAAAGAGTCTGATAGAGTCGGAAACGCAAGAACGAAACACCGAAGGGAAGCGCCCGGAGGAAAGCCCGAGAGGGTGAGTACA